>JAUIIK010000167.1 GCA_030431755.1 Chloroflexia bacterium
CAGGGCAGCGATGCCGCGTCAGAGGAGCCCAGCACAGCCGTCACCGGCTGACAAACACCTTCACACTCAACCAAGCCTCAACAACCACCGGGCGGGGATTGCTCCGCCCGGTGGTCCATTTATCCCACGTCTCCGCCGCGCGGAAAGTCCGCCGCCCCTCGTAGGGCTGGGGCTCGTCCCCAGCCGGCATCGACGGCAGCCAAACTGCGGCTGGGGACGAGCCCCAGCCCTACGGCTTCTTGCATGATTCGCGCTAACGCAAGTCACCACGATTGGCCATTAGAGATCAGGCGCCGAACGCGCATCGCGACGCTATTCCGCATCACGCAGCAGCGGCAGCGTCGAACAGTGGATGCCGCCGCCGTTCTTGCGGACTTCGCTGTAGGGCACCTCAACGGTCTCGACACCGGCGGCGTGGAGCCGGTCGACAGTGCGCGGCGCGGCTTCCGAAATCAGGATGCGTCCCGGCCGCACGGCCAGCGAGTTGACGGCATGTCCCTCGCCGGGCCAGACGTGAATCGCCTCGATGCCGAGCGCCTTCAGCTCATCGAGGAACCAGTAGGGAAGCCGCGTGACGTTGATCAAGGCCTTGTCGTGATCGACCATGACGATGCCGCCGTCGAGGTGTAGCGCGTGGCCGGTCAATGGGACTCGAATGAGCCGGACGCCGGTTACGGCCAGCGCCTCTTCGAGCTGGCGCGCGCCCTCCTCGTTCTGCCGGAAGGACATGCCGACCGCGGCCGTCGACTCGTTCAGGAAGCAAAATGAGCCACCTTCGAGCAGCCCGGTGCCGGCGATTGTCCGGATGATCGGCATCCCAAGGTTGGCGAGCACCTTTGTGACGTAGGCTTCCTCGCCGCGCCGCCCGGTGCCACGCGGCACCCCGACCGGTCCCATTCGACAGATGATCGCGCCGCCATTGATCGCGATCGCCGAGTCGCGGGTGAAGACCGCTTTGACGTCGCCGTCCGAGCCGCCGACATCGACGATCTCGACGCCTTCGGCTTCCAGCGCCGCCCGCAAGCCGTCGTGCTGTTGCTGCATTAGCGGGATATCCGGCGGCGTCGAGTCTCGCCAGTACCACTGTTCGCGGTCGTCGATCAGCGCCTCGATGGAGTCGTCGTACTTGTCCGGGTCGATCAGCTCCATCTCCACGCCCGGGCGATGGAGCGCGATCAGACGCAACCGGCCAACGTCGTTGGTCACGCCCCAGCGCTGGCCCCAGACACGCGCCTGCATCTCGGGCTCGTGGAAGGCTGGCTCGGCCCGGGGTGGAATGCGTTCCAACACGACGTGGTAGTACGCGTCGGTATTGCGGATCGATTCGTTGGGCTGACTAGTCACGGTTGCCTCGCTTACATTCAACGATCGCCGCGCCGGATTGATCGACATGATAGACGGCAATCTCCCCGACAACGCTCAACAACACCTCGTAGCCCGAGGTGACGATCTGGGCATATGAGCGCCCATCTTCGGGACAGCCAAGCGCAGTCGACGACCAGGTCTCGGCGTGGAAGTCCAGAATCACAATATCGGCAGCTGTCGTGTCGCGGTCCATGGCCGCCCGGTTGATTGCCAGCATCACCGGCTCTGGCAGCGGAGTCTGCGTTGGATCAACGACCGATGTCGGCCGCAGAAAGGATGTCGGCGAGGGATCGCCGGAAGCGCCCGGAGTCACGTCGATGGCCGTGGTCGCCCGCGGCGTGGCGGACGACTCCGGCGTCGGGTCAGCGCCCGCGTCGTCGCTGATGCACGCGGCACAGGCCCCGGCAACGAGCAAAGCGGCTAGCGTCAACCGGAGGCTCCCGATCAGAGTTGTTTGACGAACGCGCTCAAGCAATCGTGCTCCTGAAACGATGCGTAGACGACAGCATGAAGCTATCGCGTATTCTAATGCGTCGGGAAATTGCGACGCGAGGAAGGAACGTCATGACTGGAACGCACACCATCCGCTGGGTCGAGGTCGGCACGCTGGCGTCGGGGTTGCCGCTGCGGATTGCCGTCCACGAGATCAACGGCGAACGCGCCGGCCCAACCGTCGGCATCTGTGCCTCGATCCACGGCGACGAGGTCGCGCCGGTCGAGGCAATTCGCCGCTTGCTTGCGGAACTCTCGCCGGCTGACATCGCCGGGCGGCTCGTCGTCGCGCCGGTCGTCAATCCGCTCGCCTTCCAGACCCACACCCGGCACACCCCGCAGGACATGCAGAACCTCAATCGCGTCTTCCCAGGCGATGCCGACGGCTGGCTCACCGAGCAGCTTGGCCGGGCCTTCGTCGACGACTTCCTCCAAGATCTAGACGTGCTGCTAGACCTCCACGCCGGCGGAGCGCTCGCCACCGTTGACTACGCCTACATCGAGAATGACGAGGCGCTCTCGGCAACCTTCAACACGCCAATCCTCTATCGCGGGCCTGGCTACGAGGGCACCTTCAGCGCCGAGGCGGTCAAGCGTGATATCCGCACGGTCGTGACCGAGTTCGGCGGCGGCCTGATTGCGGACGTTGCGTACATCGAGCGGACGGTCGAAGGACTCCGCAATGCGCTGCGTCACGTTGGGCTGCTCGACGGCGACGTTGTTGACTTCGGGCCCAAGGAGATCGTCGATGAGCTGGCGGTGATCCGGCCCCACCACGGCGGCCTGCTCGTGCCGGAGGTCGGCATCGACATGATCGGGACGGCAGTCGCTGGCGGCACGTTGCTCGGTACGGTCGTCAACGCCCAGACGCTGGAGCCACTCGAAGAGATCCGCGCGCCATTCGACCGCTCGCTGCTGGTCCTGCTGCGGGGCGTCGCAACCCGCATCGAAATCGGCGATTACGCCTACATTATCGGCAATGGCGCAGACGCCTGAGCCAGGAACCGCGCTAGACTGGCGCACTTGAATGATGCGAGGAGAGGGCACAGCATGGCCGACGAGAAACTTGTCGAGGCATTCGTCCAGCAGATCCGGCATTCGGTCGATCACGAGATCGAGGACGAGCACATCGAGCGCATCCGCAAGGGTGTCGACGACAAGCTCAATCAGGGCGCGAAGCTCCGGGAGACGCCGCTTGCCAACGGCATCGACCCGTTCACCGTCTTCCGACCCTACCGGGAAGAGAGCTAACCGTGGCCGACTCGCACTACAAGACAATCGAGGAGCTGGGCCGGATGCTCCGGTCGGGCGAGACAACACCCACGCAGCTGGCCAGGGAAGCGCTTGAGCGGCTGGACACCGTCGGCCGCGAGCTGAACGCCGTCGTGACGCTGACCGAGGAACGGGCGATGCGCGAAGCCGAGAACGCCGAACGCGAGCTGGCCGCCGGCATCGACCGTGGCCCACTGCATGGCATCCCATACGGCGCGAAGGATCTGCTCGCCGCGACGGGCTACCCGACTAGCTGGGGCGCAGCGCCGTTCAAAGACCAGATCTTCGACGAGGACGCGACCGTCGTCCGCAAGCTGCGCGACGCCGGCGCAGTGCTGGTGGCCAAGCTCGCGATGATCGAGCTGGCCGGCGGCGCAGGGTATGAACAGCCCAACGCCTCCTTCACCGGCCCCTGCAAGGTGCCCTGGAACCAGGACGCCTGGAGCGGCGGGTCGTCGAGCGGCTCCGGCGCGGCAGTCGCGGCCGGGTGCGTGCCCTTCGCCATCGGTTCCGAGACCGCCGGCTCGATTCATTCGCCGGCCAACAACTGCGGGACGAGCGGGCTGCGGCCAACGTATGGGCGGGTCAGCCGCAGCGGCGCGATGGCGCTCTCCTGGACGATGGATAAGATCGGTCCGCTCGCGCGCACGGCCCACGATTGCGGCCTCGTGCTCGACGCCATCGCCGGCCATGACCCCGCCGACGCCTCGTCGATGCGCGAGTCTCATAGCTATCCGGCCGGCGCGCTGCCGCAACGCCCCTGGCGCTTCGCAATCGTCGATGGCGAGGTCGAGTCCGCCGACGACGATGTCCGCGCAAATTTCGAGGCGGCCGTCGAAGTCCTGGGCCAGTTCGGAACTATCGAACACGTCGAGCTACCGGAGCACCCCTATTCGGAGGTCACGGCGCTCGTCATTCGGGCCGAAATGGCGTCGGCCTTCGAGGACGATATCCGCTCCGGGAAGCTGCGGGGCCTGACCGCGCCGGAGGACCGCATCAACCCCTACACGGCGCTGGCTATCCCAGCGGTCGATTACCTGCGGGCGATGCGCCTGCGCGGCGCGATGTGCCGCGACATCGACACCCTCTTCAGCGGCTACGACGCGCTCCTGACACCGACGATGCCGAATGTCGCGCCGCCCATCGACCAGCACTTCAACGCCTTCGACTCCAGCAAACGCCGCAGAACCTTCGGCTCAGCGGTCAACATCACCGGCGTGCCGGGTATCGCCGTCATGAGCGGCTTCGGCGAGCGCGGCCTGCCGACCTCGCTCTGCATCTCGGGGCGCACTGGCACTGAAAATGTTCTGATCGAGATCGCGAAAGCGTATCAGGCAAAGACGGACTGGCACACGCAGACGCCGGCGATCTAACGTGTTCCAGGCGTTCGAACCTATCGAACTACTCGCCCGCAACCACATCATCTGGGAATCAGTTGCCTGGCCGGGCTACGAGCATCTCTGCATCGAAGCGTGGTCGGGCGATGGCGGGTATAACGTGGATGGCCTCGTCGTCGCTGTCCTCAGCGATCGGCCCTCGCGCATCTGGTATCGCATCGAAATCGACGACTCATGGATATTCAAGAGTTTGAGCATCAGCGTGACTGACGAGATTTCGGAGTTTGACGACGGTCCGCTGGATTTGGACGGCGACAGACTTGAGCTCGTGCGGACACCCAATGGCCACTGGGATCACGACTACGCCGGAAGCGCGGTTAATCTCAGCGCCTGCACCGACATCGACATCGCCATCACACCCTTCACGAACACGCTGCCAATCCGCAGACTGGAGCTCGACGTCGGTGAGGCGGCCGAGATCGATGTCGTCTACGTCACCGTGCCGGACCTGACGCTCGCGCCAGCCTCCCAGCGCTACACGCGCCTCACTGAGCGGCTCTATCGTTTCGAGAGTCTGGCGTCCGGCTTCATTGCTGATATCACCGTCGACGAGCATGGGCTTGTAACCGACTATCCAGAGCTGTTTCGCCGGGTCTGGCCCGATTAGACCAACCAACACGCCTATACTTTTGAAACGGCGCGTGCCGGCAGGGGGAAGGGACAGCTGAAATGACTTTGACGGACCGCAGCGCATTCACGAATAAGCAACGCATCCACGACCAGCTCGCGAAGCATGATCTGGACGCCATCGTCGTCGCGCAGATGGAGAATGTCGTCTACTGCTCGGGCTTCTACAACTTCGACCTGCGGCTGCTGCCCGACCGTATCTGCATCGTTGTCTGGCCCCGCGAGGGTGAGCCGGTCTTCGCCGTGCCGGATCGGCGGGAGGCCAGCGACGGCCAGATGAGCTTCATCGAGGACATCCGCGGCTACAAGCTGCTCGACGGCGTCTTCAACCCGCACCCGATGGCGATGGTCCGCGACGTGCTTGCCGAGAAGGGGCTGCTCACCGGGCGCATCGGCTACGAACAGCTCTACCTGCCCGTCTACCATGCCGATCAACTGCGCCAGAATCTGCCCGATGCCGAGCTGGTGAGCTGCGACTACGTCCTCGACGAGATCCGGATGGTCAAGACGCCGGCCGAGATCGAGCAGCTACGCTTCGCCGCCGTCCAAACGGAGAAGGCTATCGCCAACGCCTACGAATTCACCCGCCCCGGCGACACCGAGAAACAGATTGTCGACCATATGGGCTATGCGATCACCAAGCTCGGCGCGGACTTCGTCTTCGCCAACGTCTTCGCCGCCGGCCCACGGACGCCGCTCGGCCACCACCTGGCCGAGGAGATCCCGATCCGGCATGGCGACATCATCCGCGTCGACTACGGCGGCTCGTTCGACGGCTATGTCTCCGACCTCGTGCGCATGGCGGTCGTCGGGCGTCCAAGCGGCCGCCAGCAGGCTGTCTACGGCGCGCTCTCCGAGGGCCAACAGGAGGTCATCGAGTGGTTGCGGCCCGGCCAGTCGATGGCCGAGATCGCGCGCAAGATGCAAGAGATCACCGGGCCGAAGATGCCGGACGGCATCGGCGTCCACGGCTTCGGGCACTGCCTCGGCCTCGGCATCCACGACCGGCCCTTCATCACCGTCGATGACGACCGTCTAACCGAGCCGGGCATGGTCATGCAGATCGAGCACATCACCACCAACGGTAACGAGACCTACCATGTCGAAGACTCGGTGGTCTTCCGCGAGAACGGCGTCGAGCTGCTCTCCGACTACACCGACACCAGCGCCATGTACGTGATCGAGTAAGCGGGAGCCATTGCGTCAGCGCATCAGTCGATTTCGGGCCGGGTTCCTCAAGGCAGCGACCGAGATCTACGCTCTGTCGCTGGCGCTGCGTGATCCGCACGCATCCTGGGGGGCGCGGCTGGTGGCGCTGGCCTTTGCTCTCTACATCCTGAATCCAATTGACATCGTGCCCGAGGCGGTGCCGTTCATCGGCATTCTCGATGACGCCTTGGCGGTGCCGCTGGCCTACTTCGTCGTCTCGAAGATGATCCCGACGCAGCTGCTGGAAAGCGCCCACCGGGCGGCGGCCGAGTCAAACGCCGGCGGCCGGCTGTGGCGCGTCTTCCTCGTTGCGCTCGGCTTTCTTTTCCTGGTTTGGACGGTCGCCTTCGTCGGCCTCGGCATCACAATCTGGCGCGCTTTGAGCTAAACAGCCCGGGTGAACAGGCCGTCAAACATGACTGCATTGGTGAACAGATAGTCGGGTTGCCGCCGCATTCATAGGGAATACTTCAGGCACTACATTCTGCGTACGCTTGCGATAGGAACAGATCTAATGTCACTTGTTAGCCGCCTCGGCAGGATCGCCTCGAAGACCGGGCGCTTCTGGACCGAAACCTACCTCCTCTATCTGGCAGCCCGCGACAGCCGGGTGCCCTTTTACGCCCGCATCGGCGCGGCCGTCTTCGCCGTCTACCTGATCGCGCCAATCGACATCGTGCCCGATCCGATTCCACTGATCGGCATCGTCGACGACTTCCTGATCATCCCGATTGGCCTGCTGCTCATCCGCAATCTCGTGCCGGAGTACCTACGCCTGGAACACCAGGAGCTCGCCATCGCACGCCAACCGCAACGCCCCGGCTTCACCGAGGCCTACCGGATCATCGTCGAGATGGTCGAGCGTGTGCCGCTGCCGCAGGACTTCAGCCTGCGCGAGGTGCCACGCATGCTCTGGATGCGCGGCAAGCAGAATGTTGGTCTCGCCACCGGCGCTTAATGACCCCGGCCAGGCTGAGCAGATGTGGGGAGCCTGGCGCTCAAGGCGCAGCGCACATCGCGACGGCCTGAATCTGCATGGCGTCCGGTTGCGTTGCCAGGCTGTAGATCGTCACGCTCCAGCCATTACCGGCCCCTGAGACATCACTCGCAAGAATGATCGGCAGCAATTCCGGCGTATTGTCGTTAACGATGAATCCCCCGCCGGTCACGTGCTCGCCCTCCAGACACTCGACAGAGGCTGTGTTGGTTCCGCCTGGAGAGACGATGGCCTGGCTGGAGAGGCGTCGCGTAACCGAAGTCGCGCCAGGTTCACCCTGTGGCCCTGTTTCGCCTTGTGGGCCGGGTTCGCCCTGCGGACCAGGTGGCCCCTGGATACCCTGAGCGTTCCACTGCACCAGATGCTCAGCAGCGCCGCAATTCGGCGTCTGCCCCGGATACAGAATGCGCGTATGGCCCGTGTACAACGATATGCAGGCTGAAATCGTCCCGGCAACCGGGTCGGCGCGGGCATCGCGGTGGAGCATTGCCGCGAACAAAACGGACACCGCCAAGAGGCAGACGACCACGACGGTCCCGAGCGTTGGTTTGATGGCGTGACCCGGCAATACGCGGAGTTTCCTCATGGGGGTTTCACCTCTCATTCGAAGACTTGCGAAATCGGCTTGAAGCGGCGATGCGTGCGTTCTCGGGAGGCAGCCGGCAGCGCTACCACTCAGCGCCTGACAGCACCTCAGCACCGTCGGCAGTGACGAGGACCGACTCCTCGACGACCGCCGTGCCGAGGCCGTAGCGCACCAGCATCGGCTCGAGCGCGAAGATCATGCCCTCTTCCATCACCGACTCGTCGTGCGGGCCGAGAAACGGCAGCTCGAAAAGCGATAGCCCAAGCCCATGTCCGAGGCCATTGGGCATGTAGTCGGCGCTGAAGCCGGCCCGGCGGGCGACACGTTCGGCGGCGCGGTAGAGGTCGCGGATCGGCGCGCCGGGGTGGATCACCTTGAGGCAGGCGCGGAACATCTCAACGGATGTATCGAGCAACGCCTGCTCATCGCTCCCGGCCTGACCGACGACGAGGGTGCGCGACAGATCGGCGTGGTAGCCGCCGACGACCGCGCCGCAATCCAGAAAGACCATATCGCCGCTCGCCATCTCGCGCCCGGTTGGGTCGGCATGCTTGATGCCGGCGCGCGGGCCGCTGGAGACTGCCATCTCGAAGCCGATCGTTTCCGAGCCCTCGGCGGTCAGCGTCGCCTGGATGATGTTGGCGACCTCGCGCTCGCTGGCACCCGGTTCGCAAGCAGCGGCCCCGGCTTCGAGCGCCCGGCGGGTGATGCGGCAGGCCCGGCGGAAGTAGTCGATCTCACGCGGGGACTTGATCGCCCGTGGCCGCAGCACCGCCAATGCCCCTTCGACCCAGGTCACACCAGGCAGCGCCTCCTGCATTGCCATGCCAATTGACATCGGCAGGTTTGCGAGGGAGGCAACGCCGAGACGGGACTCTTCCAGCCCTGCCTCGCGTATCGCCTCGATCAGCAGTTCGGCAACCGTTCCAGGAGAGGTACCTGGGCTTGCTGACGCGGGCCGCACGTCCTCAAAGATCGCGTCCCAGATCATCGAGTGCATCGGTTCGCCGTGCAGGATGTAATCGACGGTCAGGACCGGCTCACTGTCAAGCGGGACGAGTAGCAGGGCGTTACCGCCGTGGGGCCGGTAGTTCGCGAGATAACCGATGTTCGCGGGGTTCGCGCCATTCCCAACGATGAGCAGGCCGTCAAGCTCCATCTCTCGCATCTGTGCTCGCACCGCCGCAAGCCGGCCGGCGTACTCGTCAAGGGGCACAATCAACTGCGTCCACTCTTGCCGCGATTCGAGGTCGTAGGGCACGGCGCAGGGGTATTCGGCTGGCATGGGCTCACTCCAATGGCGCGTCTCAGGGCTTCGTTACGGCATTGTAGACGGGTTCGCGCCGGTCATCCTCCGAGGATCAGGAGGCGGCGGCGATAGCCCCCAGCAGGTCGGCAGTCAGATCGTCGGCGGATTCGATGCCAATCGAGAAGCGCACGAGGCCGGGACTCACGCCAATGCGCGCCAGACCTTGGGCATCGAGGTGGCGGTAGTAGTTGACAGACGGGATGACCGCCGTCGTCATCAGCCCGCCGAGCGTTTCGGCAATCTGGACGAGCTTGAGGCCGTCAACGACCTGCCGGGCCCGCACCTCGGTCCCGAAATCAATCGAAACGAGGCTGCCGTAGCCACCGGTCAACATGCGCCGGGCGACGCAGTGACGCGGGTCGGAGACCAGTCCCGGATAATGCACACGGGCGACCCCGGCGGCCCCTTCCACGGCCTCGGCGATGGCGAGCGCCGTCGCGCTGGAGCGGGACACCCGAAGCTCCATCGTCCGCAAACCGCGCAGCGACAACCAGGCGTCGAAGGGCGTCGCGACCGCGCCGGTCAGGATCGACGTTCGGCGGATCTTCTCGACCAGCTCAGCGGGACCGAGCACCGCGCCGCTGCTGACATCGTTGTGCCCGCCGATGAACTTCGTGCCGGAGTGAATGACGAGCGTTGCGCCGTGGGCAAGCGGGTTGCAGTGCAGCGGCGTCGCGAAGGTATTGTCGACGACGAACGGCACATCCGCCGCTACTGCGATCTCCGCCAGCGCCGGGATGTCATTCGTAAGCAGCGTCGGATTCGAGATCGTGTCA
>JAUIIK010000011.1 GCA_030431755.1 Chloroflexia bacterium
TGAAACGAAAGGGAGAGGCCGGCAACCGAATCTGACGCCGAACAGAGCCTGCGGGGCTTTGGCGGCGGTCAACACCGGGCCATCATTCATACCTGAACGAGGTCGCCGGTTAGGAATTGGAGCGTGGTGGCGAGCCGGACGTTTGCCGGCATGCTCCAGTCCCTAACCAGCGCACACGCGACAGCTTTGTGGCCCATTTTGAGAGACGTAGAGTGAACGCACCTGGGCGGACGCCGCCCAGCACGAAGAGGTGAAGAGAACCAATGCAGCAACTGCACGAAAGCCAAGTAGAGAATATGCCCGTCATTCACGAGGAACGGGTCAACGTCGGCGGCCGCGAGATGATCTTTGAAGTTGGCAGGATCGCCGAGCTAGCTGGCGGCGCGGTCACCATCAGGTATGGCGACACGCTGATCCTGTCGGCCGCGACGGCGTCGAAGCAGCCCCGTGAGGGCATCGACTTCTTCCCGCTGACGGTTGACTACGAGGAGCGCATGTCGGCGGCGGGCAAGATCCCCGGCGGCTTCCTGAAGCGCGAAGGCCGTCCGGGCGAACACGCGGTCCTGTCGGCGCGCTTGACGGATCGCCCGATCCGGCCGCTCTTTCCCAAGGGCTACCGCAACGATGTCCACATCGTGACGACCGTCTTCTCGGCGGACCAGCAGAATGACCCTGACATCTTGTCGATCACTGGCGCATCTGCGGCGCTGACGCTGTCGTCAATCCCGTTCCAAGGCCCGGTTGCCGGCGTCCGGCTCGGCTATGTTGACGGTCAGATCGTCATCAATCCCACCTACGAGCAGCTCGAAGAGTCCGAGATGGACATGGTCGTCGCCGGTACCCGCGACGCAATCATGATGGTTGAAGGCGAAGCGCTCGAGGTCTCGGAGGAGATCTTCGTTGATGCGATTGACCTCGGACACCGCATTATCAAGATGTTGGTCGATGCCCAGGTGCGCCTTGCCGAGGCTGTTGGGGCGGTCAAGGAAGAGGTCGAGATCCCGAGCCGTGATCCCGGCGTCGACCGGGCTGTCAACGCCTTCCTTGGCGACCGACTGAGCAACGCGATGCAGCTCCCGGAGAAGACCGAGCGCAACGACGCTATCAGCGCGCTGAAGAATGAAACCGTCGCCTTCTTCGTCGACGAGTTCGAGTCGAACCGCATGGCGGAGATCCGCGAGCTACAGAACACCAACTCGCTTGAGATGGCTGAGGCGATGATCGGTTTCGCTTCCGAGGTCGCCGGCGTCCGCAAGGCTGTTTCAGATGCCTACGACGACGCCCGCAAGGCGACAATGCGCGGCCTGATCCTCAGCGATGGCTACCGCGCTGACGGCCGTCGTCCGGAGGAGATTCGTCCGATCTGGTCTCAGGTCGGCTATCTCCCGCGCACCCACGGATCGGCGATCTTCACCCGTGGCCAGACTCAGGTTGTCAGCACGGCGACGCTGGGTTCGACCCGTGATGATCAGATGGTCGATAACCTGACGCCGGAAACGTCGAAGCGCTATCTGCACCACTACAACTTCCCGCCGTACAGCGTCGGCGAGGCACGTTTCATGCGCGGCCCTTCCCGGCGCGATATCGGCCACGGCGCGTTGGCAGAGCGGGCGCTTGAGGCAGTCCTGCCGGACCAAGAGGACTTCCCCTACGTTATGCGAGTCGTCTCCGAGGTCGTCTCGTCGAACGGTTCGACGTCGATGGCCAGTGTCTGCGGCAGCACGTTGTCGCTGATGGACGCCGGCGTGCCGATCTCGGCCCCGGTTGCGGGCATCGCCATGGGACTCATCACCGACGGCGAGGGCGGCTACACCATCCTCTCCGACATCCAGGGCCTCGAAGACTTCCTCGGCGACATGGACTTCAAGGTTGCCGGCACACGCGACGGCATCACAGCCATCCAGATGGATATCAAGGTTGCCGGCATCACTACTCAGATCATGCGCGAGGCGCTGGCCCAGGCCCGTGATGGCCGGATGCACATCCTCGACAAGATGATGGAAGTGCTGCCGACGCCGCGCGATGAGCAATCGCCGTTCGCGCCGTCGATTCGATCGGTCACGATCAACCCGGAATTCATCGGTATGGTCATTGGCCCGGGCGGCAAGAACATTCGTGCCATCCAGGAAGACACCGAGACCGAGATCGACATCCAGGAAGACGGCACGATCTTCGTGGCCGGCGTCAACTCCGCCGGTGTGACGGAAGCAATCGAGCGCATCGAGCAGATCGTATGGGAACCGAGCGCTGGCGATGTGCTTTCCGGCGCGGTCAAGACGATTATTCCAGTCGGCGCATTCGTCGAACTGACACCTGGCCGGGACGGCTTCGTCCATATCTCCGAGCTGAGCACCGAGCGTGTCAACCGCGTCGAGGATGTCGTCAGCGTCGGGGACGTTGTCGAGGTCAAAGTGACCGAGATCCGTAACGACGGCAAGATCAACCTGACGATGCGCGGACTGTCGAATGACACCGGGCCGGTTGAGCTTCCCGAAGAAGGCGAGGTCGTCAGCGGACCGGTTCGGAACATCATCCAGATCGGGGCGTTCGTCCAGGTAGCGCCGGGCCGCGACGGTTTCGTGCACATCTCGAACCTCACCGAGGGTCGGGTGAACCAGGTCTCCGATGTCCTGAGTGTCGGCGATGTCGTCAACGTCCGGATCACCAAGATCCGTGACGACGGCAAGATCGACCTGACCATGCGTGGCGTTAGCCAGAACGGCGACGGCGGGGGCCACGAGGGAGGCCATGAGGCCGAAGACGCCTACGCGCCCCGTTCGCGACGGCCTGGCTTCATCGAGGACTAATCTCGACTGAGAGTTAGAACGACAGAGGCGCGCCGGACACCCGGCGCGCCTCTGTTTTTCCTGCGGATGGATCTTGGATCATGCTGTGAGCGCCGTGTAGCCAGCTTCGGTCATGCAGAGTTCGAGCTGCTCGCCAGCGGGTAGAAATCCAGGCCCGCGAGTGGTCCAGCGACCTTCATCCGTCATTGTGAGTAGATCTAGAATCAGCAACTGCTTGAGCCGGGCGCAGTCTTTCTCTCGAACGTCCCTGGGCTCGGGATGCGGCTCCGAGTAGCAGAGTTCAACCAACCCAAGCCGACGGAGCCCCTCGACAGCCTCGGCAATCTCGAAGCGTGTATCGCTGCCGGCTTCCTCACACAGCCACAGAACATCTCGCTGCATTGGCGTAAGGCGGAGCCGCGGCCGTCGCGTCATCGGTCGGTGACTGAGTTGAGGAAGGTCCGGACATGTGGAACGACCAGATCACTGCGAAGAAACACGTCGAGATGATCCAACCCGGCCAATGCGGTGAACTGCCCTGGTGATCCAAGCTCGGCGACTGACTTGTAACGTTCCAGGGCCGGCTCTTCGCCTCCGGCAATCTGTAGCAGCGGCACGTGTGCCGCCGCAACCTGCGCCGATACGTCCGGGAGATGGCCAAACGCGGTGGCCTGAGCGGCCATGGATCTTGCGCACTCCCGCAACCATTCACGACGGCACCACGCAGGATATTGTCCGAACATCTCCGTCGCTTCCGCGAACCACCAAGGCATGCCGCATGCTTGGAACATATTGGCCCACCGTTGATAGAACTTCAGGCTCTCGGGCCCGGTTCCATAGGGATGGGCACTCAGCAGCACGAGGCGCCGCACGCGCTCAGCGTGGCGGGCCGCAATATCGAGCGCGACTTCACCGCCGAGCGAATAGCCGACGAAATCGGCTTGCTGAATGCCCTCAGCGTCCATGACTGACAACACATCGGCTGCAGCGAGTTCCGGCTCGAAGCCGGCGGCATCGTCCAGCTTCGAGCTCTTGCCATGACCGCGCGCATCGATCAGGATCAATTGCCGATCGGACCCCATCGCACTGACATACCCGGCGTGGCGCCACCAGCGGCGATTGCATGTGAAACCATGGAGCATGATCGTTGCCGACCCTGCTCCATGGATTTCGTATGCGACACTTGCGCCATCCAGGTCATTGGATGTGAATCTCGTCACTGAGGACGCGTTCTATAGCTTCTCGCCGACAGCCTTCGTCTCCATGAAGTTCTGGAGATAGTCGGGGCCGCCGCTCTTCGTGTTCGTGCCGCTTAGCTTCAGGCCACCGAAGGGGTGGATGCCCATCATCGCGCCGGTGCACTTGCGGTTGAAGTAGAGATTGCCGACCTCGAAGTCGTAGCGGGCGCGTTCCAGGATCTCGCGGTTGTTCGAGTAGACCGAGCCGGTCAAGCCATATTCGGATGCGTTGACGATCTCCAGCGCCGTGTCGAAGTCGGGAGCTTTGACCATTGCGAGCACTGGCCCGAAGATCTCCTCTGTCGCAACGCGGGCGTCAGCCTCAACTGCGAAGATCGTCGGCGGGACGTAGTAACCGTTGTGGTTGATGTCTGCGGCCTGGTAGAGCAGCTGGCCTTCGGACTTGCCGATCTCGATGTACTCGCGAATCGAGTTGTACTGCTTCTCGTCGACGACCGCGCCAACGGTCGTGTCGCCGTTGCGAGCTGGGCCGTATGTGACGATCTCCTCGGTCAGGTTGACGACGCCTTCGACGACCTCGTCGTAGACATCCGCGTGGATGATCGCGCGCGAGCAGGCCGAGCATTTCTGACCCTGGAAGCCGAAGGCTGAGATGACGATGCCTTCGATGGCGTCGGGCACGTTGGCGTCTTTGTCGACGATGATGGCGTCCTTGCCGCCCATCTCGGCGGTTACGCGCTTGAGCCACTTCTGGCCGGGCTGCACCTTGGCGGCCCGCTCGTAGATGCGGATGCCGACGGCCTTGGAGCCGGTGAAGGCGACGAAGCGGGTGAGCGGATGGTCGACCAGGGCATCGCCGATCTCTTCGCCGCCGCCGGGCAGGAAGTTGACGACGCCGGGTGGGACACCGGCCTCTTCCATGAGCTCGATGAGCTTGTAGCCAATAACTGGGGTGTTGCTGGCTGGCTTGACGACGACGGTGTTGCCGGCAATGACCGGGGCCAGGGTCATGTTGGTGAAGATGGCGCAGGGAAAGTTCCACGGCGGGATGATCGCCCCGACACCCAGCGGCAGGTAGTGGAAGGTGTTGGCCTCGTCCGGCAACGCGGCAAGCTCCTCGACCGGTTGGTCGAGCTTCAGCGCCTGGCGGCCGTTCCACTCCATCATGTCGATGGCTTCTGCGATCTCGCCGTCGGCTTCGTCCCAGGCCTTGTCGAGCTCGAAGACCATCCAGGAGGCGAGCTCCAGACGGTTCCTACGCAGCAGCGCCGCCATCTTGAAGGCGATGCTGGCGCGACCCTCGGCCGACATCCTGCGCCAGGATTTGAAGGCCTCTGCGGCTGTCTCGATCGCTCGGTTGACAAGCTCGAAGTTGCCTTTTGAGACTTCACCAACGACCTGGTTGAGATCACCTGGATTGCGGGAGACAATCACGCTGTCAGTCGTGATCCGTTCACCACCGATGACGATCGGATACTGCTGGCCGAGGTGCGTCTCGGTCTCCTCCAATTGGGCCAGCATCGCATAGCGATTCTCCTCTACGGTGAAGTCCAGCCCTGGTTCGTTCTGAAATGGTCCACGCATAGTGCTTGTCATTGCCTTTCACGGTCGCGCGATGCCGGTGAGCGCAATTGCCCCACCGCCGCGCTCGATCATGCCCAGAGTCTAGCCTGTCGGCCGGTCCGATTTCTCGTACCGGCGTTCGAACCGTCCCGCAGGTCGCGCTACGATGTGACATCGTGACCGCTCGCGCCTATCAACCTGGAGGATATCGAATGGCTGACCGCATGACGGTGACTGCAACCGGCGACGCGCTGATAAGCGTGCGCTTGCCCGACTATCCGGACGAGGGCTTTGCCGGCCTCGTTGAGCTGATCAAGTCCTGTGATGTCGCGTTCACCAATATGGAGATGGTGCTGAGCAACTTCGAGGGCAGCCCCGTCGTCGAGAGCGGCGGCGGCAATCTCTCGGCGCACCCGGATGTGGCGCGGGATCTGATGCGGATTGGGTTCAATCTGACGGCTTTCGCGAACAACCACACGCTGAACTACGGCGAATACGGCTGTCTCGTGACGCTCGACGCGCTGGCTGAGATGGGCTTCACCTGTGCCGGCGCGGGGCGCAATCTGTCCGAGGCCCGCGCGCCGGTCTACCTGCAGACCGACAAGGGACTGGTTGGGCTCGTCGCCTGCGCGTCGTCGTTCGCGCCGGGCCAGCGCGCGGGGCAGCAGATAGGCGCGATGCCGGGGCGGCCGGGGCTCAACCCGCAGCGCTTCGACATGCTCTACGTCGTCGATCAGGCCCACTATGACGCCATCAAGAGCGTCGCCGTGCAAACAGGCGCGGAGGCACAGCGTGAGTTCGGAATCTGGCTTGGGTTCCGCCATCCACCGAAGCGTGACGGCGAGCTCCAGTTCGCCGAGCGCTCGTTTGTCGTGGGCGACGAGTTTGGCATACGCACAGAGGCGCACGAGAAGGACCTGGCGGGGAACTCCGCGGCGGTTGCGGATGCCGCCTGGCGTTCGGATCTGACGCTGGCGAGCATCCATGCCCACGAGCAGGGTGGCGAGCGTTGGATTCCGGCCGACTTCCTGACCGAGTTCGCTCATGCCACTGTTGATGCCGGCGCGGATATGGTGATCGGGCATGGACCGCATCTCCTGCGCGGCATCGAGATCTACAAGGGCAAGCCGATCTTCTACTCGCTCGGCAACTTCATCTTCCAGCCAGAGCTGATTAAGTGGTTCCCGCCGGACGACATGGAGGCGCTCGGCGTCGCGCCCGACGCCACGACATCTGAGATGTACGAGCAGATGACCCAGGGCGGCGAGCGCGGCTTCATCGCCGACCGCCGCTATTGGGAGTCGGTGTTGCCACTCTGCACATATGAGGACGGCGAGCTGGTCGAATTGACGCTGCATCCTCTTACACTCGGTTATGGCACTGAGCTGCCAATCCGTGGCATCCCCCGGCTGGCACGCGGCGAGCTGGCGCTGGAGATCCTCAACTGGACCGCCGAGCTCTCCGAGTCTATGGGTACGACGATTGA
Source organism: Chloroflexia bacterium (assembly GCA_030431755.1). Lineage (GTDB taxonomy): Bacteria > Chloroflexota > Chloroflexia > Thermomicrobiales > CFX8 > JAUIIK01. The sequence goes on from JAUIIK010000011.1 coordinate 7,035, forward strand.
GATCGAGAATGGCGTTGGCAGGGTCCAGCTCGGATAGTCAGGACTCGGTTGCGGACATGCGGCTGACCGAAACGCGACCAACTGCTGCGCGGCGCACTGGCGGGTGAGCGAGGGCCTGGTTGGACCTACCGTCGCGGCTCATCGGCGAACGTGTGCCAGGTCGCGATGTCAATGTGGAGCACGATCCTATCGGTCGTCTGATGATCGATTGCCACGAGCGGCACTTTCCGGTGTCGTCTGCGCCAGAATGGCCCGTGCTGGACATTGATCCAGCGCGGACGACCACGATCATCGATGTGGCCCTGAAACGTCCCAAGCTTACGGCCTCCGGAGCCAACGACTTTCGCGCCGATCTCCGGGAGATCCGGTCCGGTAAGGAGGTGGGCGACCGGATCGCGCGGGATCTCGATCTCGCCGGAGCTGGTCGTCATCAGCGCCTTGAACTCTTCGCGCTCAAGATGCCCTTCAAGCTCGCCATCTGCGCTGACGACCGGGAGCAGCCCGAGCGTTGTCACGCTCGTCGCGCCAAACTCCGCCAGCGCTTCTGAAACGCTTACGCCGGGCAGCACCGTCGGCACATCCGTCTCGGCGTATCTGACCACGGGTTGGGACAGCTCTGCTGGTGTGAGATTGCGGATCGCCTGCCAGTTGACGACGCCGAGGTAGCGTCGATCCCGCACCACGACCAGCGAGCGGACGTGGTTGGCTTCCATGCGGCGCACGGCTACACGGGTCTGATCATCCCACTCCAGTGTTCGGTCTGGAGGCCGCACGTAAGCATCGATAGGCGTCGTCTTCGGGTCGCTCAACACATCCCCCGCTGGCTTGTTGTTCGGACTGCTTGATGCTGAATGGTACTTGACGATGGCCCGGAGGTCATGCGCCAGCCGGGTGCGACGTCGCGTCGTGCGTCTCTGTGCGGATCCTATCGTTGAATGTGCCTCTCTAGCTGGCCGCGCTGATTTGGCGTTGTGGTGGATCAACCTACAATCCAGGATGTGACGGAAAGGCGGCAATATGACGACTGATAGCCGGCGCGAGTCCGAGCTTCACAGGTTGGCGGAGCAGCAGGGGCTCTTGTTGCGATGCATCGAGCAAGCTCCTGGCGAGGATGCGTCAGACGCAAGGTTCCAGCTCGTCGACCCCGGCGACAACTCCTCCGTGACCGGGAGCGGGCCCGCCGAGTTTGATCTGACGCTCGATGACGTCGAGCGCTTTCTGAAAGCTGACCATTCGACACCCCAGGGCAGTGTCGAGGATTCGGTGCATAGGGTAAGGCGCGCGTCAGCCGAGTCTGACCCTGAAAGCAGCGAACACAGATAGAGCCCGTCAAAGTAGCGACGGGCTCGTTGGAGAGCGGGGGACGGGACTCGAACCCGCGACAGCCTGCTTGGAAGGCAGGTACTCTACCAGCTGAGTTACCCCCGCGTATTGGATTGTCACGACCACCGGCGAACCGGTATCGGTCGGGGTGAGAGGATTCGAACCTCCGACCTCAGCGTCCCAAACGCCGCGCGCTGCCAGGCTGCGCCACACCCCGAATCTGGGCGCTCAAGTATATGGCGCGAGCGGAGAGCATGTCAAAGCACCCTTTCGCACGCGATTGTTTCAGCGCCGGGCTACACGCCGGGAAGGACGCGCGCGAAGCGGCGACGGCCAGCCTGGAGGACAATGGGCGTGTCGAAGGTCAGTTCGGCGTCGGTGTCTTCGACGCGCTCGCCGTCGATACGGACGCCGCCCTGCTGAACGAGCCGCCGAGCTTCGTTGTTGCTGCCGGCGAATCCTACTGCACGGAGGAGGGCAACGATGGTCGCGGGGTACGCAACGCTGAATTCCTCGATGTCGTCCGGGACCTGCCCTTGCTGAAACACGCGCTGGAACGCCTGTCGCGCGCCGTCTGCGGCAGCCTCGCCGTGGTAAGTGGCAACGACGCTTGCCGCCATCTTGTCTTTGATGTCGCGCGGGTGGCCGGTGCCGTCGGCGAGGCTCGTCCGGAGCGTATCGATCTCGCTCGCTGGGAGGTTGGCGGCCAGGATGAGGTACTCGTCGAGCGCGGTGTCGGGAATTGACATAAGTTTGCCGTACATGTCGTTTGGTTCATCGGTCACGCCAACGTAGTTGTCGAGGCTCTTCGACATCTTCTGTACGCCGTCGGTGCCCGCCAGGATCGGGACGGTGAGAATGTCCTGCGGTTTCTGATCCATCTCGCGCTGGATATCGCGGCCAACGAGCAGGTTGAAGGTCTGGTCGGTGCCGCCCATCTCGACGTCGGCGTGGACCGCAACAGAATCGTAGGCCTGCATCAGCGGGTAGAGGAACTCGACGATGCCGATGGGCGACTCGGACTCGAAGCGCGTGCGGAAGTCCTCGCGGGCCATCATCTGCGCGACGGTGAACTTGCTCGTCAGCCGCAGCACGTCGGCCAGGTCGAAGTCGCCGAACCAGCTCGACTGCCAGGCAATCTCAACCTTTTCCGGGTTGTCATCGACGACCTTGAAAAACTGATCGAGGTAGGTCTGGGCGTTAGCCTGGACTTCCTCGGCCGTGAGCATCCGGCGCTGCGCCGAACGGCCGGAGGGATCGCCAATCTGGGCCGTCCAGTCGCCGACGATGATGACGATCTTGTGGCCGAGATCCTGAAACTCGCGGAGCTTGCGCATACCGACGGCGTGGCCAATGTGGATATCCGGCGCGCTTGGATCGAATCCCATCTTGACCCGCAGCTGCCGGCCGGAGCGCAGCTTGCGCTCCATGCTCTCCCGCACCTGCACGGTCACTGTGCCGGTGTTCAGCACGCGTTGAATGCGTTCCTCGTCGGTGACGATCTCCGGGGTGTTGCCCTGGCTGTTCATCGCGCTTCACTCCACTCAGGTTCCGGGCCGCGCTCGCGTAGTATCTCGCGGGTGGCGATTTCGTCCCGGCGTATCTGGTCGAGCAGCGCCTCGACCGACTCAAACTTCTCGTCACCCCGTATGCGGGAGACGAATTCAATCTCGATGTTGCGCGCATAGAGGTCGCCGTCGAAGTCGAGGATGTGCGCCTCGACGGTGCGGTCGCGCGGCTCGAACGTGGGGCTGGTGCCAATGTAAATCAAGCCCTGACGCGGGTCCTGGCGGCCATTGAGGATATGGACGTAGGCGGAGTAGATGCCGCTGTCAGGCACGAGGAGCTCGCCGACGACCATCAGATTGGCTGTCGGGTAGCCGAGCTCGCGGCCACGGGCGAAGCCCCGTTCGACGACACCACGCAGACGAAAGCGCCGCCCGAGCAGCTCTTCGGCCGCCGAGACATCGCCGGTCGAGATTGCTTCGCGAACGCGGGAGCTGCTCACAACCTGGCCACTATCTTCGAGACGCTGGAGAATCGTTGCCTTGAAGCCGTGTTCGCGGGCGAATTGCTCGATGAATGCGCTGTCGCCGGCGCGTCCGCGACCAAAACGGAACCCGTCGCCAACGATGATCTCGCGCGGTTGCACGCGCTCGTGGATGAGCGTCAGAAACTCCTCCGCTGTCAGTGATGCGAACTCCTGCTCGAAGGGCACAACGACGACGTCATCGACTCCACAGCGCCGGATTGCCTGGACCTTGAGCGTTGGAAGCGAGATGCGTGGCATCGGGTGTTCCGGGCGTAGAACCGAGACGGGATGTGGCTCGAAGGTAACGACAAGCGGCCGGACGCCGAGCTCACGGGCACTGTCGACGACGAGCGCGAGCAGCATCTGGTGGCCGCGATGGACGCCGTCGAAGTTGCCGATGGTCACCACCGAAGGCGCGTCGCCGACCGCCGTAAATCGTTCGATGACGTGAGCCGGAACCGTGCTCATCAGTCGCGAGGCCAATCAGTCTGCATGAAAAACGAGCACCGGACGGAGCTCGTTCTCTGTCTCGAATCTTCCCAGGCCGGCGAAGTTGCCGCTGGCCGCGTACACGCGCACTGGCGTGTTCGTCGCTGCGGGTGGCGCACTGAGGCCGTCCCGAAGCGACTGGCCATGATACCACGCTGTCGTCTGGCGTTCGGTGAGGCTGATCGGATCGAACTCCATCACCGCCGCGTCGGGCGGTCGCGCGAGCGCCGGCCACAGCTCGCGGAAGTTGTCGCGGGTAAGCTGGTCGAGTTCCACCGCATCGCTGACTTCGAAGGAGCCCGAAGCGGTTCGTCGTAGCACTTCACAGTAGGCGTAGGTTCCAAGGGCGCGGCCAATGTCCCGCGCCAGCGACCGGATGTAGGTCCCGGTCGAGCAGCGCACGCGCAGTCCGAGATCTGGTGGCGTATAGTGCGCGATGGCGAGTTCGTGGATGGTCACCGCGCGCGTGGGTAGGTCGAACGCTTCGCCGGCCCGGGCACGCTCATAGGCACGCTTGCCATCGACGTGGACCGCCGAGTGCGCTGGCGGGATCTGGTCAATCTCGCCGGTGAAGCCTGCAAGGACCGCCACAACGGCGTCTCGAGAGGGCCAGGCGTTGATATCGGCTGTGGAAGTTACCGTGCCTTCGGTGTCATGTGTATCAGTCTCTGCACCAAGCCGTAGCGTCGTCTCGTAGGTCTTGGCGGTGTTCTGGACATATTGGATGAGCCGGGTCGCCCTGCCGACGCCGACGATGAGCAGCCCGGTCGCGAAGGGGTCGAGCGTACCGGCGTGACCGACGCGGCGGATGCCGGAGAGGGAACGCACGCGGGCGACGACGTCATGCGATGTCCAACCGGCCGGCTTGTCGATTGCGAGGAAGCCGGCGAGATCGCTAGCCCGCCTGCGCGGCATGTTCCGGCCGTGATCCAGCGTCGTCCGGTAGCTTGTCGAGTTCGCCGGCGATGTATGCCAGGAACTCGTCGACCGGCTCGCGGCCCGGCTCCAGCCGGCAGCCGGCGGCCCGTGGGTGCCCGCCGCCGCCAAAGTGACCGGCAAGCTGGGAGACATCGACAGCGGCCGTCGTCGAACGCAGGCTCACCCGCCAACCGTCGGAGGTCTCCTGAATCAGGGTCGCTGCGAACGCGCCTTCGACGCCGGCCAGGAAGTTCACGAGGCCCTCTGTCTCGGACGACTCCGCGCCCGTGCGTTCGAGCATGTCGTTGGTGACGATTGACCAGACGAGCCGGCCCTGCCAGCTGGCGCGCGCCTGGACCTCGCCCCACAGGTGGGCGGTGGACATCGGCTTCTTGCGGAAGAGCTTATCGACGATGAGATCCAGGTAGGCGCCCGCCTCGTAGAGATCGGCGCAGGCGCGCATCGTGGCCGGTGTCGTGCTGGGCGTCTTGAGGCCGAGCGTGTCGCCGTATGCGCCGGCCATGAGCGCCGTCGCGAGGTCAGGCGCAATCGGGAGCTCCAGGGCGTCGAAGACATGCACAAGGATTTCGCAGGTCGCTGCCGCATCCGGCACGACCAGATTCAAGTTGCCGAAGCGCGTATTGGTGACATGATGATCGATATTGATTGTCGTGCAGGCGTCCTTGCGGCTCTCAAAGGTCTTGGAGAATGCCCCGGCCCGATGCTCGTCGGCGCAGTCCACGAAGATGACGAGATCCGCGCTCAAGATCGGCGTTGTGTCGTTCTCGATGAGTTGGCGGTCAGGATCGATGAACTCCAGCGTCGGCGGCAATTCGTAGTCTCCGGCGCGGGTAGCAACGGGTTCACGGCCAAGCGCCCGGCAGATGTTCAGCAGCCCAATGGCAGATCCGACAGCATCGGCGTCGACGCGGGCGTGGGTTGCAATCGCAATGCGCTGCGCTGCCTTGATTGCCGTTCGCATGTCGTTCGCGAGGCGCGGGATATCGGCGAAGGTCTCGTGTCGGGTATTCAACGTGCCTCCAGGATAGTCGGCCAGCGCTACTCGCCTGGCTCTTCAGACTCAGTCTCGGCTTGGACTTCGGCGAGAATCCGGGAGACCTGCTCCGCATGCTCCATCGAGCGGTCGAGCACGAAGCGCAGCCGTGGGATGGTCCGCAACGACAAGCGCGGGGCAAGCTGCCGGCGGATATAGCCGCTGGCGTGTTCGAGCCCCTCGATTGTCGCTTCGCGTTCTTCCTGGCTGCCGAAGACGCTGACGAAGACGCGCGCAAAGCTCATGTCCGGCGCAACTTCAACCCGCAGGATGCTCGCGAACCCGAGACGCGGGTCTTTGAGCTCCTGCTGGATGATCTGGCTCAGCTCCTCGCGGAGAATCGAGCCAACCTGTCTTCGGCGTCTTGCGCTCACTAGGCCCGGCTGATTTCCTCGATGCGGTAGACCTCGATGAGGTCCCCGACTTCGACTTCGTTGTACCCATCGAGCGTCAGCCCGCACTCGTAGCCGGATGTGACTTCGCGGACATCGTCTTTGAAGCGCTTGAGCGTGGCGATTGTCGTATCGGCGATCACCGCGCCGTTGCGTAGCAGCCGCGCCTGGGCATTGCGGGTGATGCGGCCGTCGGTGATATAGCACCCGGCGACGGTCACACGGTTTGGCAGCCGGAACGTGTCGCGCACTTCGGCGTAGCCGTCGGTGACCTCGCGCCGCTCCGGATCGAGCAGGCCGCGCATCGCCGCGCTGATGTCTTCAGTCAGATGGTAGATGACGTCATAGAAGCGGATGTCGATGTTCTCGGCGTCGGCCAGCCGCGAGCCGGCCGGGTCCGGGCGCACATTGAAGCCAATGATGATCGCGCCCGATGCGACGGCGAGATTGACGTCGGATTCGGAGATTGCGCCGGTGCCGGTGTGGACGATGGTCAGCGCGACTTCGTCGATGCTCTCGGCGACCTTGGCGAGGCTACCGGTGACTGCTCCGAGTGAACCGGTGCTTTCTGCCTTGACGACGAGCAGCAACTCCTTCGAGCCGCCTTCCTGCACCTGTGTGTAGAAGTCGTCGAGGTTGACGCGAGTCTGGCTCATCGTCTCAGCGCGAGCCGTGCTGCGCTCTTCAGCCATGTCGCGCGCTGTGCGCTCGTCAGCCACAACCTCGAAGATGTCACCGGCTTCTGGGAGCTCAAAGAGCCCGAAGACCTTGACCGGCGTCGACGGACCGGCTTCTTCGACCTCGTTGCCGTGATCGTCGACCATCGCTCGGATGCGGCCATAGGTCGCGCCGGCGACGGCGATATCGCGGACGTGAAGCGTGCCGGCCTGCACGAGCACCGTCGCGGCAACGCCACGCGAGCGCTCCAGCTCGGCTTCGATGATGACGCCGATGGCGTCGCGGTCGGCGTTCGTCCGTAGCTCCTGCAGGTCCGCCACGAGCAGGATCATCTCGAGCAGTTCATCAATGCCGGTATTGGCCTTCGCCGAGAGCTCGACGGTTGGCACGTCGCCGCCGTAGTCCTCGGGGATGACGTCGACCTCGGAGAGCTGCTGCTTGACGTAGAGCGGATTGGCGGATTCGAGGTCCATCTTGTTGATGGCCACGATGATCGGAACGCCGGCAGCCTTGGCGTGGGCGATGGCCTCGCGTGTCTGCGGCATGACGCCGTCATCGGCCGCGACGACGAGGATCGCGATATCGGTCGCTTGAGCGCCACGGGCACGCATGGCCGAGAAGGCTTCGTGGCCGGGTGTGTCCAGGAAGGTGATCTTGCGGTTGTCGATCTCGACCTGATACGCGCCGATGCGTTGAGTAATGCCGCCGGCCTCGGTGCCCTCGACGCGCGACTCGCGGATAGCGTCGAGCAGCGCGGTCTTGCCGTGGTCGACGTGCCCCATGATCGTGACGATGGGCGGGCGTTCGATGGCTTCGTCCGAAGAGGCGCTTTCGATCAGCGCTTCCTCGAAGGCATCGCGGCCGTCTTCGTCCGAGCCCTCGGCGGGCAGCGGGACAGCGCCGAAGCTCTCGGCGACCTTGGCGGCTGCGTCGTAGTCGATCTGCTGATTGATCGTCGCCATCACGCCATCGGTCATCAGTTCTTTGATGACATCAACGGCCGAGCGCTGGAGTAGTTCCCCAAGCTCTCCGACGGTGATTGCTGATCCGATTGCAATGGGTTCGTCGTAGGTCGGCTCGATCGTCGCGACCTGTTGTTCGCGCTCCGTGTTTTGATCGCGCCGTCTACGGCGCCGGCCGCGTGACCGGCCTCTGCTGGATGCACTCATGTGTTGTTCCCTCCACTAGCCCTGTCGTTGCGCGCTTGATCTTCATCGTCGGGGGGAAAGTGCGTGCGCGCGTAAGTCCACAACCGCTCCCGATCTGTCTCGCTTAACTCTACTTTCAATGCCTTCGCAATAGCGCCGCTTTCGAGCGCGGCGGCCCAGCAGCCACGCGAGCGGTGCAAATACGCGCCTCTGCCGTTTGCCTTGCCGGTCAGGTCGATCTCAACGGCACGCTCATGCGTGCGCACGAGCCGGATGTACTCGCGCTTGGCGTCAACTTCCCGGCAGGCGACGCACGTGCGCTGCGGGATGTGGCGTGGTCGTGAGCGCCTCCGACGCTTGCCGTCGGGGGCCGTCTGGGCCGCCAAACTGCTGGCTCCGTTTCATCGCTCGATCTAGTCGGCCGGGTCGAGCACCATCTCGTCATACAGCGGCAGCATCTCGCCCGACTCGAAATCGAAGCGCGCGCGCAGGTCGCGGTTGTAATGGACGTGGACGATATCCTCGACAACCTCGACGTCGACGCTCATCCCGATCAGGTCATCCGGCAATGGGCCGAAATCCTTCTCGATATGGGTGAATGTGCCATCCGGGCGGACCAGCCGCGGCTGGCGGCCCTGGATGAAGAAGTCCTGCTCGGCGCGGACGGCGGCGAGCGCCTCCTGGGCCTGGCGCAAGAAATCGTCTTCGTCGCCGTCGACGGAGCGCAGCGATTCCGGGTCTTTGACATCAATCCGCCAGCCGGTCAGCTTGTAGGCCAACCGCGCATTCTGCCCGTCTTTGCCGATAGCCAGTGACATCTGGTCGTTCGGGACGATGACGCGGGCGACTTTCTGCTCGCCGTCTTCGATGAGCTGGACGCTAATAGGTTTGGCCGGCGACAGCGCGTTCGAGATAAAGGTCTGGATATCCGGCGAGTACTCGATGACGTCGATCTTCTCGCCCTGGAGCTCATCGACGATGTTGGTGATGCGCACGCCGCGAATACCGACACAGGAGCCGACAGGGTCGACGTTATCCTGACGGGCGGCGACTGCCACTTTGCTGCGGAGGCCTGGCTCGCGGGCAATAGCCTCGATCTCGACCGCGCCGGAATGCACCTCCGGCACTTCCAGCTCGAACAGGCGTTTGATCAACGCGCCGTGCGTCCTGCTCACGATGAGCTGCGGTCCGCGAGATTCGCTGTTGACTTCCTTGAGGTAGACCTTGAGGCGCTGGCCGGGTGAATAGCGCTCATTTGGCACCTGTTCGCGGGCCGGCATGATCGCCTCGGCCTTGCCGCCGAGCTCGACGATGACGGCGCGTCGGTCCGCGCGCTGGATCAGGCCCGTCAGCACCTCACCGACACGATCTTTGAACTCCTCGTAGACCGTCTCGCGCTCGTAGTCGCGAATCCGCTGGAGGATGACCTGCTTCGCTGTCTGTGCCGCGATACGCCCGAAGTCCGGCGGCGTCTGGTCTGTCCGGTATTCCTTGCCCACGTACGCGTTCGTGTCGACCGTGAGAGCTGCTTCGAGAGGAAGGTCGCGCGTCTCATCCTCGATTGACTCGACGTCCTCGACGACGCGCTTCACTTCGATAATGCGAAACTCACCGGTGGTGGAGTCGACCGCGACCTCGACGTATGTGTCGGGCGCGCCGCGTTGCTCGCGCTCGCGTCGGAAGACAGTCTTGAGCGCCTGTTCGAGCGCGGTCTGGACCGCTTCACGAGGAATGCTCCGTTCGGCGGCGATTTGGGCGATGGCGGTGTACAGGTCACTTTTCATGGTCGGCCACCTCTCTGGGAATCCGGTTCAGGGCGTTTGCGGCTGGGCGTGCGCCCCGGACAAAAAAACAAGTGGGCACTAGCCCACTTTGCATTCGGGCACTGACTTCAGCGCCTTCGATTCTACCAGAAATCTGCGCGTTCCGGCGCAGTTCGCCGCCCCGTTGACTGCCGCTTGTGGGCACGGGTTGCAGCGCCTCCCATGCTATACTCAAGCGCCCGAAGACGGTGTAGGAGGCGGGGCATCACAGGATGAGATACCGAACCTGGCTGCGGCCGGGGATGAGGGTGAAACGATGGATTATCGTCCTCTTCGGCGGCGTAGTCCTGACAAGCCTCGCGACCGCGATGGGCCTCGCCTGGCTCTATCGAAACTACAGCGTGCCGGGGCAGTTCTCCAACGTCGTCTACTATGCGACACTGCAATTCATCGACCATCCCTACCGCGAGCTGCTGGTGATTGTGCCGGGCGCGGCGCTGCTCATCTGGGGCGTCCTGCAACTCTCCCGATCCCTCACCGGCCCGTTGATGGAATCACGCCCCGACGAGGGCGGGCTGGCGAAGATCATCGAGACACATCGGCTTGGCGAGAGCGAGCCGCGCCTCAAGATCGTGACCATCGGCGGCGGCACCGGCCTCTCAACGCTCTTGCGCGGTATCAAGCTCGAACCGGTTGCCATCACGGCGATCGTTACCGCCGGTGACGACGGCGGCTCGTCGGGCCGTTTGCGAACTGAGTTTAACGTGCCCGCGCCGGGTGACATTCGCAACTGCCTTGTGGCGCTGGCCGATTCCGAGACGTTGCTCGGCGACCTGTTCCAGTACCGCTTCGACGCAGAGGGTTCGAGCCTCGACGGCCATTCTTTCGGCAACCTGTTCATTACCGCGCTGGCGAAGGTGAGCGGCAGTTTCGAGCAAGCCATCATCGAGTCCGGGCGCGTGCTCAACATCCGGGGCGCGGTCTATCCATCGTCCACCGAGAACATCGTCGTGGGCGCGGAGATGGCGGACGGCACTGTGTTGCGCGGCGAGACGACTATCGTCGATGCCAAGGCCGGCATCAATCGGGTCTTTCTCGATCCGCCGGATGCCGAAGCGTATCTACCGGCAGTCACGGCGATTCTGGAAGCCGACCTCGTCGTGCTTGGCCCGGGCAGCCTCTATACGTCGGTCATCCCGAATCTGCTGGTCGATGGGATTGCCCACGCATTGCGACACAGCACGGCGGAGAAAGTCTATGTCTGCAATGTCGCGACCCAGCCGGGGGAGACCGACGGCTACGATGTGGCGGATCATATCCGTGGCATTCAGCGCCAGCTTGGCGACCTGCCGATAGATCGGGTCATCGTCAACTCGAATCTCGAACCGTCCGCCGACGGCATCAAGCCGGAGTGGGGTGTCTCGGCCGTCCGGTTCAATGGGTTGGGCGACTTCGAAGGACAGCTGGTCGTGGAGCCGCGTGATGTCGTCAACCCCGACTTCCCGCTGCGGCATGACCCGCAGAAACTTGCCCGCGTGCTTGTCGAGCTCGCCCAGCGCTTCTCAGGTCCACCGAGACAACCGCCCGTCGCCACACAGTCACCTGCGGCCCAGCCGCGAAATGGCCGTGCGGTTCGCGTCGCGACCAATGGACATACGCCGGCCCGGGGCGGCACCCGGCAATCATCGCTTCCACATGCGGATGCTTAGAGACGATCAGGAGAGAAGGGAATGTGCCTGTGGCAACTCGTGTAGGTATCAATGGTTTCGGCCGCATTGGACGGCAGGTCTTTAAGGCGATCTTTGACGCCTATGAGGATGAGCTCGAGATCGTCGCCGTGAACGACCTCACGGACAACGACACACTGGCGCACCTGTTGCGCTACGACTCGACCTACGGCATCTATGATGCCGAGATCGAAGCTGACGGCGAGTCGATTAGCATCGACGGTTCGACGTTCAAGGCGTTTAGCGAACGCGATCCCGCAGCGCTGCCCTGGGGCGATCTCGGGGTCGATGTTGTCGTCGAGTCGACCGGCGTGTTTCGTGACGCCGCCGGCGCGGGCAAGCACATTTCGGCCGGCGCGAAGAAGGTCATTATCTCTGCGCCGGCCAGCGGGCCCGATGTGACACTGGTGCTCGGGGTGAATGACGATGACTACGATCCGGACAAGCACCACATCATTTCAAATGCGTCCTGCACGACGAACTGCCTCGCACCGGTGGCCAAGGTTGTGCACCAGCACTTTGGCATTGAGCACGCGCTGATGACGACGGTGCATTCCTACACCGCCGATCAGCGGCTGCTCGACGCGCCGCACAAGGACTTGCGCCGGGCGCGTAGCGCCGCCGAGAACATCGTCCCGACGACGACCGGCGCGGCGCGGGCAGTCGCGCTGGTGCTGCCGCAGCTTGCCGGCAAATTCGATGGTTTCTCGCTGCGCGTGCCGACGCCGACCGTGTCGCTTGTCGATCTGACGATCCAGCTTGAGAGCGCCGCAACGGTTGACGCGCTAAACAATGCCTTCCAGGAAGAGGCGGGCGGAGCTATGCTCGGCATCCTCGGCTACAGCGACGAACCGCTCGTCTCGATTGACTACCGGCAAGATCCGCGTTCGTCGATTGTCGATGGCCTGTCGACGATGGTTGTCGGCGACAAGCTCGCCAAGGTCATCTCCTGGTACGACAACGAGTGGGGCTACTCCTGCCGCGTTGCCGACCTGACCGCGATGGTTGCCGAGGCCGGCATCTAGGGGCTTGAACAGAGCCCTGCACTCAACGGCGATGTTTGATCAGTGAGCGCGCGGGTTGCCGGTGTCCGGCAGCCCGCGTCTTGTATCCACGAACTTATGCGCTGTGCCGCGATGAACGAAGAGGAGCCGCGATGGTACTGAAGACTCTCGACCAACTGGAGGTAGGCGGCAAGCGCGTGCTTGTCCGCGTCGACTTCAATGTACCGCTGGACGATGGCGCAGTTGGCGACGATACCCGCATCCGGGCTGCGCTTCCGACGATCGAGAAGCTGCTCGAGCGCGACGCGGCTGTCATCCTCTGCTCCCATCTGGGACGACCAAAGGGTGAGCGGGTGCCGGCGCTCTCACTGGAGCCGGTCGCCGAGCATCTTTCGAGCCTGCTCGGCCGCGAAGTCGCGTTTGCCCCCGACTGTGTCGGACCAACGGCCAGGGATGCGGCAGGGGAACTGGCTCCCGGCGATGTGCTGCTCCTCGAGAACTTGCGCTTCCACGGAGCCGAGGAGCAGAACGATCCTGAGTTTGCGCAGCAGCTCGCGGAGCTGGCTGATTGCTACGTCAACGACGCTTTCGGAGCAGCCCACCGGGCGCACGCATCGACGGAGGGCGTCGCGCATCTCCTGCCGTCTGCGGCGGGGCTGCTGATGGCCAGCGAGGTCGCGGCGTTATCGTCCGTTCGGGATGACGCCGCGTCGCCACTGGTGGTGATCATCGGCGGGGCCAAGGTGTCGGACAAGATCGGTGTGATCGAGTCATTCATCGGCCGGGCCGCATCAATTCTCATCGGCGGCGGCATGGCGAATACGTTCCTGCTGGCACAGGACCAAGAAGTCGGCAGGTCGTTAGCTGAACCGGAATTGCGCGAGCAGGCGCTTGACCTACTGGAGCGCGCCGCTCAGGCCGGCACTGAAGTGCTGCTGCCGGTCGATGTCGTGACCTCGACCGACCTAGATGCTCCGGACGACGCAACGACAGTTTCTGCGGATGGCGTCCAGCCCGACCATGCGATCTTCGATATTGGATCGGAGACCGTGCGGACCTACGGCGAAGCAATCCGGAGCGCGGCAACAATCATTTGGAATGGGCCGATGGGGGTCTTCGAGTGCGAGCCGTTCGATCGTGGGACGCTGGGGATTGCGACGGCGGTTGCTGAATCGCCTGGATACTCGCTCGCGGGCGGGGGCGATTCCGTTGCGGCTATCAACGCCGCCAACCTTGCCGACAAGATCGACCATGTATCGACCGGTGGCGGCGCATCGTTGGAGTTCCTTGAGGGCAAGACGCTACCTGGTATCGCGGCGCTGGAAGGCGGGGAGTGATGACACGCACGATGATCGTTGCCGGCAACTGGAAGATGAATCTCAGCCGCGCTGAAGCCGTCGCACTGGCGGAGGGCGTCGCTGAGATCAAGACAACCGACGCCGTCGAGGTCGCGGTGTTTCCGACGTTTCCGTGGCTTGTGCCGGTAGAGGATGCGCTAGACGAGGGATCGGTCGTCCTGGGGGCGCAAGACTGCTACGTGGAGACAGCCGGGGCATTTACCGGCGAGGTGTCGCCGGCGGCGTTGGCCGAGCTGTGTGGCGCGGTCCTGGCCGGCCACAGCGAACGGCGGCATGTATTGGGCGAGACGAATGAATTGGTTGGCGCGAAGGTCCGGGCGATCCTGGATGCCGGCATGACCGCGTATCTGTGCGTCGGCGAAACGCTGGACGAGCGCGAGCAGGGCCGGGCTAAGTCCATCGTCGAAGAGCAGCTCGAGCATGGCCTGGCAGCAGTTGGAACCACCGAGCTTGCTCAGATCGTCGTCGCCTACGAACCGGTCTGGGCGATTGGCACCGGTGTGGCCGCGTCGGCGGACGATGCTCAGTCGATGTGCGCATTTGTGCGCGGTTGGCTCGGAGCTCGGCATGGCGACGCTGGCACTGCGGTGCGCGTATTGTACGGCGGAAGTGTGTCACCGGCGAATGTCGATGAGATCTTCGCCTGTGAAGATGTCGACGGCGGTCTCATCGGCGGCGCAAGCCTCGACGCGGAATCCTTCGGGGCGCTCGTCGCGGCAGCCGGCCGGATCGCTGCGGTATAGTTTGGTGCCTGATTGAGGTAACCTGGCAGGTTGTGGGAGAGACAAGTGCAGACAGCCATTGACATCGCTCAGATCCTCGTTGCCGTCGGCGTCATTATCATCATTCTGACGCAATCGCGCGGCACGGGCCTCGGAAGCGCCTTTGGCGGTGACTCGGGGTCGATCTATCACACGCGGCGTGGGATCGAGAAGACCTTATTCAATTTCACGATCGGCGCTGTGGTCGTATTCATCGTGCTCTCGATCATCGCAACGGTCTTTTTCGGCTAGCGCGAGGGCCGGTGATTCACGGCACATATCCGTATCGGCGGGTATAATCAGCGCGAATCAACGACCTGAGGCACGTCCACTTTCGTTCTTGCGTCGTAGGTTGCAATGAATGGGGACGCGATCCCCACCAGGCGGCATCCAGAGAGGTCGCCCGCGGCAAATGTGTAGGAGGACAGCTCGATGCCAGTAGGACCACTCGAACTAGGGATCATCCTGGTCATTATCATCATCATCTTTGGTGTGGGCAAACTACCGCAGATCGGCGGAGCGCTCGGCCAGGGTATTCGCGAGTTCCGGGAGACTTCCCGGAACGAAGATGGCGAAGTCGAAGGCGGCGAGCAGCCGAAGCAGGTTGACGCCAACGTCTCGACGAGCGAACCGGCCAAGGAAGAGCTCTAGCTCCAGGCCATCGCATCCAGTTCAGCACATCAAGACGCCCCGGCAACTGCCGGGGCGTTTGACGTTAATCTGAGTGTCTCGACAAGCGCGTTGCGCGCGCGATCAGATGCGTGCGCGCAGCGGGTCAGGCGCTCTCCCGGAAGAAGCCCATGACCGCCTCGCGGTTGGAATCCTCATTGAAGAATTCGACGAAGGTGATCCGCGACCAGGGATAGGCAATGCTCGTTGCTCGCTCATCGAGCAAGGTGAGCGGTTTGCCGTCTTTCCTCGTGGGGTTGCGGACCTTGAGGAACATGTGGGTTGGGTCCGGCATCTCGTCAAGCTCCCCGAGAACGGGGTCCTCGCTCATAATGTGAATAAGCGCGCGGATGGCCATCTATGCGCCACCTTTCTATGCTCACTGGCTCGTGAGATCTGCCAGTTCATCGTCTGTCAGGCTTACGCCGTAGATGTTTCCGTCAATTGAACCGACCACCAGCACGTCGCCCGCCAGGATCGGTGAGGAGACGATTGGGCCGCCGAGGCGGTGCTTCCAGGCCATCTCACCGGTGGCGATGTTCACTGCGAGGCAGTCGCCGTCGATAGTGCCGACATAACAGGTCGAGCGGCCAGCAAGCGCGGTCGATGTAATCTGGTTTGCGAAGCGCGCAACCCAGGCCTGGGCGCCTGTCTTCGCGTTCAGGCCGATCAATGCGCCGTCCGTCACGCCAAGAATCAGGTGGTCGCCTTGAATCACCGGGGATGAGGCAACGTCGGCTTCGAGGCTCTGCTGCCAGGCCCGCCGGCCATTCGTGATATTGAAGCAGGTGACGATACCGTACCAACTGCTGACGAAGACCTTGCCGTTACTCACGGCCGGTATCGACCGGACAGGTCCGCCGCATGGTTCGCGCCAGACTGTGCTGCCGCTGTCCCGGTCGAGACAGTAGAGATAGCCGTCGTCCGACCCGACAATCAGATTGTCGCCTTCAATAGCTGGTGATGAGCGTACCGGACCCCACAGGCGCGAGCGCCATGCAATATCGCCCGTAAGCGACTCGAGCGCGTAGATGGACCCGTCGTCGGAGCCGACGAATACGGTGTTGTCGAGGACGGCCGCGGAGGAGCGCACGGCCCGGCCGGTCCGGCAGGACCAGCGCAGTGCCCCAGAATCGGCGTCAATGCCGTAGACCGAGCTATCTTCCGAGCCGACGACATAGAGATCACCGACCCGCACCGGGCGCGCGACGACGCCGTTGCCTGTCGGGAACTTCCAGATTGTCGTGCCTTCGCTCGGGTCGAGCGCGTAGAGGTACCGATCGTAAGAGCCGATTGTTACGCGCGCGCCGTCCCAACGCGCCGTGCCGCGCACTTCGTCGCCGGTCTGGAGCTGCCAGGCGACGCGATCGTCGACCTCTTCGTGGCGCTCGCTACGCCGGCGAGGCCGGCGCTTGCGCGAGGCGCGCCGGCGCTGGAAGCCAACCGCCGTCGCCGGGGTCGAATCGACGGGACCGGTAAAGACCGTGGTCTGTGGGACGCTCTGCTCCGGCAGCTCCTCATCGAGCGACGCGGGCCTGGCGTCCGACTCGTGCGGAGGCGGCGGGTGGCCCAGCAATTCGGTGTCGCGCCGCTGTCTGCGATAGAGGAGCTCTTCGGTTTCGGAGATAACCTCTTCGATGGTCTGGAAACGCTGGTCCGGGTGATAGGCGACCATCTTCGAGACGATGGCGGCGAACTCTTCGCTAACGTCCGGGTTCAGTGTGCGGACCGGCCGCTCGTGAAAGGTAAATGGCGCTTCCTGGCGCGGGTCCGAGTTCGTGATCAGGTGATGCAGCGTTGCGCCCAGCGCGTAGATATCGCCGCGGGCGTCGGCGATGCCGCGATACTGCTCCGGGGGCGCATAGCCTTCGGTGCCGATCATGGTGCCGCGTTGGCGACCCTGGAACATGCGCGCGATGCCGAAGTCGATCAGCGCAATCTGGCCGCTCGACCGGAGCATGATGTTGGATGGCTTGAGGTCGCGGAAGATGATCGGGTCCGGCTCGAAATTGTGGAGCATCTTGAGAACGCTGCCGATCTCCAGACTCCAGCGGATGACATCCGGTTCCTGGTAGGGGCGGCCGCGCGACATGAGACCGCGTTCGAGATCGGAGCCGTCGATGTATTCGATAACGAGATAGACGAGCCCGCTCTGGGAGAAATAGTCGTAGATCTTGGGCACCGCGGCATGCGCGATCGTCGCGAGCAAGGCCGACTCACGCTCGAAGTTGACGAGCCGCAGCGCCCGCGTGCCGGGGTCCGGATCTTCGTCGACCATTTCTTTGATCGCGGTGATGCGTTCGACCTGGCCAAAGCGGAGGTCGCGGGCGGAATAGACTGTGCTCATGCCGCCACGTCCGATGACGCGCTGGATCTGGTAGCGGCCTTCGAGGATCGTGCCGGCCGCCAATGAGCGATGCGGCTTGTTAATCCCGCCACCCGACGCGCGCGCGTCCTGCTTCTGCGCCGATGCTTGCGACATGCTGGTTCTTCACAATCCGTAACGCTAGACCGTCTGGTTCGATTTCTTAGTCGTGCCGAAGTCGTTATCCAGAGACGAGCCTTCCCGCTATTGAGGATACTGACCCAGGCGCGCGTCTCAATGCAGCGAAAGTACCAGTTATCGACAGAGCATGGTGCGGGGCTGGTTGTATACTCGCACCTGTGCCAGCAGGCATTCGTACCGGTTCGGAGACTTGATGACAGACGACCCACCACGCTTCCGCTCACTCGGCTCGCACGATGCTCCGACGGGACCAGCTGCGCCGACCCCGCCAAGTATCGAAAACCGTGTCAACGCGACCTTTAGCAGCGACCTGGGCGTCAGTGTGCCGGCGAGCGATGACGCGCCGCCGGCGGAGGAGCGCGAGCACGACGGCGGCATCCTCTGGGAGATAACGGAAACACTCGTGCTCGCGCTGCTGATCTTCCTGGCAGTCCGCACGGTGGTGCTCAACTTCCGGGTGGACGGCCTGTCGATGGAGCCGACGCTCAACACTGGCGAGATGCTACTGGTGAACCGGCAGATGTATTCGCATTTCGACGTCAACGGCGTCCTCAATGTGCTGCCCTTCGTTGAGCGCGACGGCGAGAGCGAGTTCTACCCGTTCCACCCTCCGCAGCGCGGCGACATTATTGTCTTTGACCCGCCGATTGGCGCGATTGACAAGCCGTACATCAAACGGGTGATCGGGTTGCCCGGTGAAACCATTGCGATCCACGACGGCGGCGTCTACATCGACGGAGAGCGGCTCGACGAGGGCTACCTCGGCACGACCGCGACGCGCTGGCCCGGAAGGCCGGACAACTTCGAACTGGTTGTGCCCGAGGGACACATCTTCGTGCTTGGCGACAACCGCAACAACTCCACCGACTCGCGCAGCTTCGGCCCGGTTTCTGAAGACGCGATAATTGGCCGCGCCTGGATCGCCTACTGGCCGGCCGGCCTCTTCGGTATCTTCCAGACGCCAGCCTACTGACCCCGCACGGCCGCGGATTCGGGCGGACACTATCGCGGGACACGGTACAATTAATCCGACATCCTTTGTCGTTAACGCCGCCCGCCCGCCGAGGAACGGACGAGGTCAGAAAGGTAGCGATTTGTGATCGAGACCGTTGTCGAGAGCATTCGGGTGAGCCTGGTCACGCAGCATCGGGTTGTGATTCTGCGTGAGGTGGGCGGAGATCGCCATCTGCCGATCTGGATCGGCCGCTTCGAGGCCGAGGCGATTGCCATGGTGCTTCAGGGTGTCGATGCAGCGCGGCCGTTGCCCTACGATCTCTTGACGAACGTCCTTGGCGAGCTCGATACGAAGATCGAGCACATCGTCGTGAGCGACCTCAATCAGGATGTCTTCTACGCGGCGATCATCCTTGATCGTAGCGGCTCGATGGTCCAGATCGATTCGCGGCCATCTGATGCCATAGCCGTCGCGGTGCGTGCCGAGGTGCCTATCCTTGTCGACGAGTCCGTGATGGACCGAGCCGGTATCACGATGGGTGACGAGGATGAGGCCGAAGCTCCGGCGACGCGCCCATTCGAGGAGGCCGACGCGCCGATTGACGAAGAGGGGCTCTCGGCGTTTCGCGACTTCATCGACACACTCGATCTCGACGACTTTGGACGCCGGCGCGACTAACCGGCGCATCGATTATCACCGTTGACAGCCCCGGAGCGACGACGCAGTCGCGAGATTCAGGCGTGCAGCGACCCTGCCGCCTTGCCTTAGACGGGAATATGATTCCATGGCGGAATGTTTGACAAATACGGAGCGGGCCGAGAACAGCCTGAGCCCGGAGGGCGCGACAGATGTTGCGCCGGAGGTACGCGCCGAGCTCGAAACCGAAGCGCTTGGTTACATCGATTCGCTCTACCGGACGGCGTTGCGGATGACGCGCAACCCGACCGACGCGGAGGATCTTGTTCAGGAAGCCTATCTGCGAGCGTTCCGGTCGTTGCATCAGTTCAGGCCCGGCACGAACCTGCGAGCCTGGATATTCCGGATCATGACGAACGCGTACATCAATGAGTACCGGAAGCGGTCGCGGCGGCCCACGAACTCATCGCTCGACGACATCGAGGACTTCTATCTGTACGATCATCTGATCGACTCCGGCGTCCAGCCGACGTCGGAACGTCCTGAAGATGTCGTGCTGGACCGACTGACTGACGATGACGTGATTGGCGCGCTGGATAACCTCTCCGACGACTTCCGCGAGGTCGTGCTGTTGGCGGATGTCGAGGGATTCTCCTATCGGGAGATCGCGGAGATCATGGACATCCCCGTGGGAACGGTGATGTCGCGTCTCTATCGCGCGCGCCGGCGCTTGCGGGAGTCACTCTACGGCTTTGCCGTTGAGGAAGGCTATATCTCTGGTACGGTGGAAGATGCTTAATTGTAAGAAGACAATCGAACTACTCTATCCCTATCTCGACCGCGAATTGTCGGCGCAGGAGCTCGAGGAGATACAGGAGCATCTGGACATGTGTCCACCCTGTGCCAGGCATTTTGCGCTCGAGTCGGGCATGCTCAGGATTGTGAGCAAGGCCTGCAAGTCCGTCCAGGCGCCGGCAGCCTTGCGTGCGCGGGTCATGTCGACCTGCATGAAGGCAGCCGAGCCCCCACGCAGCCAGTAGCCCCGCATCCAGCCCGCCCACAAGCCCCGCTGAACCATCCTTGCTATACTCGCCTCGGAGGGCGAGAAGCGCCAGACGAAGCGCAGGAGCGAAGGGTGACACGCGGAATGGCGCACAAGTCGACCGTAGAACAGGCAGATCTCGACCGCCTGCAAGCCCACCTCGAAGAGCACTTCCAGCCAAGAGACCACGAAGAAGCCCAGGAGCTGATCCTCGGCGCGCTCCAGCATGTACAGCACGAGTTTGGCTGGGTCCCGCTCGAAGCGTCCCAGGCAATTGCCGACCATCTCGGTGTCAGCGTCAACCGCATCTATGGACTGTTGACCTTCTACGCTGATTTCCGTACCGAGCCACCCGGCGAGCACTTCATGCTGCTGTGTCATGGCGCGGCATGTTTCGTCGGCGGCAGCCAGAAGCTGATCCACGAGCTGCGTGACAACTATGGCATCGGGCAGGGTGGCACGACTGCCGACGGCAAGCTGACGGTTCAGATTGTCAATGGTTGTCTCGGCGTATGCGACCTCGCCCCGATTGTTCAATTTGATCATGAAAAGTATGTCGGTAATCTCGATGTCGACAGCTTCAATGCCGCCATCGAGGAGATCACCGCCAACGGTAGCCAACGGGAAGACCATGGTGCTGACTGACCGCGCCGCATTCGACGCGCACGCCGCCCGCGTCCGGGCCGAGTTTGAGAGCTATACGTCCGATTCGGAGTGGACCATTTCGGTCTGCGTGAGTGAAGACTCCAAGGCCAAAGGCGTTCTCGATACGTTCGAGCACTTGCGGTTCCGGATCGAGAGTGGCGATATTGAAGCGCGCCTGCGAACGACCGGCGGCGGTGGCTGGGCCTGGGCGGACCCGTCGATTATCGTATCGGGGCCAAACCACCCAGCCGTGCTCTATGGCAACGTTGGTTCGGACGACGTGCCCGGGCTCGTCGCGGCGCTTGCAAGCGGGCATACGTACGACGCAGGTTTGATCGGGGCATTCGGCGAATCGGATACGTTGCCGGCCGTCGCCGACCATCCGTATTTCAAGCTCCAGACCCGGCTACTCACCCAGAACTGGGGCATGATCGATCCCTATTCGATTGACGATTACATTGCCAATGACGGTTACGCTGCCTGGATCAAGGCGCTCTTCGACATGACGCCGGAAGAGGTTGTCGACGAGGTCAAAGCCTCGGGCGTGCGTGGGCGTGGCGGCGCGGGTTTTCCCGCGGGCATCAAGTGGGAGAGTGGCCGTCGAGCGCAGGCGCGTCCGAAGTTCATGGCCTGCAATTCGCACGAAGGCGAACCAAACGTCTACAAGGACCGGCGGCTGATCGAGAGCGATCCGCACCGCATCCTCGAAGGCATCATGCTCGGTTGCTACGGCGTTGGGGCTGAACGCGGCTACAACTACGTCGGCGGTGAGCACTTGCTGGCCGTTGAGCGCTTTCGTCATGCCGTAAACGAGGCCTACCGGCTCGGCTTGCTCGGCGATAACATCCTGGGCAGCGGCGTCAACTGCCACATCCGGTTACTGACGGGTGGCGGTGCCTATATCTGCGGCGAAGGTTCAGCCCTGATGTACTCCGTCATGGGTGAACGCGGCCAGCCGCGCACAAAGCCGCCCCGGAGCGTCGAGGAAGGGCTCTGGCGCAGACCGACGGTGCTGAACAACACCGAGACACTCGCGCCGGTACCGGACATCATCCGCAATGGCGGCGCCTGGTATGCGTCGCTCGGGACCGAGCGCAGCACTGGCACGAAGCTCGTCTCGATGCAGGGTCCGCTTGCGCGGCTTGGCGTCGTCGAAGTCGAGATGGGCGTCAGCCTGAAAGACATCCTCTACGAGACCTATGGCGGCATGGCCGAGGGCAAGACGCTCAAGGGCGTCCAGACAGGCGGCGTATCCGCGGGACCGCTACTGCCTGACCAGCTCGACGTCGCAGTGGACTTCGACTCGCTACAGCAGTACGACTGCATGCTCGGGTCAGGCGGCTTCGTCGTCTTCGATGACTCGGTCGATGCTGTCGAGTTTGGCCGCTACCTGATGGACTTCAACCGCTGGGAATCATGCAGCAAGTGCACGCCGTGCCGTCTCGGGAACAAGGCGCTCGTCGAGGTCGTGGACCGCATATTGAACGGCCGCGGGCAAGAGCGGGACATGCAGCTGATCGAGTCAACGGCCAAGCATGTGATGGAACTCAGCCTGTGCGGACTGGGGCAGGTCGCGCCAGCGCCGCTGATCGGCATGATGCGCTGTTTCCCGGAGGACTTCGAGGCGCGGATTGACGCAGCGAGTGAACCCATCGAAGCTGGCGAGCAACAACGCTTCGTCATTCCACTCGCTGCTGTCGGCGCGTAGCGCTACCCGAGATCGACGACCCCGCCAACTTCTCGCTGTTCAGCTCGTTCCAGCGCGACCGCGCCTACGATCATGTCCTGGATCGCGTTCCCTACCGACTTGAAGAAGGTGATCTCCTCGTCGGAGGTTCGCCCAGGAATGTCGCCATTCACAATCTGGCCAAGCTCGTCCCGCACGCTGTCGCGCGCGACCATGCCCGCATCGATGGGGATGATGAAGTCGCCGGCTTCGTGGAGCACCGCCTCAACCTGATCGACGATGACACGCGCGCCGAGCAGTGTCTCGACCGGGATCTCCTGCATCTGAGGCGTGAAAGCGCCGACGGCGTTGATGTGCGTGCCGGGCCGGACGTGCTCGTGGGCGTAGACTGGCGTCGCCGACGTGGTCGCGGTGCAGATGATGTCCGTCTCCGCAAGCGCCAGCGCGACATCGTCGGCGATCAGGACGCGTGCCGCGGCGGCTTCATCCCAGGGCGCAAGGCGATCGCCGAAGCTCGAGGCAGTTGCTGCCTGGGCGTCGATCACGTAGATCTTGTCGAGCGCCCGGACGGAGGCGACGGCAGCCGCCTGGGTTACACCCTGAACGCCGGCCCCGATGACTGTTAGCACGCTGGCATCGCGGCGGGCGAGGAGGTCGGTTGCCGCCCCAGAGACCGCGCCGGTGCGCAGGGCGGTCATCGCGCCGCCTTCGATGATCCCGATCGGGACGCCGGTTGTTGGATCGAGCATGATGACGACGGCGTTGATCGTCGGCAGGTCGCGCGTGGCGTTGTCGGGATAGACCGAGACGATCTTCGCGCCGGAACCTGCTGGGAAGCCCGCGTTTGCCGGGACGAATGCCGGCATGTAGAGCGAAACACCGGAGCCGTCCGGCATTTCGATTGGCGTCCGTAGCGGACTGATCGTCTCGCCACTGCTGGAGCTGGCGAAGACTGCTTTCATCAGCTCGACTGCATCCCGCATCGGCACGAGTTCGCGTAGCTGACTGGCGCTCAGGCTTCGCATGATGACTGCCTTTCGTAGGGCGTGGCCGCGCTTCGAGTCTAGCACCGGCAGTGTTGGCCAAAAGAAGAACCTCCGGACTTGCCGGAGGTTCCCAGAGTCTTGTTCAGGCGGTCGCGCTAGTAGCGGCGCGGCCCGCGGTTGTCGCGCGGCTCACGCGGACGCGCTTCATTGACATTGAGCGGGCGGCCTTCGAACTCGACGCCGTCGAGCGCTGCGATGGCAGCGCGCGCTTCATCATCGTTGGGCATCTCGACGAAGCCGAAGCCACGCGACCGGTTAGTTTCGCGGTCGGTGATCACACGGGCGGAGGCGACATCGCCATAGGCGGCGAAGTGCTCGCGGAGTGTCGCTTCGGTCGTCCTGAAATTCAGGTTGCCGACGTAGATATTCATGGCCTTCCTCCAGGGGGCCTTGGCGTTGTTACCCAGGAGCGCGACCAGGGCAGCCGACCGTTGTCTCGCCGAACACCCGGTAACGACCGGGTTTACCCACTTTCGGTCTCTTCCAAGCCGGGAACTTCAAACTGGAGGAAGCGCCGATCAGGAGAGGAGTAGGAGGGGTTGGCGTGGCGATTGGCTATGGTCGCGGCGGATGTACAACCCCATCAGTCACAAATCAGGGCCACCTGGCCCTGCCGGCTCCCCGAGGAGGACTCGAACCTCCAACCTGCGGATTAACAGTCCGTCGCTCTACCATTGAGCTATCGGGGAATACGTTGTGGCGCATTCTACCAGAGGCATTCATCGACCGCAAAGCGCCAATGCAGCAGCCAACCTCGCGCTGCTCGCGACGTCGAATGCTATCATGAGTGCTGCTTGTGACACACGTTCCCGCAGGCATTTCAGCAATCTTTGAGCGCCACGTATGGTCGTGCAGCGCCTGGAAACTGGATCGTCAGATAAGCCCAACCGAGGAGCGCCGCTGCGCGCTCGGCATCGAAGTCGGCAGCCGCGGCCTGCGCACCGCATTGATCACGCGCGAGGCGCGTATCGTCGAATCTGTCCACGGCATCTCCGCGCCCCTCACGGCGCAGTCGGCGATGGACCAGCTGTTCAACCTCGTCGAGCAGCTCTTTGAGCATCCCAATGCCCGCGGCTGGACGGTCGAAGCGGCCGGCGTCGCGTTCGGTGGGCCAGTCGACGCGGGGCGTGGTGTGACGATCGATGGACTGCGTTCGTCAGGATTCGAATCCTATCCGCTGGCGGGTCTGGTGGAGGAGCGCTTCGGCATCCCGGTGGCGCTGGAGAACGATGCCCGTGCGGCAGCCTTCGGGGAATACTCATTCGGCGCAGGGCGTGGTTCGCACGGCCTGCTCTACATGCAGCTTGGCATCGGTGTCGGGGGCGGCATACTCTTTGGCGGGCGTCTGCTGCGGGGCGCGGGCATGACGGCAGGCGAATTCGGGCACATCCCGGTGACGGCGACGGGGCCGCGCTGCTCCTGTGGCAAGCCAGGCCACCTCGAAGCCTATGTCTCCGAGCTGGCGATTCTCAGTCGCGCCCAGGAAGCGCTCGATGACCTGACTACGGCAACGAGCCAGACGGACGATATGCGCATCGAAGAGGTCTTCGCACCGGACGCGCCGCCCGGTGTTGCCGCCATCGCCGAGGAAGCAACGCAAATGATCGGTATGGCGGTGGCGAGCCTGGCGACGGCCCTGAGCTGCGACACCGTCGTGCTTGGCGGCTACGCAGGGCGTATCGGTGGCGACTTCATAGGAAGCGTGCGGGCGCGCATACGCCAGTATTCACTCGAGTCGGCGGTGCGGCGGCTGATCGTCTCGCCGGCACAGCTAGGCGCAGACGCGGCGCTCCTTGGCGCGAGCGCGTTGGCATTCCACAGCCGGGCCGGCGGCGCGGAGCTTGAGCGCGTGGTGATGTAAACTTCCGGATTGCAGGCTGACACGAAGGGCGGCTAGAAGAGATGATTCCCGAAGAGCAACGCAAGATGCTGCTGGATGTGCTTGCCGAGAGCAAGAAGCCGGTGAGCATCCGAGACCTCGTCGCCGCGCTCAAGGCGGCCAACAAGTAGCTTGACACACTCCACCGTCTTCAACCGGGCTGGGACCCGTTGTGGGCGACGACGCTTTTCCACCCTGGAACAGATTGAAACGAGCGAGATCCGACGATGGTGAATTCAGCGACCCAGGCGACAGGACCAACCTACGAAGGTAGCGAGGCGGAACAACAACTAGCCCAGACGCTCTTTGGGCTCTACCAGGCGCGCGGCGCGTTCTTCGCGGCGACAGCGCCGATTATCTTGACTGTGGAGAGCCTCGTCGAGGCGCTGACGTCGATGGGCCATGACGCGTCGGCGAGCAATGTTCAGGCGGCGCTTGAGGCGAATGGGCAGATCTTCGCCCCCGCCGACGTAGACGATGGCCCCGCCTTCGTGACAACCAAGAACGGGACACCGCCCGGCGGCGCCCACGTTGCTGAAGATGATCACGGTCTCGCTCAGCGCTTCGCGACCCCCGAACCGCCGCGCGAACGCGTTCGGCCCCGGAGCACGATCCAGGACCTGGATAGCGATATTGCGGACGAGTCGGTTGCACCGCAACCCGAGTTCCCGCCAGACTCCTGGCAGGCGGC
Organism: Chloroflexia bacterium; assembly: GCA_030431755.1. GTDB lineage: Bacteria > Chloroflexota > Chloroflexia > Thermomicrobiales > CFX8 > JAUIIK01. The sequence goes on from JAUIIK010000011.1 coordinate 33,438, forward strand.
CGTTGCAGCCGCGCTGCGCGAGGCGGGCCAGGAGACCTCGGACGTCATCCTGCCGGTTGCCGATGAGCCGCAGGCGGAGATATCGGAGATCCTTGCCGGCGAGCCAGAGGACGCCGGTGAGGTCGATGTTGAGCTCGTCGCTGAGCCAGAGCCGGAGGCCGTCGCGGAAGTCGTCGATGACGAAGTCGTCGCGGAGCCCGAGGTCGATGAAGAGATCGAGGACGAGGTCGTCGCCGAGGCTCCGGTTGTCGTAGCCGAGCCGGAACCGGCGGAGGAGATTGAGATCTCTGACGCGTCGGATGACGAGCTCGCGGATGCGATTGAGATCGCGTTGCGCGATGAGCCAGATGCGCTGCGCTGGGGCAACACCTGGATGCACCGCTCGAACGTCGCTGAGCTAACACAGGATGATCTGAACAAGATCCAGGAGATCCTCGGCGGCGCGAGCGAAGCGGTGTCAGACTACGCGCTGGTGCGCGACCTCGGCACAGACGCGACGCCCGGCTCGGAGGAGTTCGAGATCGAGCGCTTCTCGCTGAACTACCGCATGTCGCTTGAGCTGAGTCTATTTGAGTTCGTTGGGACGGCGCGGCAGTCACTGTGGACAACCGCCGGTGTCCCGGCGATTGCGACCGAGAAACGCTCGAATAACGATATTGGTCAGGATTACCGCTTCTTGCTCGACTACCGCACGCCGGACGATTTGCCGGAGCCTGGTCTGGTCGAACATGTGCTGACTTTCTATGAACACCGCCTTGGTGTCCTGCCGCTGAACGCCAATTTCGCGACGATCATGCCGAAGGCCGCGTTCAACGATCAGCGCAGCACACGCTTGACGGTCGAGTCGCCGCAGACGTTCGAGACCTTCGAGGTTGACCTGCGCTATCCGACGAGTAACCGCGGCGGGTTCATTGTCGGATTCGAGGAGTTCTTCGCCGAGAACCTGGTTCCGGGTGCGGTGATATCCATAGAAGCGACGCGCGATCAGGAAACCCACTTCATCATCGAGTTCTTCCAGATCTCGCGTCAGGACCGCAAGCTGCTGCAATTCAATGAACGTAGAGAAAAGTTCGTCTTCCAGGCCGCGACCTACTTCTGCGCGACCCAGGACGACATGCTGATCGACGACAATCATTTCGAGCGCCTTGCTGATGTCGAGCCGCTCGATGAAGAGGCCCGGCGCCAGGTTGACCAGGTCGTGCGCGCCACGTTCGAACGCGTTGGTATCCGTGCTGAGGATGGCGACACGGTGAGCTATCGCGCGCATATCGTCGACCTGCTCGCAGGCGCGAACATCGAGCGCCCGATATCGGAGCCCTACCTGCGCGACATCTTGCACGGCGGAGCCTACCCGGAGTTCACCGCTGACGAGAGTGAAGAGGACGTGTTCGTCTATGCGGCGCCCGCCTCCTAGAGCGGACGAAACCCGCGAGCTCGACAACACCCTCGCAACGCTTGAGCGTGACGGCGCGGCGCTCGTAACTGTCGAGCCGCTGGCAGATCTGACGCTCGTCCAGGCTCGACGGTTACGCGAACGCTGGCACGACTTGCCCGAAGCCCTGCGCATCGAGGCCGTCCATCAGATGGCGGCAAGCTCCGGCGACGACGTGCGCTTGAACTTTGAACGCGCCCTCCTCGTTGCGTTGCGAGACTCGCATGAGGATGCGCGTCGCGCTGCGATCGAAGCGCTGTGGGAGTCGGAATCGACAACCTATCTGCGAGATCTCCTCGACCTTTTTGAGATAGAAGACGATGCCGGTGTGCGCGTACGCATCGCCGAGTCATTGGGCCGATTCGCCGGACTCGCCATCGCCGACGCAGTCGACAGCGAGCTCAGCGACGAACTCGAACGAGCGCTCATTGCGACCGCGCTTGATGATGCGCATGAGGCCGTGCGCCTCGCGGCGCTCGCGGCGGCGGCATACTACCGTCCAATCGAGCTCGAACCAGCGATTGCGGCTGCGTATGACGAGGGCCACGATGACGCGCGCGAGACGGCGATCATTGCGATGGGCCGGTTCGGCGGAAACCGCTGGGCTGCGCGGGTTACCGACGCGCTGCTCGTCGGGGACAATGATCTCCGCGTCCAGGCCGCCCGTGCCGCGCCGTACGTCGAGGATCGTCGTATCGTCCACTACCTCTACGAGGCTGCCGAGGACGATGACCACGACGAAACACAGCTCGCCGCGATCTGGGCGCTCGGCGAGATCGGCGGCCCGAATGTCCAGTCGTTCCTCGAAGCGCTCCGTGACACGACCGATGGCGCGGTCAACGAGGCCGCCGAGGCAGCCCTGGAGAACGCCGCGCTGTTGGAGGGTCTCGTTGACGCTGCGCCCGTGCACTAGAGCGCTGAAACGCTCGTCCTACGCGTCGCAGCTATGACGACATTGGAGCCGGCGCAGACGTTCGGAGGGCTCCTGGCGCGGGTCAGCGACGCTCACCTGATACGCGGCGGGGAGATCCCGGTGACGGCGATCGCCTACGACAGCCGCCGGGTAGTGCCTGGCGGGTTGTTCGTGGCGTTGCGTGGCTCCTATGTCGACGGTCACGACTATCTGGCAGCGGCCCGTGCCAACGGCGCTGCCGCCTGTCTGGTCGACCGCGAGCCGGCAACGCTCAGCCTCGATGGATACCTCGCCGTGGCCTGGTCGCCGAATGCCCGGCAGGCGCTTGCACAGCTTGCTTGCGCGTTCTACGACGATCCTAGCCGTGCGCTGCGACTGGTTGGGGTGACCGGGACGGACGGCAAAACGACGACCTGTCACATGATCGAGCACATATTGAGCCAGGCTGGTCGCCGCGTTGGGCTCATTGGAACTGTCGCCACCGTGATCCCAGGGCAAGCGGCGCAGTCATCAGGCCGGCAGACAACGCCAGAATCCCTGGATACCCAGCGGCTACTGGCGGAGATGGGCGCTGCCGATGCGGATGCCGTGGTCCTCGAAACCTCGTCGCATGGGCTCGAAACGCACCGCGTTGATGGATGCGCGTTTGACGTCGGCGTGGTGACGAACATCACCCACGAGCACATTGATTTCCACGGCACAGAAGCCGCCTATCGTCGGGCAAAGGCCCGGCTGATCGAACAGGTTGCCGCTGCGCGGGCTACTGGCGGTCTCGGTATCGCCGTCGTCAACATGGATGACTCCGGCGCGCGGTCGGTGCTGCCATATGCCGGCGATCTGAGCGTTGTCGGCTACGGCCTCGCCGAGCACACTTCAGCCGATGTGCGTGCAACAACCGTGCGGCCGAGTACCGATGACACACGGTTCGATCTAGTCACACCTGCCGGTCACATCGCGACAAGCATCCCGATGATTGGCATGTGGAACGTGTCGAACGCACTCGCGGCGGCGGCGGTTGGGATCTCGCTCAGGCTGTCGCTGGATGAGGTCGATGCTGGACTGCGGACGCTGCCGCCCGTGCCGGGACGGATGGTATCTGTACGTGCCGGTCAGCCATTTCAGGTGCTTGTCGACTACGCGCATACAGCGCCCGCGTTGGATGCGCTTCTGACGGCGGCGCGTGACGCGACCGCCGGGCGTGTGTTGGTGCTGTTCGGATCCGGCGGCGAGCGGGATATCGAGAAGCGGGCAGAGATGGGCTCCGTTGCAGCGTCGCTGGCGGACTTCATCGTGATTACGAGCGAGGACCCGCGCTTCGAGGATCCCGACGCGATTATCGGCCAGATTGCGAATGGCGCGCTCCAGGCGGGAGCGGCCGAGGGTGTAGACTTCGTCCGCTTGGAGGATCGCCGAATGGCCATCGAATGTGTACTGGAGCGTGCCGCTCAGGGGGATACGGTGATTCTTGCAGGTAAGGGCCATGAGCGGTCGCTGATCTACGGCGCGGATGAGCGTCCGTGGGATGAAGCTCGCGTCGTCCTGGACGTGCTGGAGACCATGGGATACGTGCAAGATTGATGATCCACGAGAACGTGAAATCAAGAGGACGGCCCCTTGCGCTCGCCCTGCTTGCGGCTGTTGTGGCGGTTGCCGGTCTCGCGGGGTGCGGTACTGCTGAGTCGTTTCAAACTGGCCAGGCCGCCGAGACGAACGGGCAAATACTCTTCGTTGCCGAAGGTCAGGTCAAGTTGTGGCGTGACGGTGATATCACCACGCTCACCGAAGAGGGCACGGCCCAGTCTCCAACCTGGTCCCCGGCAGGTGACCGGTTCGCCTATGTCCAGGTTCACGAGGATTACTCGGAAGTCGTCATTGCCGACCGCGACGGCGATCCGCTGCTGCAGCTGACGTCGAGCGACTCGGGGCTAGCGCCCTACTCCGAGGATCACGTCTATCTCGCTGCATGGGCGTTGGAGCCGGATTGGTCGCCCGTCGGTGAAGAGCTCGTCTACATCTCGGACAAGGGTGGATTGGACACCTTCTCGCGCAACACCTATATCTGGCTCTCCGAGTTTGGCGTGGGCGCATCCCCCTACGGGCTCGAAGCCTCCTACTCGGTCTCGTTGAGCCAGGAGGGTCCGTCATACTCGCCGGATGGCGAGCAGCTCGCGTTCTCTGTACGGGCTGATGAAGGCTCCGGCCTGCGCTACGAGGAAGTCTGGACGATGAATCTCGAGACCGGCACGTTCAAGCCGCTCGTCGCGGGCAATGAGGCCGGCGCATTCGACCCCGACTGGTCTCCGGATGGCGACAACATCGTCTACGTCCAGCGCGAAGGCGAAGCAAACAACGTCTGGATCGCGCCGGTCTCGGGTGATGCACCATACCAACTGGTCGCTGCCGACACTGCCGTTGAGCCAGTCTGGGCGCCTGACGGTAGCCAGATCGCCTATTTCAAGGTGGTCGACGCCGAGTTCGAGGTCTGGGTTGTCGACGTGGAGTTGGACGCCGGTGGTGTGTTGGTGGCGGGCGAACCACGCAAGCTCTTCGGCGCGGACGGCATCGACTCGATCTCCGGTCTCTCCTGGTTCGTAGCCAACTGATCCACAGCCGCTTCGGGCACAACATCCAATATAGGATAAGGTTGCGGCGTTCCTGTTTCCTGGTTCGCGTGGTCGTGGCCGGCGACGCATCGCCTCGCAGCTACCCATGATGCCGGCGCCATGCCGTTCTGGCGAGTTCGTTCGCTGCTATTGGCAACTCATCGCATGGTCGTTCGCACCCGCTCTTCAGGGCACGATGGCCGCAACGCGACGGACTACAGGAGTTGTGACAGGATCTGCGCCGTGCCTTCTAGCTCTTCCTGGAGTGCGCTGTCCTGGCTCGCGGAGATGGCGACGAGCGCCGCGCAGCAACAGCAGATCAGCAAAAACACGATGAAGATGCCGCCGAGGATGTACCAGGTGCGGCGGTTGCCGGATGACGGCGGCGGAGGTGGCGGTGCGGCCGTGGTCCATGTGGGCTGTGCGGGCGGCGTGTAGCCGGAGTTGGTCGCCTGCGGCGGTACCGGTGGCGCGGGCGGAGGTGGCGGCGCTGAAGCTGCTGGCTGGACTGCCGGCGCAGCGGCCGGTTGCTGGGCTTCGGGCGGGCGGTAGCTCGGATTCGGCGCGCCACAGCTCTGGCAGAAGCGGTCCTCTGCGCGCAGGGCTGTGCCGCAGACGCTACAGCTGGCCGAGTGCGGCTGGTCTTGGTCCACGATGTTGCTCTCCCTCTACCCGGTCTCAGCTTCCAACGGCCGCTCGACTGTCGTGTCGACGCTCTCATCCGCGCCAAGCCAACGCGATGTTATGGCGAGCGCGACGAGTCCGACAGCAACTCCGAACCACAGGGTAGCAAATCGCAGAATCAAGGTCGCAGCCGCGGCAGTCGTGCCATTCATCGCCGGATCGTCAATCGTCACGACGAGCAGCGCCGCGGCTGAGGCTTCTGTCGCGCCGAGACCGCCGGGCAGGAGCGACGCGCCACCCAACCAGGCGGAGGTTGCAAAGACAAAGGTGGAGGCCAACAGCAGACTCCAAGAGTGATCGAAGCCGAGTCCCTGGAGTATGACATACAGCACGAGGCACTCGAAAAACCAGGACGCGGTCGAGAGCGCCGCCATCAGGGTCAGCGGTCGCGGACCGAGTAGCTTGCGTGTGCTGCGGTAGAGCTCGCGCAGCTCGTCGATGCGGCCCTCAAGGTAGCGTGTCTCGCCGATCCGCCGAAGCAGCGCTTCGACCAGCGCCTCCTGCTGAATGAAGATCAGGATTGCGGCCAGTACTGCGGACATGAGCAGGAAGAGCGGCCAACCCACACGAAACGCAAGCAGCCCGACCGTCGAGAGTATGACCATCGAGAGGCCGTCGGTGATGCGTTCCGCAAAGACGACCGGCAATGTCCTGGTCATCGGCGTGCCGGTCTTGGCGCGGACCAGCAGCGACTTGAGGAATTCGCCCACCTTCCCGGGCGTCATCGCCATGCTGAAGCCGCTGGTGAATATCAATCCGGATGTGCCGGTAGGCAGGTCATCGACGCCAACACGGTTGAGGTAGTACTGCCACTTGATGAAGCGGAGCAGGTAATTGCCAATGGTCAGTCCCAGAATCAACGGAATGAGGCGGGTGTCGAATGACGCCGCGGCATCGGCTAGCGCTTCGCGGTCGGAGAGAAAGATGATCACGGATACGACGGCGATACCAAGCAACATGCCGAAGAGGAAGCGCCGCCGCAACTGGCTCATTGGGCCTCGCCTCGACAGTAGTGTGGGATGCTCATCGCGCTTTCACGAAGAGCATTGGGACACGCGCCTCCGCAAGCACTCGACGCGCGATACCTGCTCCGTGCCGTCCCAAACCGAGCACCACGAGGTCCGGCTGCTGCTGGAGGATCGTCTCGGTCAGCGGCACGGCAGGATCGCGGTCCTCCCGCAAGTGCGTTGACACGTCGAAGCCAGCTTCGCGCAGCGCGTGGGCAGTCACGACGAGCGCCTCGCGGGCGCCGTGGTAGAGCAGCAATTCGCCGGTGTCCGGGTTGTTGAGTCCACCTGAGCCCAGCGGTGAATCCACAGTCCGCGGCATCCAGGTTACATGCATCAGCCCTATGACGACCGAACGCGGATCGAGCAGTTCTGCGATACTCTCCGCCATTAGCCGGTCTTTGCCTTCGACAGCTACGAGGACGAGCCCGCCCTCACCGTCTACGGGAACTGGTCTGTCGGCGGGCAGGCAAAGGTAGGGAAGGTTGTCGTTGTCGAGATTATCTGGCTCCGTCGATCCAGCTGCCAGTGGAAAGACCGACACCCGCACGGCGTCGGCGAATGCGCCCGTTTCGACAGCACCTACGGTGACATCCTGCCGGAAACAGGTGCGGACCGCTGGATCGATTTCTTCATGGCGCTTGCGCTGCTCCATGTCCAGAAGTATAGAGACCGCCGCGGAAAGTTACCGCAACGGTCTTATCAGGGTCGATTGCCGAGCCTTTGCTCCGGAAGCTACGGCTCCATCTCGTCGTTAGGACGCGGGCCGGCGTCGCTCAGATCGGACTCACTCAGGCGATAGATCACCTTGAGCTTCAGGTCGTTCTCGGTGATGATCTGGCAGGAGAGGCGGACGCTCGGCGCAAGCTCGTCCTCGCGTGCGAGCCGTTCGCGCTCGACCTCGCGCATTGCGTCGGCGTCACCATCCACAATGTCGCACCGGCACGTCGTGCAGCGAGCACGCCCGCCACAGCGGTGCAGGATGTCGATGCCGGCATCTTCGATCGCGAGAACCAGGCGCTTGCCCTCTTCCGCTTCGAACACCAGGCTTGAGCCGTCCGGGTTCCCATTGAGTACTTCGATCGTTGTCACGCGGTCTCCTTCTCCAACCGTTCTGTCGACCTGTTTGACGTTTGGTCGCTCCTATTTTCTCCGCGCGCTTAGGCTACCACGCCACGCTGATCCGACTGGCGGACATAGTCGCCGGAATCGACAACGTCGCGCAGGATCGCGACCGTGTCCCAGACATCGCAGAAGGATGTGTAGAGCGGGATTGGCGCGAGTCGCACGACGTTTGGCGGGCGGAAGTCCGGGATTACCCCGCGCTCTTTGAGGGCCGCATTGATTTGCGCGCCGTGCGGGTGCTCGATGGCAACATGGCCGCCGCGCCGGGTGTGCTCGCGCGGCGTTCCGATGCTGTAGCCGTATGGTTCCTGGTCCAGTCCGCGCTCTTCGACGAGCCGGATGAGATAGTCGGTAAGCTCCAGCGAGCGCTCACGCACCCGGTCGATCCCAACCTCGTCGAATATACGGAGTGAGCCGATGAGCGGCGCGGCGCTGAGAATCGAGAGAGTGCTGATCTGCCAGGCCCCAGCGGTTGCCGCGCCCTGCCACTCGTGGCTCATGTCGAACTGGCGCGCTTTGTCATAGCCCCACCAGCCGGGCAGCGCCGGTTGGCGGTTGAAGTGCTTCCGATTGACATAGAGCGCGCCGACGCTGCCCGGGCCCGCGTTCAGATACTTGTAGTTGCACCAGAAAGCGAAGTCGACATCCCAGGCGTCGAACGCATGCGGAATCGACCCGGCGGAGTGGGCGCAGTCCCAGCCGATCAGGATGCCGCGAGCGTGCGCCTCACGGGTGAGCCGTTCGATGTCGAGGAGCTGTCCGCTGCGGTAGAGCACGCTTGGCAGGAGCACGAGCGCGACATCCTCGGTCATAGCGGCGACGACGTCGTCCTCGTTGATTGTGCGGCCGCCGACGGAGCGGACCTTGACGAGATCCCGCTCTGGTTCGCCGCCATTGGCCGCGATCTGCGCTTCCAGAGCGTAGATGTCAGATGGGAAGTCGAGCTCGTTGACGATGATCTTGCGCCTGGTTCCCATTGGCTCATAGAAGGTCGCGACGAGCGCGTGGAGATTGACCGTTGTGCCGCCGGTTACGATGACCTCGTCGGACGCCGCGCCGACCATGTTGGCCATGCGATTGCCAAGCTCTTCGCCGAGATAGAACCAGGGCGGGTCGGCGTTGAGCCAGCCATCGATCCCGAGCGTCTTCCAATCGTGCAGGGTCTTGTGGACAGCTGCTTCTGCATCGCGGGAGAGGAGTCCGAGGGAGTTGCCGTCCATGTAGTAGACGCCATCCTGGACGTAGAAGCGCTCGCGTATGGCCGCGAAATCGTCGCCCGTATCTCGTTCGATGGCCGCTGCCCGACCATCTCCGTACCCGATCATCGCATCGTGTTCCCTTCGTGTGCCAAGGTGGCCGGTGAAACTAGCCCGGTTGGGCTTGTGGCTGCGTCTGAGTCGAATGGTGTCACAATGAGCCAACCATCCAAGAATCGTAGCGCGATGAGTGGCGGCGGCAAGCGTGGCTCGCCGCATACGGCGGCTGTCCAGCCATGGACCGTGCCGATAACCAGCCTCTGACCACCTGGGCGTGGATAGTATGGGTGGCTGCGGACAGCGATGCCCTGGGCGAAGTTCATGGCGTGCTGCGCCGTCCAGCCAGCGTCGAGTGAGAAGTCATCGGGGCGTGGATGACGCGCCCACGTTGACTCGGTGTTGGCCTGATCGGTGTGAGCTGCCGCGCCGGTTAGCAGTGCCGCGAGCGATTCCAGTAGCAGGCTGGCCCCGAGGTTTGCCAGGAGACCGTCAAGCTCTGGCTCGGCGATGCCGTCCGGCTTTGGGATGGATGCTTGCCTGATGATCGGCCCGGCATCGAATCTATCGGAGAGTGCGTGGACGGTCGCTCCTACGAGCCGGTCGTCGTCGCGAAAGACCCAGAAGAGCGGATCAGGTCCGCGTTTCTGTGGCAGCACCGACGGGTGGAGGTTGATGCCGCCGCAAGCGCGCTCGGCGTAGACTGCGGCCGGGATCAGTCGGTTGTAGCAGGCGACGACGACGACATCGGCGGAAACTGTTACGAGCTCATGCTGGACGTCGGGGTTGTCAAGATCGCCAACGCGCCAAACCTCGACCCCGTGAGCGCCTGCGAGCGCGGCAACTGTTGGAGCTGGCGTTGCGCCCATCGGGAGCATCCTGCGCCGACCGGTCTTATGTAGCGGAAGTGTCGGGCGGCCCGGCAGGCAGACGAGCCCGATGTTGACTCGCGCCTCCAGCAGTGTCGCAAGGACGATCCGAGTCGTCAAGCAATCGAGGCCAAAGAGCATGACGCGAATGTCGTTGAGGCCTGATGGTAGAGTTGGCTCGGGCGTTTCCAGTGGGCCTACCGTTCGGTCCGATTGAGTGAGACGAGGTCATACGCATGGCTCGCACCGTGATGTGCGTGAAACTCGGGCGCGAGGCGGAGGGCTTTGATGCGCCGCCGTTTCCGGGTGAGTTCGGGCTGAAGATCTTCGAGAATGTCTCGCTCGATGGTTGGGAGCTCTGGAAGCAGCACCAGACGATCCTGATCAACCATTACGGCCTGCACCCTGCCGACCCTGAAACGCGCAAGATGCTGCGTGCGGAAATGGACGAGTTCTTCTTCGGCGAGGATGCGCAGCTCCCGGAAGGCTGGACGCCGCCACCGGCCGGAGCGGCGGCTGCCCCACGCAAGAAGTAGGCCACGCTAGCTCGTCGCCATCGAGATCATCGGCGCGATGTCGAACTCCAGTTGTTCGTGAGCAGCGCGTAGCGCCGCTTCGACCGTCACCGGCGACTCACCTTTCGCAAAGATAAAACCCAGATAGCTCGAACCTTCAGGCAACGGCTGGATCGGGTAGTTGAGCTTGGCGGTGATCTCTACGCCCGCAATGCCCTCTACCGCAGCAGCTACCTCGACGCCGGCGATGCGTCGCAAGAGCCCACCGCGCGGGATGGGAATCATCATTACCCCAACCGCGCCGCCGCTTCGTTCGAAGGAGCGGATCGGTAGGCCGGCAGCCTGGCGTAGGATAAGTTCTTCGAGGCTCGTCCCGGAGCCAAACTCGAGTATCGTCGCTCACAAGCCGCCGATCGACCGGCCGGCGATCTCCAGCAACCACGCCCGTTCGTCGAAGATGCGTAGCTCCGCATGAATCGGGCCGTTGCGTAGCCCGAGTGCAGCCGCGGCCGCGGCTGTCTCCTCGGCGATACGCTGTTGGACGACTGGCGAGTGGCGCGACGGGGTGACATAGATCGTCTCCTCGAAGAAGGGGCCTTCGAGTGGATCGGGCTTATCGAATATCGCCAGGATTTGGACCTCTCCACGATCAACGACGCCCTCGACGGCAACCTCGCTCCCGGGCATGTACGCTTCGATGAGTAGCGCCTGGTCGGATACGGCTTCTGCCACCAGTAGTGAGCGCACGCGCTGCGTGGCGGCGGTGAGTTCAGCGTCACTGTTGACGCGGATGACCCCGCGACTGCCGGACATCGCGCGGGGCTTCACGACGGCGGGATACCCCACGTCGTGAGCCTGCGGTGTGGGATCTTGCCCGGGTTGAATCAGCGCGAAGGCGGGGCACTTGACGCCAGCGCCGCTAAGCATCGAACGCATGACAAACTTGTCCCGGGCAGCTTCCGCCGCGCGCGGGTCGTTCGCTGGCAGTCCGATGCGTTCGCTCGCGACAGCCGCCAGCTGGGTCGCCGCGTCGTCGACCGAGAGGACTGCCGCCAGCGGCGCGCGTGCGTGATAACGGGCGATCCAATCGGCGGAGTTTGCGATGTCACGGAAGTCGATCGTGTCCCGATGCTGGCGCGCCGTCGCCATCTCATCCGGCTGATCGAAGACCGGCACGACGTCGATATCCAAGCGCCGGGCAGCGCGAGAGAATGCCTGTCCCCGGTAGCTGGAGGGCGAGATCAGCAGCATGACGCGCGGTCGCTCAATTGTCATCGCTGCGTCCTTGCAGTCATCGGTTGCCTCCTGCTATCGACTCTGCTTCCGGCAGCCCGCGTAACGTCCACATCGCCACGACGCCGGCTAGTGGTCCTAACGCTAGGAACGTGAATGCCCATTCCCAGCCAACCTGATGCTCGACGACCGGCACCAGCCGGATCGATGCCAGGGTGAGCAAGAAGCCCATGCTCGTCTGAAGTGTAAGCGCTGTGCCGATGTACTCGCGCTCGGCGAGCTCGCTGATGCAGGCCGAAAACTGGGCGCTATCCGCTACGACGGCGATACCCCAGATGAGTGTGACCGGCACGAGGACAATCGGGGCGCTGCCAAAGAGCAGACCCACGCACAGCGCGCAAGCGCCACTGACAACCATCGCGCCGGTGGTGACGACGGTTCTGCCGATCCGATCGGCGACGCTGCCCGCGACGATGCTACCGACGCCCCCGATGGCAATGACGCCGAAGGCTGTCAGTCCGGCCCAGCCTGCGCCGACTCCCGCAAGCCCGAAGCTCGCCAGCAGAAAAGCCGGAATCCAGGCCCACATCGCGTAGAGCTCCCACATGTGACCCAGATATCCCAGGTTTGCCAAGGCCAGAGACCGGGTGCGGAGGATGTCACCGACATATGACCAGCGCACGCGGGGCGCGGCTGCGCCATAGGGGCCTTCGTGGACGAAGAGCGCCGCGATAGCGGCGGCGATGCCGGCCAGCAGGGCCGCAAGATAGAGCACGAGCCGCCACTCGTCGAGGTCGCCAAAGGTGCGCAAGATATGTGGGAGCGCCGAGCCAACGGTGAGCGCGCCGACGATCAGGCCAATGCCGAAGCCACGATCCCGCGTCGTCCAGGTCGACATGATCTTCATGCCCACCGGGTAGACGCCGGCCAGCGCGATGCCGGTCAGGATGCGCAGCGGCAAGGCCACGGCAAGCCCATTTGCGAAGAGCGGAATCGCCAGCGTTGCGAGTCCGGCGAGCAGTGACGAGCCGGCAAGCAGCCAGCGCGCCGGCAAGCGGTCGGCGAGATTGAGGACCGCCGAGCCAAGCGCGCCGGCGACGAACCCAATCTGGACCGACATCGTTAGCCAGGACTCACCGCCGTCGCCCAGGTTCCAGGCGTCGGTCAGCGCCGGCACGACGGCCGAGGCGGAAAACCAGGTCGCCATGCCGAATAGCTCGGCAACCGAGAGCAGAGCAAGCACCGGCCACTTGCCCGATAGCTTGTCCGACTCGTTGGTCAGCGGGGGCCGCGGTCTCAAAGCGGGCGCGCCTGTGTCATGCGTGTCGCTTCATCCTCACCTTTGCGCCCGTCTCGAATCATCCGGCGCAACGGATTACACTTCAGCGTAGTGTATGAGTGATATTCCTAGTAGTGCTACCAGGCGAGAAACCACGGAACGGTCGGTGCGCGAGCGCAACCGGCCATTTGGCGTGACCGCGATCGCCTTTCTGCAGGTTGTCATTTCAGTCGTTGCGCTCTACCGCTGGTGGTTGAGCGACCCGCTCGATGCAAGCGTTACGGAACGCGAGGTCTACCTCAGCACGGCGGCCGCGGCGCTGGCGGTTATCGGATTGATTGTCGCGGTTGGTTTGCTGGCAATCCTGCGCTGGGCCTGGCCGCTGGCGCTGTTCCTATTGTCGGTGCAGCTGGCGGTTGGGTTGTGGGCGTACTATCACAACCACCCGACGTACGACACGATGTTCCTCAGCGCCGTCTCGATCTTCTACCTCAACTCGCGTGACGTCCGCGAGACCTACGGGTTTGTGCGCGCTCGAGAGTCGATTCCCGTTGAATGATCTCGAGCTGCTGCGACGATTCGAGCCGGTGTTGCGGTTTACGCACGGCGAGCTCTTCTTCCCGTGTCCTGTTGATGAGTATGTTGAACGTTGCGAGCTTCATCTCGGACGCGCCGACGGCGACGGGTCGCGCATGCTTGCCGGGAAGGGCACAGTCACGCTCGAGGTGCTGGGCGAGCTGCGCCCGCCGTCACAGGATCACCAGCACTTCTTGCGCTTTGTTGATCGGCCACTCGAGGGCCGGGAGCTTGCGCGCTGGCTCTACCGCGACGAGCGGCCGGTCTTCAGCGCGCGCGGCCGGCTGGCCCGCGTCGGCCTCGCGATTCGGGCGCTGGACTCGATCTTCGAGCTGGTTTCACTCTTGCGCGGGCGTGTGCCGGGCGGCACGGTTGCCGCGGCCGAGCGGAGCTATCAGCAGATTCGCCGCGCCAAGCCAGACTATCCCTACTACGGCCGGGTCGTGAGGCGCTCCGGCTACATCGTGCTCCAGTATTTCTACTTCTATCCAATGAACGACTGGCGCACGACCTTTCACGGCGTGAATGACCATGAGGCCGATTGGGAACAGGTCTTCATCTTTCTGGAGGATGCCGGCGAGAGCCCGAACCCGCTCTGGGTCGCCGGTAGCGTGCATGAGTTCCCTGGTCAGGATCTGCGCCGCCGCTGGGATGATCCGATGCTGGAGCTCCATGGGGATCATCCGGTAGTCTTTGCAGCGGCCGGCTCGCACGCGAACTATCTCCAGGCGGGCGAGTACCTCGCGCGCTACGAGGTCGGGATCTTCAAGCCGATCAGCCGCTTCTTCGACCGGGTGCGCCGGCTCTGGAATGAGATCCTGCGGCAGGGCGACCCGACGGAGATCGGCGACCGGATCGCGGGTCTCCTGCGCTTTCCATATGTCGACTACGCGCGCGGCGACGGATTGGCGATTGGGCCAGGCGAGAGCGTCGGCTGGGACCCGGTGCTGGTTGCGGCTGACGACGAATGGGCCGAGAATTTCCAGGGGTTGTGGGGTCTGGCGACGACTGACCCGTTCGAGGGCGAATCAGCCCCGGCCGGGCCGAAGTTTAATCGCGACGGCTCGATTCGCCAGACCTGGGCCGATCCGCTCGGCTGGACCGGCCTGCACAAGGTTGCGACGCCGGGCGAGTCGAAAGCGTTGCTGGAGACCCGGCTTGGCGCGACGCTGAACGAGCTGCGGAGTACCGAGCTCGAGATCGACGCGCTGGAGCAGGCGCTGCCCCAGTTGGGTCTCGAGGCGGAGGCGCTGCGCCGCTCGGAGGTGTATCAGCCAATTCTCGATGACCGCAGCAGGACGCTGGCCGAGTCTGAGGCGGCGCTGGATGCGCTGATCGCCCGGCGCTCCGAGCTCATCCAGACCGGCGAGGCGATTCAGCTGCATATCGAGCGTACCGAGGAGGGCGACTATGGCGACCCCACCGCGCACATCCGGCAGTTTCATGTGCCGCTCTCGCGTGAAGAGATCCAGGAGAGCCGACTAGTCGAGACCTGGGCGGCGGTCAGCGTCGGCGGTTTGCTGCTTGGGTTCGTCGTTATCCTGCTCTTCTTCCCGCAGATCTGGATCGAGGCTGCCGGTGGCATGGTGCTCGCGTTCCTGGCTATCGACGCCGCGCTGCGGCGCAACCTGACTGAGCTGCTTATTGCGACATCGGTGATCCTGGCGCTCGTGTCGCTTGGCGTGCTCCTGTACGAGTTCCTGGTCGCGACCATTGTTATCGTCGTCGCGCTGCTGTCGCTGCTGATCATCGTCGACAACTTCCGCGAGCTGCGCGGCCGCTAGCGAGGCCTGGAGCGTCGGGCAGCGCGTGTTGGTCGGTGCAGGCAGGCTGGATATGAGGTTCAGGTGAGCGAGCGTATCGAAACGGATGTCGTCGTCGTGGGCGCGGGGCCGGTCGGGATGATACTGGCCATTGACCTGGCCCAGCGCGGTGTCAAGGTGGCCGTGCTCGAACTGCGGGAGGCGGGCGAACCACCGAGCGTGCGCTGCAACCACGTTGCGGCTCGTTCGATGGAGATCTTCCGGCGGCTCGGATTCGTCGCCGATGTGCGGAATGCCGGCTTGCCGGTTGACTACCCGCACGACATCGCCTTCCGGACGACGATGACCGGGCCCGAGATCGCCCGCGTGCCGATTCCAAGTCGCGGGGAGCGCTACAGCGCCACCGAAGGCCCTGACACCGGCTGGCCGACTCCCGAGCCGCCGCACCGTATCAATCAGCTGTTCATGGAACCGTTGATCGTCAAGCACGCGCAGGCAACGCCGGGACTGACGCTATACAACCGAACGCGCTTTGACCGCTTCGAACAGTCTGACACCGGTGTTGAGGTCCACGCGACGTCGGTCGACACCGGCGCAGGCATGGTCATTGGTTGCCGGTATCTGGTTGGCTGCGACGGTGGCCGCTCCGAAGTGCGGCGGCAGATTGGCGCGACACTCTCGGGCGACCCGGTGCTTCAGCGGGTGCAATCGACCTTTGTCCGCGCTCCTGAGCTCATTAGGCTGCTCACGACGGCGCCTGCTTGGGGCAATCTCTCGCTGAACGCCAGGCGCAGCGGCACGGTCTATGCCATCGACGGTACCGAGACCTGGTTGATCCACAACTACCTGCGCGACGACGAAGCGGCCTTCGACGCAGTTGACCGTGACTGGGCGATCCGGACGATCCTCGGCGTCGACGAAGCGTTTGAGTATGAGGTCATCTCAAAGGAGGACTGGTTCGGCAGGCGCTTGCTGGCCGATAAGTTTCGGGATCGGCGAGTGTTCATTTGCGGCGACGCTGCGCATCTCTGGGTGCCGTTTGCGGGGTATGGCATGAACGCGGGCATCGCGGACGCTGAAAACCTGGCCTGGTTGCTTGCTGCACACCTCCGTGGCTGGGCGCCGGCGTCGATTCTGGATGCCCATGAGGCCGAACGGCACCCGATCACCGAGCAGGTGTCGCGTTTCGTGATGCGGCACGCGCTCTCAACCGCCCGGCAGCGGCGCGCGGTCCCGCCGGAGATCGAGGACGACACACCGGCTGGCCAAGCTGCGCGTGAGGAGCTGGGCCGCGAGACCTACGCGCTGAATGTCCAGCAGTACGCCTGCGCCGGATTGAACTTTGGCTACTTCTACGCCGAATCACCGCTCATTGCCTACGACGGCGCGCCGCACGAGCCGTACTCGATGGCGGAATACACGCCGTCGACGGTCCCGGGTAGCCGCCTGCCGCACCTCTGGGTTGCCGGGAGGTCGCTCTACGACCTGTTGGGAGCGTGGTACACGCTGTTGCGCTTCGATCCCGCGGTTGACGTCTCGGCATTCGAGACCGAGGCGCGCCGCCAGGGACTGCCGTGCGAGATACTTGACCTATCCGCCGAACACGCCAGCAGCGCCTACACAACGCAGCTTGTCATCGCCCGTCCGGATCGCCACGTCGCCTGGCGCGGCGACCTGCTACCGGCGGATTGCACCGGTCTCGTGAGGATGCTGCGCGGCGTGTCCGTCAACTAATCGGCGGCGATGCCAAGCTCGTCGCGGAGATCGGCGATCATCTGCGGGCGGCTCCTGCCCGGCCGGCGCTCACGCATCCCCATCGGCAGGTTCTCGATCTCCGGCACAACCTTGACGGCGACAAAGACGGGGCCGTCCTCGTTGAGGATCTCGCCGACGCTGATGCGGAAGTCTTCGAGATCGTCGAAGTTGTAGTTGGACGCGTAGCCGGCGCTACCGGCGAGCCTGCCGTAGTCGATCTCGCTAGAGTTCGGCACCGGCTGGCCACCGGTCGTGGCATAGCATTCGTTGTCGAGCAGGAAGTGATAGAAGTTCTGCGGCTTCTTGCCGGCGATCGTCGCCAGCACGCCCAGGTTCATCAGCAGCGCGCCCTCGGCGTCAAAGAGGATGACCTTCTCATCCGGCAACCCGAGCGCTAGTCCGAAGGCTGCCGAGGTCGTCTGGCCCATTGCTCCGCCAAGCGATACGTCGCGGCGTGGGCGGTCGCTGATGTCGACCCAGGGGCGGCCGGCCGTGCCGGTCGTGATGACGATCGCGTCGCCACGATATGGGGCGAAGGCTTCGAAGACATCTTTCGACTCGATCATGGTGCTTGCTTCTCTCTACCTGGAGATCAGGGCTAGCGGTTCCAGCCGTGGTACTCGTCGCCAATCAGGATCGCGACCGGACGCTTGGTTGCGCGCGCTTCCTCGAAGGCGGTCGTGATGCGGTCGCCGTCGGCGTCGTATTCGACTAGATAGTAGTTGATTCCAAAGGCGTGGAGGAAGGGTTCGGTGTACCGCGCTGCCGAGTCGCTAATGATGCCGCGCCGGGTCCAGCCCCGGTAGCCGACGATCATGACCAGCGGAAAGCCCGCGTCGAGCGCCATTCCACGCAACGAGTCGCCGGATTCGAGCATGCCAGTGTTCTGGATCAGGCAGACGGGCGTCTTGCCGGCGACGTTCAAGCCCAGCGCGATGCCGAAGGTCTCGCCTTCGCGCGCGACCGGCACGATGTCGAGCCAATCTTGCTGCTCCATCAGCTCATAGAGGTAGTTGGTCTCGCTATCCGGGATCGTGAGAACGTGCGTCACGCCGTTCTCCTTGAACTGGTTGACCAGCGTCTCCGGTCTGAGTATCTGTGCTTGTTCGACGGCCATCGGGATTGCCCTCCTCAACGGGAACGTCCCATGTCTGCCCGGCTGACGGTGCGGGCGATTGGTTGAAAGATGGGGCAGACTGTAGCCGCTTGACGGCGGCGCGTCAATCGGTTGACACGGTCGGTCTTGGCCGCGCTATGTGCCGGCTGTCACCGTCGTCCGGCAGACGCCGGCTTTGTCCGCGCCAACCGTCAGTTCGAAGCTTGTGCCCGCTGGGGCTGCTACAAGCCACTCGACGTGCCCGCGGCTGAGGTTCGGATACCGCCCCGATAGATGGTAGCCGGTGTACTGACTGACACGCCCCGCCAGATGCTCGATCTCCTGGGTAGCCGCCGGGCTACCCGGTAGCAACTCGGCGCCAGCGGGCAGCGCGATATGGGCGTTGAGTGTGTTGCTTGATCCCCGACTGAGGTTGCGTTCGCTGCCGTAGGTCGGCAGGAACCCGTCGTTGCCAATGGTCGTGCTGACGCGGTAGATGCCCGGCGCAATCTGCTCGGCGCTGCTGGAGATAAAGCGCAACCTGGGCGCCGTGCCCATCGCGCCAAGCGTGAAGGGGATGGCACGTTCGAGCTCGCGCTCTAGCAGCGGCCCCGGTGGATTGAGGAGCCCGAACTTGACTTCCACGCCGCCGATCTCGACCTCCCCGAGCTGCGGGTGCTCGAATGCGCGCCAAGGGGTGAAGCCGCGGCCGCCGGCTTCCTCGTCGAACAGGCGCAGGATCAGGCGATCATCGTCCTCGGTGCGGCGTTCCTCGTAGTCAAGGAATTCGTCGCCTGACAGGCCGGCGCGGTGGGCCAAGCCCCAGAGCTCGGTCATGAAGGAGAGGATGCCGAGGTGGTCGTAGAGCCAGTCGCTTTCGACACCGTATGAGGGCTCGTTCGGCTGGTAGGGGTTCTTGTGGAATGGCGACAAACACTCGAAACCCATCGTCGCCTCGCCGATCGCGCCGATAGCCTCAAACGCGCGGAGATCGAGCGTAGGGATCTCGGTGTCAGCGTAGCGCGCGGATGAACGCAGGATCATGCCGGCAGCTGTGTGGTGGAGCTGCGCGCCGTGGATGTTGGGATGGGCTCGCAGAAACGCGGCGACGGCGCGTGTCTCCGGCTCGCTTAGCGGGTGTGGTCCCGAACCTGTCTGCGCCCACTCTGGCTTCCAATCGGCCGGGAAGTTGCGGTTGAAGTCGAGCGCCGAGCGGGACGGCGCAAGCGTGATCTTGCCGCCATCCCAGTTCTGGATGAGTCCTTCTGGATGGACGAAGTAGTAGTCGCCGCCGTATTCGTCGGGACGGCGCGGCCGCATCATGCGCGAGTCGCGCTCCGAGACCTTCCACGGCCCTGCGGGATCCTTGATCCGCATTGAGCTGATCAGGCCGTCACCGTCGACGTCCCGCGGTTCAAGACCAGCGTAGGCAGACTCCAGAGTACCGGCTGGATACGGCGTCTCTGACGACCGGACCGCATCGGGCGTCGTCAAGAACTGCTCCGCGCCGTCGACCGCGATGCGTGGGATGACATAGAGCGTCGTCTCGTCGACAAGCCGGCGAATGCCCGTATCTGACTCGTAGCGGGTCAGGATGTGGTGGATCGTTGCCAGGGCGAGAGATGAGGTCATCACCTCGGCGGCGTGGATATTGGCGTCGACGTAGTAGGCAGGCTTCTCCAGGTCGGGCCCGGTTGCCTTGTTCGTGACCGTGACAGCCCAGATGTCCCGCCCCTCGCCGCTCCTGCCGATGCTCTCAAGCGTGGCTAGCTCAGGATGGCTCGCGGTCCAGCCGCGCAGCAGCTCGGTCATGCGATTGTATGTGTAGTACCGGTCAGTCCGCCATTCTGCCGACGTCGCGAGGTAGTGCAGTCCGGTGAAATCAGGGGTACCCATGTTCAGCACACGCTCCTACCGGCTCTGGCAATCATCCTCGTTGGAAGATGATAGCCGAATCCGATCGAGGCACGTGCTAGGCAGCGCGCACAATGTCGCGTGACACCGCGTCAGGATCACGAACCTATCGCTGGCCGGCATCGTGACGCCTACGGTCGATATCGCTGCTGAACGCTCCTGCACCGCAACGAGGCCGTCAAGATTGCTCGAAACTCCGGTGTTTGAGACCGAGCGTGTTGGCGTTCTCGAGGACAGTGCGGCGGAGGGTGTCATCTGCGCCGTCGGGTAGCTCGACTTCTATCTCGACGTTGACGCGGACCTTTGCGCCCGGTTGACCGGCCATATGGCTGAGGATGTGCTCGCCAATCTGGCCGGCTGACGGGACGAAGTCGAGATAGTCGCTGATTTCGGCCGTGCCGTAGAAGCGCCGGTAGATGATTTCTGGCGTTGGTTCGTCGGGACCGCCTTCGCGCGTACCGGGATTCGGTCGATCTGGTCCTCCTTTGGGAGGGAGCTCGCCCGGGCCTGTTCCTGTAACGACATCCGTTGGCTTCTCGCGTTCCATCTGTTCTGCCGCTGGCTTGGACTTGACAAGTAGGTCGTTCCCATCAGCCAGTGGCGTGACATTGTTGACGGCGACGGCTAGGCCTTCGTAGCGGTCCTTCTCCGGGTCCCAGCGCTGGGCGTAGGCGAAGGTGTCGTCGCGCCAGGTGAGCTGGGCGACGCCGCGGGTGATGCAATCGAGCAGTACGCGCGGGTCGCGGAGGCGTTCGAGGTAGAGGTACTGGGCGTAGTAGTCCTGGAGTTCGCGGATCGAGACGTGCGGCGCGCCGCCTTTGTCTGGCCAGAGGGGGACGTTGTCGAGGCGCATCTTGAGGATGGCCGGGCCGAGCTCGGTGACGAGACGGGCGTCGTTCTTCAGGCGGTTGCTGGCGCGTTCGGCGAGCGAGCCACCGCCCTGGAGACGGATGGCATCCCACTCGATCGGGCCGGTCGGCTCGGGCTGGTAGGGGACGAGCAGCCAGCGGTAGGTCTCGGGGATCTGCCGGTCGACGGTGTCGGAGGCTTGCTCGTGGCGGGTGCGGGCCTGCCGGGTCTGGAACTGGTCGAGGTTGAGCTCCTCGCGCTCCTCGTCGATCGACCTCCAGGCCAGGAAGGTGGCGACACTCTGCTTGAGGTCGGCGTCGAGCCGCTCGACGTCGGGCGCAAGGAAGACGAGCGTGTTCTTGTAGATGCGTGGGCCGGTGCCGCGGCTGTCGAGGATCTCGCGCGCGGCGGCGAAGGCCGGGCTCTCGTCGTCGCCGGAGCGGTGCGGCTGGTCGGGATCGAGGACGACGAGGCGGACTTCGCGCTCGTCTGGCACGTCGCCGGTCGAACCGGGCGCGACGTGGACGCCCTGGAAGTCGCCGCGAGACCGGGATGCGGCGCGGAGCCGGCTGATGATCTCCATATCGATTGCGTCTTCGGGCTGGGCGCCGGCGCGGTCCTGAGCCAGGCGGGTGACGGTCGGTTGGGTCGAGTACCAGTGGCGATCGCCGTCGACGTAGAGGAAGGTGGCGCGGTCGCGGAGGCGGCGCAGGGCGTCGCCGAAGAGGGCCGGGCTCTCGCCGGGCTGGACCGAGCCGATCATGATGCGGCGCTCGTCGATGCCGCGGTTAGCAGCCTGGGGGATCGGGGCCGAGCCGAGGAAGATCGTCCGGGCGACGCGGCGGGTGGCGGCGTAGCGGCCGCGGCGGGCCGGGTCCTCCTGGTCGAGGATGACCGGCAGCGCGCCCTCGCCGTCGACGTCCTTCTCGACGACCGAGCCCCAGCCGAGGTCGAGGTAGTAGACCAACTCTTCTCGCACATCTGAATGATCGAGTGGAAGCGTGCCCGGCATGATCAGCGGGCTGTTGTCGCCGCGTTCCCAGAGAACGTGGATGACACTCGACATTAGCCGCAGGACGCCGCGGGTGCGCTGGAACTTGTCGAGCGAGCCCCAGTCGTCACTGAGGCGTTGGAAGAGCTCGGGGTGAATCGGATAGGCGGCCTCCATCATCCGGCGGTAGGACTCCTCGCGGGTTTCCGAGGGGAAGTCGGCGCGGTTGTCGCGGTAGAAGGTCATCAGCTGCTGGATGACGGCGTCGCGCTTTTTGGCCAGTTCGGGGTCGTTCTGGTCCTCGAAGAGGCGGCGACGGACGATCTCGTAGCTCTCCTGGGTGCCGGCCGGACGCCAGATCGACTCGAAGCGGTGGAAGACGTGGTCGAGGCGGCGGAGCGCTTCCCGGCCAGCTTCGCCGCCGACCTCGATGTCGGAGGCGGGCAGAGAGGCGACGAGCAGGGTGCTGGGCGCAGCGACGACGGCCTCGGCCAGCGACTGAGCGAAGCTCATATTGGTGTCGAAGGTGCCGGCCGGCATGTCGTCGACGCCGTAGAGCTGGCGCAGGTAGGCGACCCACTCGTCGATCAGAATCAGCGATGGCTCGGCCTGGACGAAGAGCTCGCGCAGCAGCTCCGAGCCGGGGTTGGTGCGGTTGCGGTCGGACTCGGCGATGATGTCGTAGCCTTGGCGACCGAGCAGCTGCCAGGCCAGCTCGCCCCAGAAGGTGTTGATGAGCGTGCCATCTTCGGTCTCCCTGGGCTGGCCGGGCGCAAGGGCGGTGCCGACGAGGACGGCGCGGTTGGCGAGGGCCGGCTGGTTGACCTGCGTCTCGGCGAGGAGGGTGTCGACGCCGGGGAGATCGTTCGGATTGGTGTCGGAGAAGAGGTGGTAGAGGGCCAGCATCGAGTGGGTCTTGCCGCCGCCGAAGTTGGTCTGGAGCTTGATGACCGGGTCACCGTGCCGCTCGCCGTCGGCGTGGTCGTGGAGGGCGTTGAGCGCGTTCTTGAGCAGCGCCTTGAGGCCCTCGGTCAGGTAGGTGCGCTGGTAGAAGTTGCGCGGGTTCTGGTATTCGCTCGTGGCGCGCCCGGCATGGACCTGGCTGAGGTCGGCTGCGAACTCGGCTTTGCGGAAGTTGCCGCCGGCGACGTCGGAGTGGGGCGTCATGATCTCGCGCCAGGGTGTCAAGCCAGCCGCGCCGGTCTTCGACTCGACCAGCGGCCCGGTCGCCTGTTGCCTCCGCACCTGCCGGGCCTGCTCGCTATAGCGCGTGCGCAGCGCTTCCTGCTTCATCTCGTCGAGCTCCGGCGCCTGGGGCGCGGCGATCGCTTCGAGCAGCCGGTGGGTGCTGTCGAGTGCCCGGTAGGTATCGTCGCTGCTGAAGCGGTCCTGGTGCGCCCAGCGGTTGCGAGTATCGAGCAGCTCGCTGACGATACTGCGCTCGACGTGCCCGAGTTTCTTCCCGAATACCTCGCGCCAGCGCCACATCATCAGATAGAGCAGGTTCGATGTATCGAGGTGCGGTTCGCCGTCGGAATTGATGTCGATCTTGCGGTCCAGTGCCAGTTCAGCCTCGTTGAACCACCGTACTCCATACTCGGCTTTCATCTCGCGCCGGACATAGGGGAAGAGCCCGTCGTGAAGAAGATCCATCCCCTTGCTGACGCGATCGCGATTCGTAATCGCCATAGATAGGTGTTCCTTCCGGAGTAGCTCGTTCGTTTCGGTTCATGCCAGTGATGACGGCCACAAGGTCGGGTCGAACGATCGCTAGACGAGTCGTCCCTGGCGGTAGTCGGCGGCTTGCCGGGTGACATCGGGCCAGGCAGTGACAAGGGCGTTGTAGCTGAGGGCTTCCTGGGCCCAGTCCTTGCGTTCGCAGATCGTGTACAGACGATAGGCGAGGTCGCGGGCGACTTCGCCGGTGCTGCCGGGGATTTGAGAAAGCAAGTGGGCAGCGCCGTCTTCGCCGTCGGTGTCGAGGGCCTGGATCAGACGTTGGGTTGCTTCCCAGATCGGGAGGCGGCTGTCGGAGCTAGGATCCCAATCATCGGAAAACTCGTCGCGGCGGAGGAGGCGGACCTTGCCGCGGCCGCTCTCGACGATGCCGGCCTGCTCGAGGCCGCCGATGGAGGAGTTCTTGGCCTGGCTGAGCAACTCGGCCTGGCCGTAGGGGCCCTCGTTCATGCCGTACTGCTCGAACCAGCCGACGGCCCAGCGGGTGTCGCGGTCAAACTCGTTCTCCTGCTCGGCCAGCGTCTCGTCGAGGACCTGGTTGATCAGTTCGAGCGCCCGGCGGACGCGCATCGGCGAGCCGTCGGGTTCGATGACCTGCCGGTACTTCGAGAAAATCGCCATACCTGGCCCGATGGCCGCTTGGGCCAGATCGACCGGGGCGATATTGCCATGCTGCAGGGTGCGGAGCGCGCCAGGGAGCTGTCGGCGCAGCTCACGCAGGAAGTCGGTGCTGACGGTTCTAGTCGCTTCTGCTGGACGAGGCCGGCATGCAAGCACAACGGAGGATGCAAGAGCATTCATCCCGATCCCGAGCAGTCTGCTTCCTCGTTCAGTTCGCATCGGCCAGGTTCCAACTATTGTGAAACCCGAATTCACCAATGCTGTCAGCATCGTTTCCCAACCAGTAGACGCCGTTTCTCTGCTTGCCCCTCGAACCTCAGTCTCAGCTTGCTTGAACGCGTAATAGAGAGTGAACGGGTAGTCGCGTGCCGATTCGTTCCGAATGTTCGAGAATACTCCTTCTAGGCCAGTCTCGAAGAAACCCTCTGCTTGATTCCGATCTCCTCCGTGACGATACGGATTCGCTATCAGTTCATTGGACTTTGGCGTAAGCAGTGTGCTGAGTAGATCCGGGTAGATCTCGCCTAGGGTCTTGCGAAACCAAACATAGAAATGATCTGAAAGATCTGCGTAGCTGATGTTGTCGTAGTAGGGAGGATCTGTCGATATCAACGCACTGTCTAGTTCATCGAGAGAACTTAGAGCGTCCGATTGAGTTGCCCGCCCAGCAGCGCGCGCTGGCAGCCGCTCTACAGAGCGAGCAATCCAGTCAATTGCACCGTCCCAGTTCCCGGAAGCATCCGAAAACGGATTAGCTTCCGCAAAATCCCAGGACATCGGGATCGCTTGGCGAACGAACATGTGACTAATGAACTCGCCGCTAGTCATCCAGGTAGCAATCGAGTTCCAGAAATCTGTGCTGCGACTCACTCCAAACGCGAGATATGTCGCGACAGCATCCGCGTACGCGGGAGCTGCTTTCCCACCGTCGCGTGAGCGGCTAGGGTCGTTATCAAGACCGACAGCAACGGCGTCCTCAAGAATCTTCTCTCTTGCTTCGCCCACGAGGCTACTGAATGTAGTTAGAGCCACAAGTTGACGGTGTGTGAAGAGATCTTCGAATTGCTCTAATCCGTACCCAACACACCAGATGTTTCGAGGATCCTCTGCCATTGGACCTAGTCGGGTGGCGGGGCCTGGAATACCTGCAGCGATGTCGACTTGCTGCGAAGTTGGAGACACGTATGCTCGGCCTCCAGCACCCTTCGCAACCACAGCTAACAGTTGACTACCCATTCGCTGGGCGAGTGCTTCGTTCTTGATGTGCTGGTCTTCAGCTACTTGTCCACAGGCGAGGCATCTAAACTTTGCACCCCGTCCGATCTTCGGAGGTTTTGGGGCTTCCCCAGTACCGGTTCTAACCCGAAAACTAACGGTGTTCTGGGAAGTATGGACCTCCGGCTCGATCCACGCTCGCTGTCCCTTCTTCTTCGAAAACTCCAACTTGCTGGTCAGCGGCATTTGCGCCCCGCAAGCCGGATTCGGGCACTGGACCGTCCGCGCCCAGAGCCAGGCGATCACTGTCGCCCTCCCGCCGCCCTGCTCTACCGGCAGCTCCACCTTAGGATAGAGATGCCCAATCCGCTTCTCTGCCTCATCCCGCATCCACTGACCGTAGTAGCGGATGTCGGCCGCCAGTCCGGAAGCGCCCTGCCACTTTCCACGGCCCGCCGCTCTGGCGAACGCCTCGCCGCCCAGGCTGCCCTGTGACGCCTGCCCGTCACCTCCATCACGCGGCCGGCCGTCGGGATTGACCGGCGGCTGTCCGGCGAACTTCGGTGGGATCTCGATCAGCGCCTTGGTGATCAGGACGGCGACGGGGTTGAGGTCGGAGCCGTGCGCTTCGAGTCCGAGCCGCTGGGCTTCGAGCGGGATCGAACCGCCGCCGCAGAAGGGATCGAGGACGGGCGGCGGATTGTTGTCGGTCGACTTCATGATCTCGGCCCGGGCGCGGTCGAGCACCTCTTCGTTGGTCGTGTTCTCCCAGAGCACCAACTCCTCGATGATCTTGAAGAGCCGCTCCCGCTCGCGCTCCTGATCCTCAGCCGTCGGAAACTGATCGGGGGGTGCCGAGGGGTCGTCGACC
>JAUIIK010000168.1 GCA_030431755.1 Chloroflexia bacterium
GGCGACATCGACGCCATGTACAACGTCGGCCACGGCGTCTGGGCTCTCTGGCAGCGCGCGTCGATCCCCGAAAATCCCGGCCCGACAGCGCAGACCGTCGACTATGAGCTCTATATCGGCAACATGACCGACGATCAGCTCTATTCGCCACCGGTTATCGGCGTCAACCCGACGATGGTGGATGTTCTGCCCGGCGACGGCGCGACGACTCCCGGCCTGACGAATCTGGCCGAAAATGGCGATAACTCCGTTCTGGCTCAGGAGTGGACCGACGCGGGCGTCCACATGGTCATGGCGACGTCCGAGGTGATCGGCCCCGGCGAGGTCATGAAGTACGAGTTCACCGGACCGAAGAACGGCTACGTCTTCTGGTGCGCGATGCTCGTCAGCACCAACGACGGCTTCACCTGCGGCAACGCCCACCTGCCGAAGAAGCTTCAGACCAGTGGCGGCATGTCCGGAGCATATGATAACGGCACGGAAGCCAACACCTACGCCGAGTCGGATGTGCCCGGCTTTGGCGGTAGCGAGCACGTAGCCGAGGACAATGTCCTCCGGCACCACCCGGACTTCCCGGGCTATGTCGGCTCGTTCTGGTCCTACTGGGACCTCGACGGCCCCGATGCCCCGCCGGCTGATCCAGGCGACGAAGGCGGCGAGGAACCGGCCAGCTAGCGGCCTAGTTTCCTAGCCGTTCCGGCAGCATCAACGAGCGCGGGGAGTGTTTCCCGCGCTCGTTTCTATTTGCCTCTATGGACAGCAAGTGCGTGGTCTCATCGTAGGGCAGGGGCTCGTCCCCTGCCGCGTCGCAGGACTCTATTCGATCCAGGCAGGGGACGAGCCCCTGCCCTACAAAACCTGCCGGATCTTGCACCCGACAACGTCAGAAATTCAGCCCAAGCTCCTCGCGTGTCCGGAAGTGGCGGATGAGCTCGAAGCGCGTGAGCAGGCCGACGAGGCGACCGTCTTCGGTCACCGGCATCTGGTGGAAGTCGCCATCGCTCATCATCATCAACGCCTCGGCAACCGGCACGTCGGGATCGAGAAAACGGACCTCCGCCACCGGCGTCATCACCTGGCCAACAGTCCGCTCCGGCCACTCCTCGCGCGGGATCTTGCGAAGATCGGTGACCGTCGCTATGCCGATCAACCGACCCTCGTCGAGCACCGGCAGGCCGCGCACGTTGCGCGCCAGCACATAGTCCTCGACCATAGTTTCGAGATCGACATCCGGGCCAATCGTGACCGGCTGGCGGTTCATCAAATCGCTGGTCAGGATGTCGCGCAGGGCATAGGTTTGTTCGACGCTTGAGCGTCCCTGTTGGGCGGCGCTGTGCAGGAACCAGCCAATCACGACCGCCCAGATCCCGTTGACAAGGTACCCGGTGACGATCAAGACGACGCCGGCTACGACGAAGAGCGTGCCGATTGCCACACCGATGCCGGCGGCAATCCGCGTCGCCCGCCGCAGGTCGCCGGTGCCACGCCAGAGCGCAGCCCGCAAGACCCGGCCGCCGTCGAGCGGGAAGCCGGGAATCATGTTGAAGAGCACAAGAATGAGATTGACGAAGGCCAGGTATCCAAGCAGCGCCGCGGCCTGCTCGCTGCTGCCCGCGAACAGATACCAGAGCCCGCCGAAGAACCCCGCCAGCCCGATACTGACCAGCGGCCCGGCAATCGCAATCCAGAACTCGTCGCCGGCGTCGTCCGACTCCCGCACAAGCCCGGCAACACCGCCGAAGATGAAGAGTGTGATGCTTCGCACCTCGACGCCGCGAGATTGGGCAACGAGCGCGTGCCCGAACTCGTGTAGCAGGACTGAGAGGAAAAGGAGCAGCACAGACGCCAGCGCAACCGTCCAGTAGTGCGCTTCGCTCCAGTCAGGATAGGTGTCTGGATACTGGCTCTCGGCAAAGATAACGGTAAAGAGGACGACGACGATGAACCAGCTGTAATGCATGCCGATGTCGATACCGCGAATGCGGGCGACCCGCAAGGTAGCTTCCACGCGCATCTCCTTTCACCCGCAGAGCATCCTACGCCGTCCTGTCACCGGCGGCCAATGAACCACCGCTACCACCGATTCGGGCGAGTTGACATCGCGCCGTAACCCGCCCTATCTTCTCCCCACGAATTTGCATGACACGGAGAACTGAATCACGATGACAACCAGCTCAATGTACGACCTGATCAAGACCCTGACCGAGATTCCGGGACCGACCGGGCAGGAAGAGCGCGTCCACGAGTGGTGCGCCAACCACTGGTCGAGCTACGCCGAACACGTCGAAATCACTCAGGTCGGCAACGTCGTCGCCCGCGTCGGCGGCTCTGGACCGGCAATCGTCGTCCTGGCGCATGGCGATGAGCTCGGCTTGATGGTGAAGTCGATCACCGACGCGGGCCTCATCCACATCTGGCCCGCTGGACCTGACCGCCGCGGCAAGCCCGCCCACTGGTACAACCCGGTCAACAGTCCGGTTGTCCTGCTCGCCGACGACGGCGATGTCGACGGGCAGCTCGTCTACGCCAGCGGCCACGTCATCGGCGGCGCGAGCGACAAACAGAGTTTCGACTGGAACGACTGGTTCGTCGATGTCGGCTACTCATCCCGTGAGGAGGTCGAAGCACTCGGCATCCACCCCGGCACGCGCATCGCGGCCAACGTCCCGACGCGGCGGCTCGGCGACACCATCATCGGCAAGGCGATGGACGACCGCGCGCCGCTTGCCGTCGCGACCGCGCTCGCTGAACGGGTCGACACATCCAAGATCAACTACGAGCTTTGGGTCGGATCGACGATCCAGGAGGAGAACGGCCTGATCGGCGCGGCGAGCATCCCGCTCGTCCACGATTTCAGCTACGGCTTCGCGCTCGACGTCGGTCTCTGCGGCGAGGTGCCGGGCACGCAAGCGGCAAACCATCCCGCCAAGCTGCGCCACGGCCCAATCGTCGTCCACCAGGACGCCAGCGTGAACTACTCGGCGCGGATGTGTCGAGCAGCGGTCGAGGCCGCGCGCTCCCGCGGCATCCCGGTCCAGCAGGCGGTCTTCCAGAACTACGGCAGCGACGGCAAGGAGCTCATCCGCGCCGGCATCGAATCCGTCCTACTCACGATGCCCACCCGCTACACCCACTCCCCGAACGAGATGGTTACTGAAGACGACTGCAACGCCTGTGTCGACCTGCTGATCGCCTTCCTGGAAGCGGAGCCGCTTGGGCCACGCTGGAGCGGCAACACGGCCTGACACTGCCGGCCTCCGCTAGCTGAGAGGATCGAGAACCAATGCCAACCAACGGCGCACTTACCATCGGCACAGCTACAGCAGAACCGGGCCAACGGGCTCACGGGATCATCGAGTACGGGGTAGACGGCTTTGGAGCGCCACTCGGCGTTCCGATCACAATCGTCAACGGCGCTGAGGACGGCCCGGTCCTCTGGGTCGATGGCGCGATTCACGGTGACGAGCCTGAAGGTCCTCTCGCTATCGTCAAGGTCCTGAGTGCGCTCGACCCTGGCGAGCTTAAGGGCGCGTTCGTCGGCTGCATGGCGATGAATCCGTCGGCGTTCGCCAGCAACGAGCGCGGCAACGCCTGGGACAAGAACACCTACGATATGAACCGGATCTATCCGGGCCGCGCCAGCGGATTCCCCACAGAACGCATCGCCCATGCCCATGCCGAAGCGCTCGTTGCGGCCGCCGACATCGAGATGACGATTCACTCCGGCGGCGACCATTCTTACCTCAGCATGGCGATCTTCCATGCCGGAGGCGAGTCCGAGCGGCTGGCGAAGGCGATGGGACCAGGCTGGGACCTCTTGCTGACAGGCGGCCCCGGCGGCAAGAGCCCGATGACAACGATGGGCGAGGCCGGCAAAGCCGGGATCACCGTTGAGCTCGGCGGCATGTGCGCGACACTGCCGCACGATTTCCACCGCGTCGGCGACACACTGGCCGAGTCGATCTTCAACGTCATGCGTGTCTACGACATGCAGCCCGGCGAGGCCGGCAGCTGCGAGCGCTGGTTCCATGGCGTCCAGGAGCTCGTCAGCGCCCCGGTCGGCGGGCTCTGGGTCACCGAGCGCGACGTACAGATGCGCACACCGATGCGGGAGGGCGACACGATCGCCAGGATTTACGATCTCTTCGGAAACGAAGCTGCGGTCGTCAGCGCGCCGTGCGACGGTCAGATCTTTGGGTTGCGCACCAACCCGACCGTCCACCCTGGCGACTGGTGCTGCTTCTACGCGCGGATCACCGGCGAGAGCTCCTGAGCGCATCCAGCTGCTCGACCAGCCGGGCGACGCCAGTTGCAGGCCCTTCAGGGTGTCGGAAGATCGCTGACCCGGAGACGAGCAGATCGACGCCTGTGTCGACAACGTGCTCTAGCGTGTCGCGATTGACCCCGCCGTCGACCTCAAGCGCAATCTGCCGGCCGGAGCTGTCGATCGCCGCGCGCATCGCCCGGAGACGGTCGAGCGCCGTCGGCTTGAAGGATTGCCCGCCGAAGCCGGGATTGATGCTCATGACAAGCACGAGATCCAGTACCGGCAGCAGTTCGGTTGCGTGGGCCAGCGGTGTGCCGGGGTTCAACGCAAGTCCGGCCAACGCCCCGGCATCCTTGATCCGGTCGAGCGCCCGGTGGACATGCGGCGTGGCTTCAGCATGGACCGTCACCACGTCCGCGCCAGCCTCGACGAACTCCGTCACGTAGTTCTCGGGGTCCGCGATCATCAGATGGACATCGAGCAACAGGTCGGTGGCCGCGCGCAACGACGCGACAACCGGGATGCCGATCGAGATGTTCGGCACGAAGCGCCCATCCATCACATCGACGTGTAGCGTGTCGATCCCCGCCGCCGCGAGGATATCCACTTGAGCCGCCAGATTCGCGAGATCGCTATCGAGGATCGACGGCGCGAAGCGCGGGGTTTCCGATTCGAGTAGCTTGTTGGTAGTCACGGGCCTTCCCTTCCGCACATGCGATCATCACTATACTTGTCGCCATGGAACAGTCGGCCGTCAATCGCATCGAGTCTCAAAAACGCCCTGCCCCGCAGCTGCTTATCGGGCTGCTCCTGATCGCCTGCTGGTGGGCGCTCGCCTGGGGCGACGTCGGCGCGATCTCGCACTACTACTTCTTCCCCCTCTGGCTCGGCTACATCCTGACGGTCGACGGGCTCGTTTGGCACAGGGCGGGCGCCTCGCCGATAGTGCGCCTTGGTTGGCGCTACCCGCTGGTCTTTCTGATCTCCGCGCCTTTCTGGTGGCTCTTCGAGCTCTTCAACGAGACCCTGACCAATTGGTCCTACCTGACGCCCTGGGACTATGGCTTCATCGGCCGGGGCCTGATCGGATCGTTCTCCTTTTCCACAGTCATTCCGGCAGTCTTGACGACGGCGGAGCTGATCTTCGCCTACACCGGATTCACCCGGAGCGGGCGTCGCTTCACCTTTAGCCGGCGCAAACTCTGGACGTTCCACATCGTTGGCTGGCTGATGCTCGCCGGGATGCTGATCTGGCCCAGTTACCTCTTCCCCCTGTGCTGGATCTCAGTCTTCTTCATTATCGAGCCGCTCGCGCGTTTCGCCGGCGGCGTCAGCGTTTCCACCTTCCTGGAACGCGGCGACTGGCGCTCGGTGATCAGCCTCGGCCTGGCCGGACTCGCCTGCGGCTGGTTCTGGGAGATGTGGAACTACCTGGCGATGCCGAAGTGGATCTACACCGTGCCGCACGTGAGCTTTCTCCACATCTGGGAGATGCCGTTGCTCGGCTATGGCGGCTACATCCCCTTCGCGTTCGAGATTCTCGCTTTCTACGCGCTCGTCGTTGCGCTGCTCCGCATGGTTGGGCCGCGTGTCGCACGCCAATGGTCGCAAGCGGAAATTGACCGCGACGATGGGCGATTCCTATAATGGCAGCGGTTCAACTCCGTGAACACGGGCAACCCAACGTGAATACCTGGATGAGTGCATGAGCAGGCTTGATCGTTTCGAGGGGTTCTTTCAGCATGTGATGGAGGATTCGGTTGGCCGGATCTTCCGGACACCGGTCCAACCGGCCGAAATCGGACGCCGCCTGGAACGCGCTATGGAATCCAACCAGGTTATCTCCGTCGAAGGCGTCATCGTGCCCAACGACTACGAAGTCATCCTCAATCCGCTCGACATGGTCGTCTTCTCGGATTTCGTGTCGGCGCTCTGCCGCCAGATGGAGGATTGGCTCGTCGATCTGGCGACGGATCGGGGCTATGGCTTCGTCGACCACGTCCGCGTCCAGATCCGGGGTGACGAGCACGTCGGGCGGCGCACGATCTACGTCGACGCCAGCATCGTCGAACTACCGGACTTCGACCGCAACCGCGACGACGAGCTCCAGCGCACCGAGGTCATGCGCGTCATCCAGGAGACCGGCAATATTCCGCCGCGCCTGCTCAAGTTCGTCCAGGGGCCAATCGCCGGCGACGCGGTGATCTTGCGCCGCGAGTCGCTGACGGTCGGCCGGGCGCTCGATAACGACATCGTCGTCGACTCGGCCGAGGTCTCCCGTCACCACGCCCGTATCGAATATCGCTCGCCGGACTTTGTCGTAGAGGACCTGGGCAGCACCAACGGCACAACGGTCAATGGCTCACAGGTCCAGCAGCACACGCTCGAATACGGCGATCGGGTGACGATGGGAAATGTTGTCTTCGAATTCCTGCCCTACGAACATCGCGAAACGGCTGGCTCCTGAGCCCCCGGTTGACGGGAGCTCGTGGCTGAATGTCTAGCAGTATCCCCTTCGAGTGGTTCGTGCTGCTCCTGCGTATTGTCTTCATCTTTCTGCTCTACTTCTTCATCTTCCAGGTCATGCGCGTGCTAACCCGCGAGCTGCGCGCAGCAGCCGAAGCGGGCGGCCCCGAGACGGTGAGTGGAACGCTGCTCGTGGAAGACTCCACAAATGACTATGTGCGCCGCGGCGATGCGTTTATCCTTGAGCCGCTTACCGTCATCGGCCGCGGCCGCTCGGCGACGGTACGCATCGACAGTTCATTCGTTTCAGGCGAGCATGCCCAGGTCTCGTGGAGCGACGGTCACTGGTGGGCGACCGATCTCCACAGCACCAACGGTACGCACGTCAATTCGCAACTGATCCGCGCCCCGGTTCGTTTGAACGTCGGAGACCGCATCCAGGTCGGCGAGGTCGTGTTTCAGCTGGTGCCGTAGCGCCCGGCTGCCGGAGTAGACAGATACGGAGCAACGATGACCCGAAGATTGGCCCTTGTGCTGACACTGATCGTCACCGTGGCGAGCCTGGCAGGATCGCTCGCGCCGGCGACTGCGTCAGCCCAGAGTGATGAGCTCCGCGCCCCGCGTTACTTCGACACGACCGGCTTTTGGGTCCAGGGCCCATTCCGCGAGTACTGGGAGAACGGCGGGGGTTTGTTCGTCTTCGGCCTGCCGATTACCGGCGTCTTTCAACATGAGGACGGTCTCTACAAGCAATACTTCGAGCGCGCCATCTTCGAGTACCACCCAACCAACGCCAATACACAGTATGAAGTGCTGCTCCAGCGCCTGGGGGCGATTCGGACGGAAGGTCGCCAGGAGGAAGCGCCGTTCGTCCCGCTCGAAGGGGTCATCCCGGACGAGAACTGCGACTTCTACCCGGAAACCGGCCACCGACTCTGCTTCGGCATCCGCAGCTTCTGGACGAACAATGGCGGCCTACCGAACTTCGGCTACCCGCTCTCCGAGGAGTTCGACGAACGCAACGACCCACCGCCCGCCGGTGACGGCGAGATCCACACCGTCCAGTACTTCGAGCGCGCCCGGATCGAGTGGCATCCGGAGTTTCGGGGCACCGAGTTCGAGTATCTGCTCGGACTCCTCGGCACCGAGTACCTCGAGCGCAACGGCGCGCCGGCAGATGCGCTCGTGCGCCAGTCACCGGACCAAGCCCCGGCGGATCCGACAGCCTTCTGGTGGTCTGAACCAGCCCTGCGCTATGGCTTCAACATCGCCTGGGCCGGCGACGACATGGGCGCGCCCTTCAACGAGCAAACGTTTGGCCACGTCGACGACTCCGGTTTCGGCGCGGTGCGTATCCAGGTCCTCTGGAGCCAGATGGAGCGGGTCCAGGGCGACTACGACTTCCGGGCGCTTGAACGCCTCCTGACCGTCTCGGAGCGGCACCAGAAGCGCGTGCTCGTCAGCATCGTCCGCTCACCACACTGGGCGCTGCCGGAAGGCGAAGACGAGGGCATCCCGGTGAACACCCAACCCTTTGAGGATTTCATGCGTGAGATCACCAACCGTTTTGGAGGCCGCGTCGACGCCTGGGAGATCTGGAATGAGCAGAATCTGGCCTTCGAGACCGGCGGCATTGTCGACGCCGGGCGTTATGTTGAACTCCTGA
The DNA here is from genome assembly GCA_030431755.1 of Chloroflexia bacterium. GTDB lineage: Bacteria > Chloroflexota > Chloroflexia > Thermomicrobiales > CFX8 > JAUIIK01. The sequence goes on from JAUIIK010000168.1 coordinate 8,400, forward strand.
AGGCAGGTTACCGGGGCGCGAAGGCTGGCTACTCGGAAGCCTTCATCGTCTTCGGTGGCCTGACACCGACCGGCGTCAACGACCCGACCATTGCCATCGACGACGCGCTCTATCTCCAGCAGATCTATGACTACAACGGCGGCGAGGTGAAGGACTACTACGACGCCCTCGGCGCACACCCCGGCAGCAACAATAACTCGCCGGACCAATTTTGGCCTGACAACCCCGGCGCGAACGGCTGGAGCGACCACCGCTCCTTCTACTTCCGCCGGATTGAGGACATTCGCGCCGTCATGGTCGCGAACGGCGAGGAAGCCAAGCCCATCTGGATTACCGAATTCGGCTGGACGACGCAGAACCATGCGCCGGGCTACGAGTACGGCCAGTTCATCTCCGAGGCCGATCAGGCCGCGCACCTGCTGCGGGCTTTCGAGATCGCGCGCAACGAGTGGCCGTGGGTGACGGCGATGTATGTCTGGAATCTGAACTTCGCCACCGTTGTGCCCGAAACCGATGAGAAAGCGCCCTGGGGCGTGCTCAACGCCGACTGGTCTCCACGCCTGGCTTACACGGCACTTGCCGCCATGCCGAAGGACTGATTGACGTATCCTTCGGCGGGCGGGGAACCGGCGCGTCGAGGATAGAGAGGGTTACCGGTTGGAATCGCAGAAGCTGTCCGTCGTGCTGCCGGCGTTCAACGAGGCCGAGAACATCGAGGCCGTCGTGAAGCGCTCGGTAAGCGTGCTCGAACCGCTCGTTAGCTCATTTGAGATCATCGTCGTCAACGACGGCAGCTCCGACGGCACCGATGCCATCATCAACCGGCTCAGCGCCGGGGACGCCCGGGTCATACCCGTCCACCACCAGAGTAATGGCGGCTACGGCTCGGCGCTCCGCAGCGGTTTTGCCGCCGCGACCGGCGATCTGATCATGTTCATGGACGCTGACCGCCAGTTCGACATGTCAGACATCACCGCTCTGCTGCCCTACGTCGATCACTATGACATCGTCGCCGGCTACCGGATCAAGCGCAACGACGCGCTCTACCGCATTCTCTACGCCAAGATCTTCGACCTCGCAGTCTGGTCGCTCTTCGGCGTCCACGTCAACGACGTCGACTGTGCCTTCAAGATCTACCGCGGCGACCTCATCCGGGCGATGCCGCTGTCGATGCCGGGCGCGCTGATCAACACCGAGATGCTGGCGATGGCCAAGCAGATGGGCGCAAGCGTCGTCGAGGTCGGCGTCAGCCACTACCCGCGCACCGCCGGCAAGTCGTCCGGCGGCAGCCCGCGCGTCGTCTTCCGGGCGATGGGCGAAACGGTGAAGCTCTGGTTACGGATGCGCTCGATCGAGCTGCCCCGCATCGAGCCCCGGCATCATG
>JAUIIK010000267.1 GCA_030431755.1 Chloroflexia bacterium
GTGTGGGTATGGGTCGAGGTCGATGTCGACGGACAACCGCACAAACTCTCGCTCGAACTCTTGACATTGGCGCGCACACTGGGCGCGGCCGAAGCTGTCGTGCTGCACCCCGACGCCGCCGGGACGGTCGAGACGCTCGGCAACCACGGCGCGGCGGTCGTCCACGTCGGCGCGGACAGCCGTTTCGGGGAGTTCGTCGTCGATCCCCAGGTCGACACGCTGGCGGCGATGCTGGCCGCAGAGAGTCCCGCGCTGGTGCTCTTCCCGAGCATGTTCTCGGCCCGCGATATTCAGGCCCGGCTGGTCGGCCGATTGGGGCTCAGCGCCGTGTCGAACGCCACCAACGTCGGCTACGACGACTCCGGCGTGGTCGTCACTGCGCCCTATGGCGCGGAGACGATCGGCACGGTGACGCTCGACAATGAGGGGCCGCATATCGTCCAGATCCGGCCGAAAGCTTTCGCCGTCGAGGCCGTCGGCGGTAGCGCCGAGGCGCGTGACGTCGTCGCAACGATCGACGAAGCCCGCTGCCGGGTGCGGCTGCTTGAGACGGTCGAGGAAGCCTCGGAAGGGCCGGACCTCGAAGATGCGGAGATCATCGTTAGCGGCGGCCGCGGACTGGGCAGCGCTGATAACTACGTCATTGTCGAAGAGCTAGCCGCCCAGCTCGGCGGCGCGCCGGGCGCGAGCCGGGCAATTGTCGACGCTGGCTGGGTTCCGTACAGCCACCAGGTGGGGCAGACCGGCAAGGTCGTCAAACCCAGCCTCTACGTTGCCTGCGGCATCTCCGGCGCGATCCAGCACCTGGTTGGGATGCAGGGCAGCGCCAACATCATCGCCGTCAACACCGACGAGGATGCGCCGATCTTCGATGTCGCTGACTTCGGCGTAGTCGGCGACGCGCTCCAGATCATCCCGGCCCTGACGGCGCGGCTGAAGGAAGAGATGTAGGGGGCTAGGGAACAGGTAACAGGGAAGCAGCCGAAAGACGCCCCTCCCTTGGTTTCGAGGGAGGGGATGGGGGAGGGAGCCGCTTCAGACATGTCCACGCTTCGCCGGAACTACCAGCTCATCTCCGCCATTGCATTGGTCATTGGGGTGGCGTTGATCACGGTGGCTGAGATGCCGAGCATGCACTGGACACGCGTCTTTGGGGCCACCGCCATCTCGCTCGGGGCGCTGGGACTCGGCGTCTACGTGGGCCTGACACAACCGGGCCGCTATGCCGCCGCCCGGGCTCGCCTGGCCAGCATCAGAGCGCAGCTCGGCATTGTGCTGTTGGTGTTGCTCTTCCTGCCGGCGCTACTTGGCCTCGTGGCCGGCCTCGTCGGGCTCTTCAACGACCCCGCCGGCACCGGCTGGGTCATCGCGACCGGCGCGCTCATCCTGGCGTTGATGCTCGCGGCTACGGTCGCCGCCTTCGTCATCGGCGTCCAGGCGCTCACCGGCCACCGCCCGCTTGAAGGCGACGACGCGGCATGACCGCAACGCGCGAGATCCTCTGGAACGTCGGCTCCCCACAGGTCCTCATCCTCTACATCCTGCTGGTTCTACCAGTCGCCTTCCTCGCCTTCGGCGTCGCCCGCCGCGTCCGCATGTGGTTGCGCGGCCAACCCGACGCCAGCCGCTTCGACAACTGGCCCGAGCGTGCCCGCGCGGCGCTCACCAAGAGCATCCTCCACGGCCGTATCGTCCGTCGCGGGAAGCTCTACGCCGGCCTGATGCACGCCAACATCTTCGGTGGCTTCATCATCCTCCTCATCGGCACCATCATCGTCCTGATCGAGGAGGACATCACCGTCCCGCTCTT
>JAUIIK010000012.1 GCA_030431755.1 Chloroflexia bacterium
CGGACTCTAGCAGGGCTTCGCGAATGCTACGCAATCTCTGATCAATGTCGACTGAATCACCGGCTAGAGCCTGGAAGGCCTCGGAAATCCGATTTTTGTGGCTACGACTGGCTATGCGCTCGTAGTAATCGGGATGCAAGAGGTGGAGCAGCACATGTCTAGCAGCACTACCGCTTGGGACGATCTTAAGCGTTTCTTCCGCTGCCTGGTGGCACTCGACAGGATCACTGGGATCTATTCCTTTGGTCTTGACGAGCTTCGCGAACTCAAGATAATACGCTATCTGGTCAGGCATGGCACGGTGATAATATGGGCCAGTGTTGCCAATCCCGAGTGAGTACGATGCTGCAATTTCATCAAACTCGGGCGGCGGATCTCCGAGCTTCCAATTCATCACCATCCTCAAGTTGCCGATCTTTGTGCTCTGCTTTCGATCATTAGGAAACAGATAGTAAAAAGCTAGCGTATCTGCCGCTAGTCGATGGACATCTTCCGGTTCGTTTGCTAGTTGAGCTCCCCACTTTTGAAAGAATGATCGTTCGCTGTAGTCCGCCCGGACCATGTAGGCGTCCCAAAGGCACTCAATGTTTTCGATCGTCCAAGTGGATCGGTCGGGCCACATCAGTGACCGGTTAGACACTAGGCATCGTGCGCGAAAAAGATCCGCGACTGCATACGTCTTTTCCGCCGGTGGGAAACGCGCCATTTCTGAATCTCCTAATTCTTCTCAGATCGCGTCATTAGAGCAACATTCTTATGTACAAACAACAGATTGCGATTTTTGCGAATTGCGACGCTATGATTGGCACAGACCAAATGGCTCATGCATTTTCAAGAGAGGCAACCCGGTGGCACTCAGCAACGCTCCGGTCCATGCGATGAGCGATGAAGCCGAACAGATCGAGGAGCTGAGAAAACAGCTCGAGCGAATCGGGGCGTGCGCATGGGATGCTAGCGAAAACGAGCAATGTGAACCCATGCTGGTCGATCCCGAGTCGGGAATCCAGGTCCAGGTTCCGCGCCCTCTTCTCCAGATCCTCGTCCGGGCGACGGAAGTGCTGGCGGCGGGCGGCGCTGTCGCAGTAATGCCCTATCACGCAAAGATGACGACGCAGGAAGCGGCGGATTATCTAGGCGTATCCCGGCCTTACTTCATATCGTTGCTCGACGAGGGTGTGATCCCGTACGAGCGCCTGCGGTCGCATCGCCGGATCTTACTCAGCGATGTTCAGGCCTATCGGAAGCATCGCGACGCCGAGCGGCGGGAACTGCTAGCGGAGATGGCACGAGAGAGTTTTCGGCGCGGATTCTACGACTTGCCCGAAGAGGTCGATCTCAGCGATCTCGGCATTGAGGAGTAGTCTTAGCGTCGTTCTCGACGCCTGCGTACTCGCCCCCATGCCATTGGCAGATACCCTGCTCAGACTGGCTGAGATCAACGCTTACAACCCTATTTGGAGTGAGCAGATCTTTGGTGAAACGCGCGCCGCACTGCTCAACATGAATTATCCGCGCCGTGCCGCGGAATGGCGGCTTGATGCGATGCGCCGCGCATTTCCTGAAGCGATGGTCGTAAGCACAGAAGCGCAACCTTCATATGGACTACCTGATCCGGATGATGACCATGTGCTCCACGTCGCTGTTGTCTCTCCTGCAGAGCTGATCCTCACCCACAATCTCAAGGATTTTCCGCCGGAAGTCTGCGACCGGCAAGGAGTACAAGCCATCAGTCCCGATGATTTCTTGAGCAACCAGTTCTACCGTTTTCCGGTGTTGGTATCAGACGCGATCACTCAGCAAGCGCGCGATCTTCGTCATCCAGCGATGTCCGCCGCACAGTTGCTGGTGGCTCTGCACCGCGATGCTCCAAATTTCTCCCGCCTCGTCGCTCAATCACTTGCCGAGCGTGGTGAACTGTAGAAAGCAGGATTGATAGCAACTTCGGCTCACGTCGAGCTGTACATACAGATATAGTTAGTTCATGACATCCATCGCTCAACCAGAACAGAACATCGAACAGGCGCTGTCAGCCACCTTCGGGTTGCCCGGGTTTCGGGTGGGGCAGGAGGAGGCGGTCGGGGCGTTGCTTGGGGGGCGGGATCTGCTGGCGGTGATGCCGACGGGGGCGGGGAAGAGTCTCTGCTTCCAGCTGCCGGCGGTGGTCCACGAGGGGCTGACGCTGGTCGTCTCGCCGCTGATTGCGCTGATGAAGGACCAGGTCGACAGCCTGCAACGCATCGGCGTCAAGGCGCAGTATCTGGCGAGCAGCCAGACGGCCGCCGAACGGCGCGATGTGTTGCGGCTGGTGCGGGCCGGGATGGTCGATCTGCTCTATGTCTCGCCTGAACGGCTGCGGGAGTCGAGCTTTATCGGGATGCTGTCGCAGCTCGATGTCTGGCTGGTGGCGGTCGATGAGGCGCACTGCATCTCGGCCTGGGGCACCGATTTCCGCCCCGACTACCTGCGGATTCCCGACGCCATCGAGCGGCTGCCGCAGCGCCCGGTCATCGCCGCGTTCACCGCCACAGCGACGCCTGGTGTGCGCGATGATCTGATCGAGCAGCTGCGGATGGATGAACCCGAGCGGGTGCTGGCCGGCTTCGACCGGCCCAACCTGCGCTTTCTGGCGAAGTACTGCCGGACGCCATCGACGCGGCTGCGCGATCTTTCGGCCGAGGTGGCCAACCGCGAGGGCAGCGGGATCATCTACGCCGGGACACGCAAGGCGACCGAGGAGCAGGCGGCCTGGCTGGTAGCCGATGGCCGCTCAGCCGTCGCCTATCACGCTGGTCTGCCGGCGAACGAGCGCACTGCTGCGCAGGACGCTTTTCTCAGTGGCGCGGTCGATATCATCGTCGCCACGAATGCCTTCGGGATGGGCATCGACAAGCCGGATGTGCGTTTCGTCATCCATACGACACTGCCGCCGTCGCCCGACGCCTACTACCAGGAGGCGGGCCGGGCCGGGCGCGATGGTCTACCCGCTGACGCGCTGCTGCTCTACACACCCTCGGACCGCGGCTTGCAGGAGTGGTTGATCGATCAGGATCTGCCGAGCGCCAACGCCTTGCGTGGACTCTTCGGGGCCGTGATGCAAGGTGGCGGGCAGATGAACCTGGAAGAGGTCGCCCGGAACTTCGGCGGCGAGACCTCGCTGCGCGTCGGACTCCAGGCGCTGGCCCAGGCCGGGCTGATCGAGGTCGGCGAACGGGCCGGGACCGAGCAAGCGGTCACGACGACGGTCGAGCGATTCGAGCGCGCGCACATCACGGCGCTGGAGCGGGCGCTGGCCGGGCAGCGCTCGCGCCGGGTGGCCCAGCTCGAAGAGATGATTGCCTACGCCGAAGGCTCCGAGTGTCGCCGGGCCGCGTTGTTGCACTATTTCGGCGATCCGGCGGCCAAGCCGGGCGGCTTCCCCGAGTGCTGCGATATCTGCGCGCGACCCGACGCCCGCGCGGCCGGCGACATTGCGCGCTTGCAGCGGGCGAAGAAGCTGCTCAAAACCGGCAACCTCTCGAAAGGCCGCCAGCAGATCCTTGATGCGCTGATTGAGTACGGCACGGTCCCGGACGCGGCCCGCAACCTCGGGATGGAGTACAAGAAGGTCGGCGAACAGGCCCGCAAGCTCGTCGCCGAAGGCCACCTCGATATCGATGACGTTATCCCCGCCGAGGTGCTGGAAGCGCTCGAAGAGGCGTGTGAGGCGATGGACCGGGCCAACTTCGACTATCGCAGTCCGCGGCCCGGCTACCTCCAGTCGGCGATGCGCTTTTGCCCTGATGGCATGAACTGGGATCACCTGGCGATGTTTCTCGCCTACCGCCGTCGACAGGCTGCAATCGACGAGCTCGGTGATGTCGATATGGCCGAGGTCGAGCGTTTTGCCCGGAGTCAGCGCCGGCGCAGCCGCAGCTCGTCGAGCGGCCCGGCATCGTCGTCGGACACGGTCACTGAATCGCTCGAGCTGTTCCGCTCCGGCAAGAGCGTCGAGGAGATCGCGGAAGCGCGCGAGCTGAAGCCGATCACTGTCGAGGGCCACCTCGTCTCCGCCATCGGCGCTGGGAAGCTCGATCTGGAGTCGCTGGTCGACCCCGACACTATCGCCATCGTCCGCGACGCCATCGCCCGGACGCCGCCCTCCGACACCCCGCTCCGCGACATTCGGGCCACGGCCACTCAGATCGCCGGCCGCGACATCTCCTACATCGCGATCAACGCCGTCCGCTCTGTCGAAGGGGAGAGGGGACAGCGGGATCCCCGCGAAGCGGGTAGCGGGGATAGCAGAGATTCGGGTGCAGAGTCTCAGGGGGCTGGCCAGCCTGCTAGTGCCTCGGCGCCGCAGCCGAACGGCTTCGATCCGGAAGAACTTCCGGACCTGCTCGACCGCAAGGCCAAGGCCGACCGCCTCAAGGCCCGTCACGCCGAGCAGGGGCAGCCCTGGCCCGACCACTGGGAGGACGAGTACCAGCGGATCGTCGGGCGGATCGCGGAGCTGCGCGGGGAGTAGGTTGTAGTACGTAGTTCGTAGGCAATCCGGAAGCTCTCCCCACTCCGGTCGTACAATTCCTCTTCAACTGAAGGTTGGATAGCAAAGATGCTGACATATGAGGGTGACTCCAAACTTGCCGAGCTCTTAGACGCGGCTGCGGAAGCCGGCGAGCCGTTGCGCGTTGTCGTCAGCGGCACAGCCTACGAGATCGTCGTCAACATGCGCGAAAAGAGGCCAGATCTCTGGGCGGATTACGATCCTGAAGCGGCGCTGGAGGCACTTGAGCACAGTACAGGTGTCTTTGGGGGAATTGATGCCGATGCGCTGATCGCAGAATTGAAAGCGGAGCGCGAACAGGGTGACCTCGGTTCGGCGGACTAGTCACCGATGTCACATCTGATCGACACCGATGTCCTTATCTACCATCTCAACGATGTTGCCGCCGCGACGCAGTTGCTCAGGCAGATCTTCAGGAGCAGCCAACCGGCGATTAGTACGATCACCTACATGGAAGTGCTCGAAGGGCTTCCACTCAGTCCAGATCCAGCCAGCGCGGGAGCGCGTTTCAGGGCTCTCTCCATACATGTTCCGCTTATTGACGTCGATCGAACCATAGCCGAGCAATGCGCACGCATCCGGCAACAGCTGCGCGGACAGGGCCGCAGCCTCCGTCCCCGGGCACTCGATCTACTGATTGCAGCGACCGCCATAGAACATGGCCTGACGCTGGTGACTAACAATCCTCGTGACTACCGAGACATACCGGGTATCCGCGTTCAGCCTGCTTCGATCATTCTCTGAAGCGGCCCCCACACGTCACAAATCGCTCCCCCCGACGTAAACAGTAGTAACGGGGAAGTGCTGTCGTAGGGGGAATTGCCTGGCCGGATGAGTTTCGCGAGCTGGGGCATGGTGCTGAAACGGATGCGGTCGGACGCGTTGATCGTGGCCGCGGCCGTCGTGACGATCGTGCTGGCGGTCGTCTTGCTGGCGATGGGGCCGATCTACGCCGATGCCGTGACCGTTGCCGGCGCCCAGCGCACACTCAACGACGCGCCCGTAACCGACGCCAACATCGTGATCGAGCACCGGGTCGAGGGGGTGGATTACGCCGCCTCGGATGGCCTGGTGACCGTTGAGGCGAACCGCCTGATCGGACCCATCGGCGGGGAGATCGTCCGCGTCGGGCAATCGGAGCCGTACCGTCTGCCCGACGATGTCCTGGAGCAGATCGGGCAAGCCACCGCGCCAGACGACGACCGCACACGACAGACGGTATTCGAGTTCCGCGAGGGCATCGAAGCGCGGACGACGCTCGTCGATGGCCGCTGGCCGGAGCCGGGCGGCGACGTTGTCGAGATCGTCGTGCCGGCGCCGGCGGCGGAGCTGATGGCGCTCGACGTTGGCGCGGAGATGGCGCTGACCAACCGGCTGGACGCTAACCTGACGCTGCAGGTCGTGGTCGTCGGGATCTATCGCGCGAACCAGCCCGAGGAATCCTACTGGTATGGCGAGACCTTCCCGGTCGAGGGCGTCGACGCCGGTCAATCGGTCGTCGTCCTCGGGCCGCTGGTCACCGACCGGGAGAGCTTTACAACGCAGGTGATGGCGCGGCTTTCGACGGTCGCATGGCGGTTGTTCCCGGCCTACGACGAGCTGCAGCTGGCCGACATACCGCCAACACGCGGCGCGCTCGGCGCGTTGCCGGAGCGGCTGGAGAACCGCGCCGAGGTCGGAACGCCCTACCAGATCACGAGCGGACTCGCGCCCTTGCTGGCTGAGATTGACCGGGGATTGCTGGCGGCCCGGTCGGGCGTCTTCATCCTGACCTTGCAGCTGGCGATTCTGGCGGGCTACGCGCTGGTGTTGACGGCGAATCTGCTGACCGAGGTGCGGTCGGTCGAGATGGCGCTGCTGCGCTCGCGCGGCGCTGGTGTGCGCCAGATCGCCGGGTTCTCATTCCTCGAGGGGTTGATCCTGATCGGCCCAGCCGTCGCTGCCGGTCCCTGGCTGGCGGCGCTGACGTTGCGGCTGCTCAACGTCGCCGGGCCGCTGGCGTCGATCGAGCTCGCGCTGGAGCCACAGGTCAACCGCACCAGCTACATCTTCGCCGGGCTGGCGGGGTTGGGCTGCCTGCTTGTGCTGGTGATCCCGTCGCTACTGGCGGCACGCTCGATTCTCGGCGCGCGGGCGGCGCGTGGCCGCGAGACGGAGAGCCCGCTGCTGCAACGGGCCGGGATCGACGTCGCGCTCGTCGCCATCGCCGGCCTGGGCTTCTTCCAGCTCCGGCGCTTCGGCTCGCCGTTGACCGAGACGGTGCGCGGGCGTCTGGAGCTTGACCCGCTGCTCGTGGCCGCGCCCGCGCTTGGGCTCGTGGCCGGGGCGGTGCTGGCGCTACGCTTGATCCCGCTGCTGGGCCGGGTGGCGGAGCGCGTTTCGGCGCGCGGCAACCGGTTGGTTGCGGCGCTCGGATCCTGGCAGGTCAGCCGGCGGCCGGGGCGCTACTCGCGCTCGGCGTTGTTGCTGATGCTGGCGCTCGGGATCGGGCTCTTCGCCGTCTCATTCAGCCGCACCTGGAACGACTCGCAGGCTGACCAGGCCGACTACCAGATCGGCGCGGACGTCGTCGTCCAGCCGGACCGGACCGACCGCTCGGTGCCGCAGGAGTACCTCGGCGCGGCCTACGAAGCGCTCGACGGCGTCGACGCCGCGATGCCTGTCTCGACCGGCTTCGTCAACATCCCGACCTCCACCGGCAGCGCCGCCACCGTCTACCTCGATAGCGCCCGCGCGGCTGAGATCGTCGCCGTGCGCGAGGATTTCGCCAGCGCCGGGCTGGCCGAGCTGATGCAACCGCTGATCGACGGACGCCCGGAGATCGCTGGCTTTCCGATACCAGGCGAACCGCAACGCATCGCGGTGGATGTACGCTCGACGATCTCGCGCATATGCACGCCGCCGGAGCTGGCGCGTGACGAGGTGGGCGCGCCCGGCATCCATACCTATGTAACCTATACCTGCGAGGAACATGAAGATCTGCCGCCCTGGGTATTGCAGCGCTTCGACGTGCCCATCACCCCAGCCCTTGTTATCCAAGATAGCCGGGGCCGTTTCTACCGTATTCAAGGCGCTGACCTCGTCTCCCAGGAGGCGACCGAGCGGGTGGCCTTTGACCTCGCCGAAGTATTGCGGGATGGCTCGCGGGTATTGCCTCAATTCCCGGTGCAGGTCGTTGAATTCGAGCTCCGGACGGCGCGCGGGCCAGATCCGCTCGAACGTGTCGCCGAGGTCGTGCTGCTTGGCCTGTTGACCAGCGACCAGCCGGATGGCGATGATTGGACGCCGGTTGACGTTGACACCACCGGGGCCGATTGGGAAATCGCGCCGTCGCCCCTGACAGGGAATTTCGCATCGGCAACAGCTCCGTCGCTGAGTCTTGGCTCCGTTGAACCTGGCACGATCGTCAATGTGAGTCTCGGGACTGGCGGGGTTGGCGCGACGCTTGGCTTCTTCGGCATCCAAACGGTCAGCCCAATTCCAATTGAGGCCAGCATTCGGCTCCGGCAGCTGGTTTCGACCGCTGGTATCCCGGTCGTCGCTAGCGAGCGCTTGCTCGTCGACATCGCCTTCAGCGGCGACCCGCGCTTCCGGTTGTTGTTGGGCAGCGCGGAGCGGCCGGTCGCGATCACCGGCGTGCTGCGCTCGTTCCCGACGGTCGAGCCGGACGATATCGTGCTCGTTGTCGACAGCGTGACGCTCGATCTCAAACAGTACATCGAGACCGGCAGGATCGACAGCAGCTTCGACATGTGGTGGCTTGGAGTCGCCGATGGATCCTCGGCGTCCGTCACCAGCACGCTTGACGAGCCGCCCTTCATTTCAAACCGCATCGAGAGCCGCGCCGAACGGGCGCGGACGCTGCGGACGGACCCGGTCACGCTCGGGACGCTCGGGGCGCTCTCGCTCGGTTTCGTGGCCGCGATCGTCTTCGCTATCGTCGGCTTCGTCTCCAGCGCCGTCGTCGGGGCGCGGGAACGTATGACCGAGTTCGCGTTGTTGCGGGCGATCGGTCTCTCGTCGCGCCAGCTGGCCGGCTGGCTGCTGGTCGAGAACGGTTTCCTGGTCATTCTGAGCTTGCTCGGCGGGACGCTGTTGGGCTTCCTGCTCTCCTGGCTGATCCTGCCGCTGATCACGGTCAACCGCGAGGCTGAGCAGGTCTACCCCAGCCTCATCGTCGTCATCCCCTGGCGGACGATCTTCATCCTCGAAGGGGTCATTCTGCTCCTGTTGCTCGTCGTTAGCGCGGTGATGGCCCTCGTCCTCCGCCGGGTCGGTCTCGGCACGGCGCTACGGATCGGCGAGGAGTAGGGCGGTGGCTATCTTCGCGAGCACGCTGGCCCTGCTACGGCATCTGCGGGTGGAGCGCGGGATGGCGGTGCTGTTGCTGCTGGTCGTCGCCGTCACCGCGTTCATCATGGCGGCGGTGCCGCGGATCTACAACCAGACGCTTGACGACGAGTTGCAATACCGTGTCGCGGAAGCACCGCCGGCATGGCGCAACATCACGGTCACCAAGCAGCAGCGCACCGTGCCGGACTTCGGCGACTCGATCCTGGTGCGCCTCGAAGCGGGCGCGCTGACCTATTTTCTGGAGCTGTCGCCGGTCATTCAGGAGATCGTCTCGGGCGTCGGGTACCTTGCCGAGTCGCCGAAGTCCGGCGTGCTGCAGACCCGTGGACAGCCGCCGCTTGAGTTCAACCGTAGCCTGCAATTCCGCTTCCAGGGCGAGGTGCGCGACCACATCACCCTGACCGCCGGCCGTTGGCCTGACGAACAGCGGCTGATTCTCTTCTCGGAATGGAACGCGACGCCGGGAGCGCGCGGCGAAACACCACGCCCGCTCTACGATGTCGTGCTGAGCGAGACGTCGCTGGCTGACCTCGAATATGGGCTGAACGAATTCGCCACGGTGCGTATGGGCGGGTTTGGGGAACGCGTCTATGTCCGCGTCGTCGGCTCGTTCACGGTCAATGATCCAGAGGACAACTACTGGAATGGCGACACGCGCCTGGATGAGCCGGTCGTGGCCGGGTTTGCGACCGACTTCGGTGAGGTGATCGAAGCGGTCGCCCTGCCGTCGGTCGACTCCTACTTCAGTATGCTGAACCGGGCCGGCGGGGATAACCCCTGGCACAACGAGTGGCGCTTCTACGTCGTCGCGGAACGGCTGACACTCGACAACTACCCCGAAGTTGCCGCGGCCATCCGCGAGCTGAAGATCACACTCGGGCCGATTGACCAGCTGCGGCGTCCGGGGGAGAGCGATGTCGCGTCGACCGCTGTCCTCGCCCAGATCACCTTCCCGGAGTTCGACGCGGCTGAGCCACAGGTGCAGAACGAGCTGCCGCGCATTGTCGAGAGTTTTGCGGATCAGGCGCGGCTGACATCATCAGTCATTGCGCTGGCGACCCTCGGCATCCTCGGGGTGGCGCTGGCGGCGCTCGGATTGCTGGCAGCGTTGATCGCCGACCGCCGCCGGGGCATGGTGACGCTGCTGCGAAGCCGCGGCGCGAGCAAGGGGCAGCTCGTCGTTGCGCGGCTGGTCGAGGCGTTGATCATCTGCGTACCGGCAGTCCTGCTCGGGTTTGCCTGCGCGAACATCGCCGTCGATGCGCGCGCGAATCCCTGGTCCTGGCGGGTGGCCCTGGCGACGGGTGTGTTGACGGTGGCGCTGCTGTTGGGGACGGCTGCCGGGAACATCCTGCCGGGGTTGGGGGCGCTGCTCCGCCGGCCGGGCTGGGCGCCGGGCAGCCGCTCGCTGCGCCGCATCATCATCGAGATCGTCATCGTCATCATCGCGCTCGCCGGCGTCTTCCTGTTGCGCCAGCGCGGACTCGATACCGACCCGGAAGGCGAGGGACTCGGCGGCTTCGATCCCTTTCTGACGGCGGTGCCCGTCTTGCTCGCGCTGGCGGCCGGGATTGCGCTGCTGCGGCTCTATCCCTATCCGGTCCGCTTCATCGCCTGGCTGACGCGCTGGTTGCGTGGGACGGTGCTCTTCATGGGCTTGCGGCGCATGGCCTATCAATCGACGGCAGCGAACCTGCCGCTGCTTGTGTTGCTGCTGGCGGTCGGCGTCTCCGTCTTTACTTCGATCGTGGCCTACTCGGTCGACCAGGCGCGGGTCGACCTCTCCTGGACCGAGGTGCGCGCTGATTACCGGCTCGAGATCAGCGAAGGTTTCGGCACGACGATCCCCGACGTCGATCTGACCGGCGTCGAGGGCGTCCGCGATCAAGCGCGTGAGTTCCGGACCAGCAATGCGTTGCTCTCGCAAGAGGGGCTCCAGGGCGCGGAGTGGCGGACAAGCGGCGATGTGCCGCCCTTCACACTGCTGGCCATTGAACCCAACGCCTACACCCGCATCACCAGCGGCACTGCGGTTGCCTACGACTACCCGCCGGAGCTGCTCGAGCAGCAGGGTGGCGCGGAGATTGGCACGGTCGAGAACCCGCTACCGGCCGTCATCACGTCGGCCTGGCCGGCTGATATCGTCACGCCGCCCGAGGTGGGCACGGTGCTGCACTTCAAGGTGTCGGCCGACCAGCTCTCCGGCGCGCCGTCGGTCTTTGTCCGGGTTATCGGAACTCGCCCAGCGCCCGCAGGCGTGCGCGCTGACGCCCCCTTCGTGCTCGTGCGCTGGGATGCGTTGAGCGCGGCCATCAACGCCCAGCACGCCCGGCCACTTCTGCCGACGACGATGTACCTGCGCGGCGAGCAGGTCGAACCTGACGCGGTTCAGAGCGCGATCGCCGACCAGGCTCTGAGCGAGGCGCTGGCCGGGTTTGGACGTGAGAACATCCTGGGTATCCAGATCACCGCGCGGCAGTCATTCCTCGACGACTTGCGCGACGCGCCATTGGCCCGAGGCCTGACCAACAGTTTCCGCTTGAGCGTGCTGTTGGCGGCGCTCTATGCCGCCGTGGTGGTCATCGTTGCGCTGGCGTTGAGCGCTCGCGAACGCGCCCGCGACCTCGGCTATCTCCGGACGCTTGGCCTGGATTCACGTCAGGCGGTCTGGTTGACCATGATGGAGACGGTGCCGGGCGTCCTCGTGGCCTGCGGGTTGGGCGTGCCGCTCGGCATCGCCATCGCGCTACTGGCCGAGCCGGGGTTGGATTTGCGGGCGTTCGTTGGCCCGGATGTGCCCATTGCCGTGCTGGTCGACCGCCCAACGGCCATTGCCGTCGCCGCTGGACTCGCCCTCGTCGCGCTGCTGGCCGTCGCCATCTTTAGCGTCCTCGCCCGCCGCGTCCAGCTCGGCGAGGTGCTGCGGGTTGGGGAGTGAAGGCAGCGGTTACCGGGTTGTATTGAGGATTTCCAGGAAACGCCGTGGACTAACAATTTCTGTGTTGCCGAATGTGCCGACGATCTGTAGTGGCCGGTCTCCAGTCACGAGACATTCGGCCTCAACGCTTGCAGCAGCAGCGAGCACATGATCGTCGTCCGGATCCGGCGCGATACCTGCAACCTCCACACTGAGATCCGTCAACGTTGCATGTGTGTCCAGGAGGGCTAGCGCTGCTGCCCGCTGATCCGGCGAGCGCCGTTGCGCGAAGTATGGCTCGCGAAGGGTCATGTCGAGTTCGCCCCGTAATATTGAATCAGATAATCGATGGCAGGAAACCAGCGACAGTAGTAGGGGCGTGGACCCAGAGGGTGCCCCTCACGCCCGCGCCTGGAACCCTCGTACGTTCGCTGGCTGTGGATACCGGGCGTGATGAATCACGCCCCTACCGCGACCGGACTTCCTCACTGTGAAACGGTATAACTCCAAGGAGTACGCTAGGGTGAATTCGCCATTGCGCTAGCGTCGAAGGATCTCTCCCGGTGTGCTCTCGGCTCGATTGAATCCGACAAATCCCGAAGCGAGGACGTTCGCGTCACAAACGACGATCATCCGCTCGCGGGACTTCCCTCGCGTTTCACGCGCCGTTCACTGCGGGTAGCACGCACCGCGTCGGAGACTTGCTGTTCGAGCTCGGCAAGCGGCACATCGTCAAAACCACGGCTAAACGTCTCAAGTGCCTGAAATGAGCGGTGGCGCTGGATCTGCCGCAGGTCGGCGATAGATACAATGGCGGCAAGTTGCTTGCCATCTTCTTCAATGACTGCCTGCGCCGTGCCGTCCGCAACTTGCCCGAGAACTGTGCGGAGTTGCTCATCGAATTTTGCTAATTCAATCTTGGTCAACTTCGGGTCTGAGGTGCTCATGTTTCCTCCGGGTTGCTATCGAAGTATGCGGCGGTTAGAGATAGAAGTAGGATGCGCGACGAGCATACCACCGGCGGTTGCGAGCCACTCCGATTGGATTCCCCCGCTGCGGCTTGTTGTTGAACGTTGGAGGTACCGTGCCAACCAAGCTTCAATTGCTCCAGATGCACGCGGAGGCGTTGTATGTCCATGACGCCAGCGGGCGGATGCTACGGTCCAACGAGCCGGGCGATGTGCCGGCGCCACGGGTCTATCTCGGGCGCACGACCGAGGGCATCATCTGGCGCTACCGGCACGATCTGCCGGAAGAGCTGGTGGCGGTGTGCGAGGCGATTCTCGCCGATGAACCGGTCCCGGTGGACATCGAGCGTCAGGCCGTCTCCATTCGGTCGCTCTTCATCGAGCTGCTGCGGCATGCGCCCGTCGGCTACATGTGGGAAGGACCGGCCTGGTATTTCCCGGAGCGGATCGACGCGCCCACCGGCGTCGAGGTCGTCATGGTTGAGCCGAGCATGCGCTTTTCCGGGGATCGTTTCACCTGGCTCGTCGATGAGCTGGAACTCTGCCACCCGGCGTTCGTCGTGCTCGATGGTGATCGGATCGTCTCGCTCTGTCACAGCTCCCGCAACACGCCGGTGGCCGCCGAGGCCGGGGTCGAAACGCTCGAGGGCTATCGGGGCCGGGGCTACGCCGTGGCTGTGGTCGCGGCCTGGGCGCGCGAGGTCCGGGCGCAGGGCCGGATACCGCTCTACAGCACCCATTGGGAGAATCTCGCGTCCCAGGGCGTCGCCCGGCGGTTGGGCCTGATTCCCTACGCCGCTGACATGCACCTGCCGTAAACGCCGCGCCCGTTCTAGCTCGCTGGCGCGATGCGGTAGACCCGCCCGGTTGCGCCCGACGGTCCGAAGTTGTCGGTCACCGTGACATAGACGTTGCCGGCGAGGTCCTGACCGAAGCCGAGGACGAACGCTCCGATGCTGCCGTCCGGCATGTTCGTGAGCGTCAGTTCATCAAAGTTCCAGAGTCCCTCCGGTTGCTCGTCGGCGATGAAGATGCGGCCCGGCAGACTGCCGGAATCTGTTGCACCGGCGCTCCATGCGCCGAAGATGTAGCGGCCGTCGAAGCCGGGTATCTCGCCGCTTCGGTAGACATGGCCGCCGACGATGGAGAGCCCGAGGCCGCCCGGTTGCTGGGCATTGGCGAATTCGAGCACTGGCATCAGCAGCGGCGCGCCGGCGTCCGGGTAGCCCTCGGCCACGGCTGTCGGACAGCTGTCCGGCGAGATTTCCGGGTTGTCAGCGTCGAAGCAGTGCGTGCCTTCGTAGACATTCCAACCGTAGTTGCCGCCCAGCTCGACGACGCTGACCTCTTCCCAGAGATTCTGGCCGGCGTCGCCCGCGAAGAGGCGGTGGTCGCCGCCGGGGTCGAAGGCGAAACGGTAGGGGTTGCGGAAGCCGTAGGCGTAGATCTCATCGAGGCCGGGGGCGTCGACGAAGGGGTTGTCCGGCGGGATGCGGTAGGGCGCGTCCGCGACATCGATGTCCAGCCGCAGGATCGAGCCCATGAGGTTCGCCTCGATATCCTGACCGTTGCCGCCGGCGTTGAAGCCGTACCAGTCGTCGACGTGGCCCGCGGCGCTGTCGTGGAAGCCGCCGCCGTCGCCGAGCGAGAGGTAGAGATAGCCATCGTCCGGGCCGAAGGCAACCGTGCCGCCATCGTGGTTGCCGGCCGGCCAGTCGATCGCCAGAATCTCGCGCTCCGACTCAGGATCGGCTACGAGCGGGTCATCCGACACCTGGAACTCGGCCAGGACATTCGTGTGTGCCCAGCCGGCCGGCGCGCCGGGCTGGAGGGGAGCGCTGTAGTAGACGAAGAAGCGGCCATTCGTGGCGTACTCGGGATGGAAAGCCATGCCGAGCAAACCGCGCTCATCGTAGGGCGGTGTTAGCGTGACCATGCGCTCGCCGATATCCAGGAACGGTTCAGGCGTGAGCGTGCCGTCGGGCATGACGATGCGGATCCGGCCGATCTGGTCGACGATGAAGAGCCGCCCGGAGCCGTCTGGCGCCTCGGTCAGCATGAGCGGCGAGGTGAGCCCCTCAGCGACCAGCTCGGCCGCGACCTCGGTCGTTGCGCCGTCGCCCGGGTCACCATCGAATCCGATGAACTCAGCGCCGAGGCGGCCGAGCAGGACCTGGAACTCGGCGGCATTGTCCGGGTGATACTCGAAGCGGGCGCGCTCGAACCACTGGGTCAGGACGGTGTCGCCGTCCGGGTTCGTCTCCATCTGTGGCGCTGAGATCGGGTAGCCAAAGAGGAGTAGCGACTCGCGTTGGCTGAAGCCCGGATCGCCAAATTCGAGTCCGTGATTACTCCAGTAGCTCCAGAACTCGGGGGCGACCGCGAAGCCCGTTTCCGCGAAGTAGTTCGGTTCGCTCGGGTCCATCTTCGGGAAGCTCTCCCAGTCGCGGCCATCCTGCTCCAGCATCTGGACGCCGAGCCGGCCGAGCAGCACATCATACGGGGCGTCGTTCTCCGGGTGGGATTCGAGCCGTTCGCGCTCGAGATACTGGACGGTGTGTTCGGCGCCGGTCTCCGGGCTCGCTTCGGTAGTTGCCGCCGTGATCGGGTAGCCGAAGACCGGCAGCCCGCCGTTGCCGTTCCAGAAAAGGAGCAAATCGGCGCAGACTTCGAAGCCGGTTATCTCAAAGGTCTGACAGCTCTCCTGGCCCTGGCTGGACGCCCGCGGCGACGCGAGCGCCGGCAGCACGAAGACGAAGATCGCGCCAATAGCCAGCGTTCGTAATGTCGTCGCGCGCATTGCGGAGACTCCTTCTCTGTTGCGGCTTCGCTTCCATTATCTATACAGCTTCTCGACGCGTCGCTCAATGGCCGCTCTGCTTTGTGGAGGTACAGCGAGAGTCACTGTTGCAGCCGTGGCGCGTAGAGCCCGCGTCTCCACTCCCAATCCAGATGCGACAAATCGGCTACTGTCACATGCGGGCGGGTTGCGGCGATTAACTGACGGAGACAGCGAGGAGGTCCGCAGTCAACAGAGCGCAGCTGGCGGACATTCGACGGGCAGAGACGCGGGCGCGGTCGGAGTGGAGCGACGAGCAGATCGTCGCGATGACGCTCGACGACCCGGCCTACTTCCGGCTGCTCTACCAACGCTACGCCGATCGCATCTACTGGTACGCGACGGCCCGGACCGGGTCGGAGACGGTCGCCGACGACGTTGTGAGCGAGTCGATGCTGGCGGCGCTGGAGCACCTGGAGCGGTGGGACCCCGAGCGTGGGACCTTCGCCGCCTGGCTCTTCGTCATCGCCCAGCGCAAGCTGATCGACCAGCAGCGCGCGCACCAGCGTATCCGTCGGCTGGTTGGCCGGATTCAGCAGCTGCGGCAACCGCAACCGGAGTCCGACGCGCTCGAACAGATGCTGGCCGAGGAGCAGGCGTTGGAGGTGCGTGACGCGGTCGCGCTACTGCCGCGCAAAGACCGCGAAGTTATCGCGCTCCGCTTCGCCGCCGGGTTGAGCGGCGAGGAAATCGCCGCCGTCCTCGGCATCAGTCATGTCGCTGCCCGCAAGCGTCTGAGCCGCGCTCAGCACCGCTTGGCCCGGCAGCTAGAGGCGTCACGCGATGCCTGAGCACATGCCAGACAACGAACGTATTAGCCGCGAGCTCCAGCGCAAACGTCTCACCTTCATCCAGCGGCGCAGGCACCTCGACCGGATCGAGCGCCTGATCGCCGAGGGGCGCGATGAGCTGGATCGCCCGGAGCGCCCGGGCCGGGCCGAGTTCGGCGTCCTCATAGCGACGCTCCTCGTCCTCTTTGCCGGCCTCGCACTGTGGTCCTTGCTGCCCACTAGCGCCCCGTCGGACTCGCTAGGCGATTCTGGCATGGCTGGTAACGCCAGTGCCGCGCTGCCGACGGCCCGGCGTGCCACGATCGTTGCCGATGTCCCGCCGATTGTCACTCCTGGCTACGACGCCGAGAGCGGGATCTGCCATGTCACGCCGCTGGCGGTGAATGTCGATCCGGTCGTGCCGCGTGACGATGTGCGCTATCTGCGCTGGTACGGCAGTCATGAGGCCGGTTTGTGGGCCGCGCCCCAGGACTTCGGCGCGTTCTTGCCGACCGCCTGGCCCCAGCCGGCAAGCCTCTGGTTTGCTGGCGCGGAGACGCCTGTCCGTTGGTACGGCGGCCGCTCGACGATCATGGTCGAACGGGCCCGGCTTGACGGTTACACGCGGTTCAGGCCCGATCTCGCCGCCTGGGCTTATGGGGGCGGGCAGGCGAGCTCGATCACCATCCCGGAGCCGGGCTGCTGGCAGCTGACCGCGACGGCTGGTGCTCAGGAGCTCACTATTGTCATCGAAGTTCTGCCGCTCGACCGGCGGCCGGACATCGCCATCGCCGAAAGCTACGTCGCCGCCCGGCCCTACGCGATTCCCTCGACCTGCCCGGTGACGGCACGCTCGCGGCCGGAGCAACGCGGCGCCGGCCACCACTGGCTACAGTCCGGCGACATCCGGGCGGAGTTCGCGGACCTGCTCTTCGCTGACGAGGAGCAGAGTGTCGGTGTCGTCGGCGCGGATGTCGTCGATGGTCTGACGCTGACCGCGCGCAAGCTGAACACTGACACTGACGAAGCAGAATTGGCGCTCACTCCGCTCTGGAATTCGGACGCCCGGCTCGCCCTCTTCAGCATCCCCAGCGACGGCTGCTGGGAGCTGGAGCTGGAGACGCCGACAACGACGGTGACGTTCGTCGTCTACGTCTACCCGGGCGATTGCAAGCCAGAGCTACGCGACGGGGCGTTCGTTTCTGAATGCTGAGCAGCGCGTGACTAACCCCGGCGGACAGGAGTCGCAGCCATGAGCCGAGCGCATCCCAGAATTCACAGCCGCGCGCTGCTCGTCGTCGTCATTGGAGCGCTGATGCTCTCAGCCTGCGGGACAATCCTGGACGCTGGCGACGCCCCGCCCGACGAGCCGGATCTGGTCAGCGCCGCCCGGGCGACACTGACCTACCGCGAGACGCAGCGCGAGCCGACGCCGACCTACACACCACGCCCCGCCCCGGCCACCTTCACGCCAACGACGGTCGAGGTTGCCAGCACCTGTGAGGTGGATCAGCCGATCGCCGGTCTGCCACCGGGCCTGCCGCCCGGCGGGCCAAGCACCCACCTCTGGTACGGGAGTGAGGACGCCGGGCTCTGGGCCTCGCCGATGGACTACGGCGTCTTCCTGGCTGACGAACTGGATCTCCCGTCGAGTCTCTGGTTTGCCGGCGAGGTGACCCCGGTGCTCTGGTTTGGCGTGTCGCAGCCGCTTGAGGTGACCGGCGAGCAGCTCGACGGCGACGCTATGCTGGAACCCGTGACAGGGCGCAATGCTCTGCTGGAGAATCAGTGGACCGATGTCTTGATCCCTGAGCCTGGTTGTTGGCGATTGACGGGCGCGACGGCGTCGGGCTCACTAACGCTGACGGTCGAGGCGCTGCCAGTCAACCGGCGGGCGGACTTCCAGCTTTCGCAAATGCTGTCCGATGCCCGGCCCTACCCGCCGCCGCCAACCTGCCCGGCGACGCCCTTCGTTGGACCTGATGCCCGAGGAGAAGGAGAGTTTGCCCACTACTGGCTCGAAGCGGATGGTATCTCGGCTGATGTCTTCGGCTGGTTCGTGGCCGGCGAGCAGCAAGGCATGGGCATCTACGGGGAAGGTGTCATCGACGAGCTGACCGCCACGCTACGGCGAGTGGATCAGGGCGTTGGGAGCGAAACGACGGTGTCGACGGTTATCCTGAACTCCGAAGGACGCCTGGCCCGCTTTGTGCTGCCCGAGCCAGGCTGTTGGGAGCTGGAGTTCGAGACGGCCGCGTCGAGCGCTACTTTCACGCTCTATGTCTATCCGGCAGCCTGTAGCCCGGAGCTGATCGAGGGCGCCTATCGCGTATCCTGTGAGGAGCCGTAGACCTCGCGCCAATACGCTAGTGGAGCCCTCCGATGGATATGCGCCGCATCAATGCCCGGAACTACGCCGTCTATCTCCAGAGACGAGTCGAGGATCTCGGCGACCCTGCCCGGCCGACGCCGAAGTGGACCGACATCGACCGTGACGCCGTGCGCGAGCTCATCCGCGAGTTCCGGCGGCTGGAGCGGGTTCACGATCTCGCGGTAGAGCAGCTGACTGCCCACGGCATCGAGGTCCCGCAGGTGTTCGACGAGGAAGGCGACCCCGCGGAATCCGCCTGGATGACCGTCCCGATGCCGCCCCGCGACACCGGCTCCAGCTGGTGGCAGTTTTGGCGCTGAACGCTCCGCCAGCGTTGCGGCATCGTCTTCGTGCGGATGAATGCCGGCCATTGGTATGAGACGCGCCAGCGGCGACGCCTCTACGAGGGTTCGGGCTACGATTTCCGGATGAATGTGGACGACCAACAGAAGTTTATCGAGTTGGTAACGCGTCTCTCTCCCGGTGGCCGGTTGTTGGCGGCGCGTGACCTGGAGGGCGGGGTCTCGGCCCGGACCGTGGCGGTCGAGTTCGAGCGTCTTGGCGGCGAATGCCAGAAAGTCGTCGTTCGCTTGCACGGGGAGGTTGACCGGGCCGGCAATCCGAATATCGCGGCGGACGAGTTCCGCTTGCTTGAGATTGTCCACGCAGCCGGGACCACCGCGCCGCGCCCGCTCTATCTCGATACGTCGTGCGGGCTGTTCGATATCCCCTATCTAGTCGTTTCTTTCGTCGAGGGCGTGCCGGGGGTTGAGCTAGGCGATGTGCACGCCTGCGCCCGTCGGATGGCTGAGCAACTCGCCGCGCTCCACCGGATCGACTGGTCAACGTATGACCTGTCGTTCTTGCCGGTCCAGGAGCTAGCGGTCGTGAAGCGGCTCCAGCGGCGTCCGGAGCAGCTCGACGAAGCGTTGAGCGAGGGACCAATCCGCGCTGTCCTTGAGGCCGCATGGCCGCCGCAGTCAAGCAACCCGCCGGGCCTGCTGCATGGCGACTACTGGCCCGGCAATCTCCTCTGGCGGGATGGAGAGATCGTTGCCCTGATCGACTGGGAGGACGCCGCGACGGGCGACCCGCTGGCCGACGTCGGCAATTGCCGCCTGGAGCTGCTCTGGGCGTTCGGCGAGGGGGCGATGACCGCCTTCACCGAACGCTACCGGGCGCTGCGGCCATCGCTGGACTACACGCTGCTGCCGCTCTGGGACCTCTACGCTGCCCTGCGCCCGGCCGGGAAGCTGTCCGGCTGGGGCCTCGACCCCGCCACCGAGCGCCGGATGCAGGAGCAGCATCGTGCGTTTGTGGAGCAGGCGGTTGGTGATTAAGAGTTCCCTCACCCCCAAGCCGCGACCCGCGACGCGGGCACCCCGCCCACTGCAGCGCGGGGAGAGGGGGAGCAAGGCAAGGGGACGACGATCTCTGGGGTTCTGCTGTTCCCTGTTACCTGTTCCCTATTCCCTGCTCACCATTCCATGAGACTCGTCGCCTGGAACTGCAACATGGCGCTGCATCGCAAGCTGGACGCGCTGCTGGCGCTAGCGCCGGACATTGCGGTGATCAGCGAGTGCGCTGATCCTGAGCAGTTGCTGGCGCGCGGGGTTGATTTGGATGGCGTTTCCGGCCTGGTCTGGAACGGTGAGAACAAGCACAAGGGGTTGGCAGTCTTCGGCTTCAATGGCTACCGGGTCGAAGCCGCCGAGCAGATCGGCTGGCGATTGCGGCACATCCTGCCGGTGCATGTCTCGGGTCCGGTAGATTTCAATCTGTTGGCTGTCTGGGCCTTCAACATGCAGGGCGGGATCACCCGCAAGCACCAGATCGGGCCACTGCGACGGGCATTGAGCCGCTATCGTTCATTCCTGACCGACCGGCCCGCGATCGTCGCCGGCGATCTCAACAACAACGTCTTCTGGGACAAGCCGGGCTACCGCAACAACCACCAGGGTGCGGTCGAGCGGCTGGAACGGCTCGGGTTGACCAGCGCCTACCACGCGCTGGCGGGCGAGACACAGGGCGCTGAGAGCGTCCCGACGCTCTACTGGCGCGATCGCACGAAGGACGGCCCGACCTATCATATCGACTACATCTTTCTGCCGCGCCGCTGGCTGCCGCAGGTCCGCGAGTTCACGATTGGGACGTTCGAGGACTGGTGCGGTTCCGGCCTGAGCGACCATGTGCCGCTGGTGCTCGATGTGGACATAACCTAACAGGCGTGCCGCCGCTCGATGCAACTCAACAACCAACCCCACGTCACCCTGAGCGCATTCGACTGCGCTCAGGGCAGGCTCCGGCTTTGCGGAGTCGAATGGGTCCGAGAGCCAAACAGGCGCGGAGCCGTAACGTCAAGATGCTCTGTTCAATGTAGCCCGATGGACGGCGTTCGATTGTAAAGAGCTTCGCAACGCTAGAGTTCCAGGGACGGCATGAGTTGGACCCATTCGACTCCGCAAAGCCTCCGCTCAGGGTGACATATTGGAGGGGGTGCTATTGACCAGGAGTGGTGGTCGAGCGCCGCAGCCGGTTGGCGTCCGCCTTCATGCCCTATAGTGTCTGCCAACAACGAGCAGCCGATGGAGTAGCGAGGAACGGGCATGGCCTACGTCGAGACGGAAACGCACGGACAGATCATGGTCGTCCGGATGAACCGGCCGGAGCGGCTGAACGCGCTCGGCCGTGATGTACGGGCAGGACTATCGGCGGCGTTCCAGGAGTTCCGCGACAGCGACGAACTCGAGGTCGCGGTCCTGACCGGGACCGGCCGGGGCTTCTGCGCTGGTGAGGATATGAAGGAGTCGGTCGAGGCGGGCGCGGTCAATAGCGCCGGTGATATCTCCCGCGACGATCCCTTCATGCGGGGCACGCTGGAGAAGCCGGTCATCGCTGCGATCAATGGCTTCGCGATGGGTGGCGGCTTCCTGCTGGTCGAACGGACCGACCTGCGGGTGGCTGTCAAGGGCGCGGTCTTCGAGATTTCCGAGGCGAAGCGCTGGCTGCTGGGCGGCTACGACCACGGTTTCCTGGCCAATCTGCCACATCCGATCGCGACCGAGATGGCCTTCGGCTTCCGCTTCACCGCCGAGCGGCTCTACGAGGTCGGCTTCCTCAACCGCCTGACCGAGCCGGACGAGCTGTTGCCGACCGCCTTCGAGATGGCCGAGCATCTGCTGACCCTGCCGCCGGCCTCGCGGGTCAACACGCTCCACATGATGCGCCAGATGCGCCCGCAGGTCGCCCCGCCCTACAAGAACCTGGCCGAGCAGCTGCACCAGCACGGCGCGCTCGACGACCGCATGGAGTCCCGCCGGGCCTTCGCCGAGAAGCGCCAGCCGGTCTACCAGGGCTGGGACGACCCCGCCGACCGCTACAACCTGCCGCAGCTGGAGGAGGACCGGTAGCTAGCGGTGGAGTGAGATGCCTTTGAGGATCTTGTCGGCGTCTTTGCGGTCGGTGCGGAAGGCCAGGCCGACGAATGCGAGCTCGTCGGTCGGCACCGCTTTGACAGCCGCCCGGTTTTCTTCATCGTTGTAGGTGGTGAAGAGCTCTTCGGTGTAGATGGCCAGCTCAACGTCGCGCCGTGTCGCGCGGTTGAAGATCGTGCCAAGCTTGTCACGACTGGCGCTGTAGACCATGATCGGTTGCCGCAGCATCGGGAGATAACGCTTGCCCGAGCCATCTTCGTAGGGTTCCCCGACGAGCTGGTCGGCGCTGGCGGTGATGCCGCTGACGACGAACGAGGTGACGTTCAGCTTTTGCCACACTTCGAGGTCATCTTGCACAACGACGGCGATGCGGGTGTCGAATTGAGGTCGCGCCGAGCCCTGATCCATGGATATTCCTTTCGTTCACCGGCGATGAACTACAATGCCTTGTATACAAGATACTTGTATATCATATTTACGTTATCCGACGCTGCTGCATGGGAGGATTGAGCCGTGGAACGAATCGAAGATTGCCTGGCGTTCCGGCTCGGCAAGGCCTACCAGCATGTCAACCGGCTCTCCCGGCAGCGCCTCGCGCCCTATGATGTCACCCCGGTGCAATTCGCCGCGTTGATGGCCCTGTGGGAGCGGAATGGGCAGTCCGGGGCAGAGCTTGGCGAGCGCTTGCGGCTCGATAGCGCGACGGTCACCGGGATCGTCGACCGCCTGCAACGGGCGGCGATGATCACCCGCGAGCCGCACCCGGAGGACCGGCGCATCAATCGCCTGATGCTCACGGCACGCGGGCGGGAGTTGGAAGCCGAGCTTACCCGCGTCATGGAGGAGCTCAACCGGGAGATCCTCGCTGCGCTCAGCCCGGCCGACGCGCCGGGCTTTCTCAGCGCGGTCGATTGCCTCGCCGATCTCGACCCGGCAGCTGACGGCAAAGAGACGCCATGAGCGACGACCGCAACCCTCAGCTGGCCACGGCCACCGCCGCCATTGAACGCTTCGCCAACGAGCCGGCCGGCGTGGTCAGGCCGCTGGTGGGCGGGCTCTTCTCGGATGCCCTGGCATTCGAAGCGTCAGGGCGGGAGTACGTGTTGCGGATGAGTTCCGCGCCGCACGCGGCCGGGAGCTTCGCCAAGGACGAGTATGCCGGCGAGCACTTTGCGTCGGAGGCTCTGCCAGTGCCGCGCGTCGTGGCGCGGGGTGAAGTTGACGGCCGGCAGTACGCCATTAGCGAGCGCATCGCCGGGCGGACGCTGATGGAGTGCTCTCCGGGCGAGCGACGGGCCCTGCTGCCAGCGCTGCTCGATACGTTGGAGGCGTTGGGGGCAACCGATACGGGCGTGTCGGCCGGCTATGGCGACTGGGACGGCGATGGGGCTGGGCGCTATGCGAGCTGGCAGGCGTTCCTGGCCGACATCGACAAGAACCACGATGAGGGCTTCTTCGCCGATTGGCATCGCTACTTCGACGAGTCGTTCCTGGAGCGTGATATCTTCGACCGTGTCTACGAGCGGATGGTGGAGCTGTCCGCGGATGTTCCGAATATGCGGCAGGTGATCCACAACGACTACCAGTTCGAGAACGTCCTGACCGACGGCGCGCGCATCACCGGCGTGATCGACTGGGCCAACGCGCTCTATGGCGATCCGCTCTACGACGTCGCCTGGCTGAACTTCATCTCGATCCATCCAGGTTGGTGGTTCGACGATGGCGTCGAGGTGTTGCGCGAGCGCTTCGGTGGCGCGCCCGACTTCGACCGCCGTATTCTCTGCTACGAGCTCCACATCGGTCTCGACCATCTGCGTTTCTACGCCAACCAGGACCGCCATGACGATTACCTGATCTGCCGGGAGTGGTTGTTGGAGCGGATCAACGTGCGCTAGCGAAGGGCGGCCTGGCGCTCCCGAATATCCGATGCTCCCTAACAATCTGGACAGCGAACGTTTCCGGCCAGTTGGCATCCCGAGGAAGGCTTTGCGCCCGAAGGCTCTCGCTGCCAGCGCATACCGCGTGAAATGCTTGCAAGAGGATGAGCCGCATCCAGGACCATCGGGAAACTTGTCGATCTGTCAACGGCGTGGCATAGTTTGTGAGTCACTGACTCAGCAACTGGAATGCAGGATGTCCCTGTCCGTCCGTTTGGCTGATAGGGAGGAACCCCTGTGAACCTGTACGTTGGCAACCTCAATTTCGATACGACCGAAGACGCGCTACGCCAGGCCTTCGCGGCTCACGGCACCGTGACGTCGGCCCGTATCATCACCGACCGCGACACCGGCAATTCGCGTGGCTTTGGCTTCGTCGAGATGGACGACAGCCAGGCGGCGCAGAGCGCCATGGCCGCGTTGAACGGTCAGGAGCTCGACGGTCGCACACTGACCGTCAACGAAGCTCGCCCCCGCGAGCCGCGGCAGAACAACAACCGCCGCAGCTGGTAAACGGTCGCCGGCTCGCACCCGAGCCGACTCTGTAGAACCGAGCACTCAGTACCATGCGCTCCGGGAGAACTTCCCGGAGTGCTGGTTTACATAGCGTGGACTCGTCCTGGGCCCATCTGCCGAGCAGCGTAGCTCGGCGGCTCTAACGGATGAGCCTGATTCAACATACCAACGAAAGAAGCACGATTATCGTAGCCCCCACCATAGAGCTGGCCGTCGACCGACGGTCCGCGACTTATCGTCCCTCAACACAGCCCAGGCGCGTCGAACGGCTGGAACGCCGGATTGCGGATGCCCGGATGCGCGCGGCCGTCGGGATGGATTGGGAGCAGCTCCACATTCGCTCACGCGCGCTCGGCGAGCAAATCGCGCGCGCATCAGACCCGGCAGGGCAGATCGCCGTAGCCCGTCGAATGCGCCGGAAGCTGCTGGATTCCAACGACGCGTTCGGCCTGCGGGCGCTGCGCCTGGCGACCGCCGCGCCAATGGCCGGCTGGCTGCAGGTGCGACCGCTACGCGCGCAGGCCCGGGCGCTCAGTCAGGAGCTGGAGACGGACCGGCGCACGGCTGTCCCGGAGCTTGACTCGCTCGAACGTCAACTGCGGTCGGCGCGGGGGCGGCTGGGATAGCGAGCGGCATTGGGCTGTCTGCCGGATTGAAACGTGCTCGCGTGGAGAAGCCAGGATTAGCCCGCAAGGCTGTGCTGTTGCTCTTTGTCGTCGCTCCCATCATCGGGACGATCTATGCCATCGCGCGGCTTTGGCAGGACTTGATCGGCTGGCAGGAGCTCTCGCTCTTCGTCGGCCTCTACTCGCTAACGGGTCTCGGGATTACCGTCGGGTACCACCAGCTGCTGACCCACCGCAGCTTCGAGACCTTTCCAGCGGTCAAGGCACTTGCGCTGATTCTCGGCTCGATGGCCGTCCAGGGCAGCGCCATCGACTGGGCTTCCGACCACCTGAAGCACCACGCCCACGCGGATGAGGCCGGCGATCCACATTCGCCGGTCGAAGGGCTCTTTCACGCCCATGTGGGCTGGCTCTTCTCCGCGCCGCCAGCCGACCGCGAGCGCTACGGCAAGCGCTTGATGACCGATCCGTTGATTGTCTAGATCGACCGCACGTTCCTGCTCTGGGTAGCGCTCGACCTGGCGATTCCCTGTGCAATCGCTGGTTGGGAGGGCTTGCTCTGGGGCGGTTTCGCCAGGATCGTGCTCGTCAACCATGTCTCCTGGTCGGTCACTCCATCTGCCACACCTTCGGCGCTCAACCCTTCGATATCAAAGACCAGAGCCGCAATCTCGGGATCCTCGGTCTGCTGGCCTTTGGCGAAGGCTGGCGCCACAACCACCAGGCCTTCCCGGCCATGGCGTTCCACGGCATGGAACGGCGGCAGATCGACCTCACGGCCTATCTCATTCGCTTCCTCCGCAAGATCGGGTTGGTCTGGAACGTCAAGCTACCGTCACCGGAGCTCATCGCGCGCCGCCATCGGAAACCGGCTGTCCAGGGACAGAGTTTCGGCGACTGACTCCGCGTTTAGGCGGACCGTGACTGTTCACTGGCGATCGGGCTAGGATAGCCGGGCTGTCCGTCGCGAGGTGAACGAGTCTCCCCATGCTGCTCGATGCGCTAACCGTTCCAGCCGATCTCTTTGAGCGCCGCACCGGTTGGGCCGTTAGGCCGGAAGGGCTCTGCAAGGGCGCCCTCTGCGTGCCGCTACCTGACCATGTCGCTGGTGAATTGCTCGATGTCCAGGTGGTCGCCGAGCGGCTCAGCATGCCGCTGTTGCACGATGCGCCGAGCGGTCTCTGGTGCCTCGGGCCGGAGGTGCTGGGACGGGCGCTCACGACGGCGGAGCTTCCAAACATAGAGCTGCCCGATTTGCGTGGAAGACCGTTCTCCTTGCGGTCGCTACGCGGTCGCAAGGTGCTGCTGGTCGCCTGGGCTTCGTGGTGAGGCTGCCGGCTTGACCTGCCAGTCTGGCGGGAGCTGCGCGCGGAGCTCTATCCACAGGGGCTCGAAATCGTCACCGTTGCGCTCGACACCGATCCGGATGCTGCCCGTCCGGCGATCGAAGCGGCTGGCGCGACGCACCCGTCCCTGATCGACCAAACGCACCTGCTCGGCGAGATGCTCGGCATCGTCAATGTCCCGAGCGGCGTCTGGATTGACGAGCGGGGCGTCATCATCCGGCCGCCGGAGACGGCCTCCCCACGCCGGCCCGCGTTCCTCGACCGGGAGATTCCGCTGGACGCCACGCCGCGTCAACGGGCTTTGGTCGAAGCGGTCCGCAACCTCCGCATCGACGCCGAGACCTACCTCGCCGCGCTTCGGGACTGGGTCGCGCACGGCTCAACCAGCGTCTACGCGCTGCCGCCCGACGTCGTCATTGAGCGCAGCCGGCCCCGTTCCCGCGACGAGGCGCTGGCCGCGGCTCACTTCGAATTGGGGCAGCACCTGCACCGCTCCGGTGATTCGGTCGCTGCGATCCCGCATTTCCGTGCAGCGCATCGGCTTGATCCAGCCAATTGGACCTATAAGCGACAGGCCTGGTCTTTCGTCGACCCGGGTCAGGGGGCGAACGATGTCTACGATGGCGACTGGCTGAGTGATGTGTTGGCCATCGGCCCGGAGAACTACTATCCGGCGCTCGACATGGAGCCGCCGAGCGCGCATGAGAAGCGAGGAGGCTGAGCATGGCGGAGAATGGACGTGTCGCGCTCGTGACCGGCGGCGGCCGCGGTCTTGGCTGGGGTATCGCCCGGGCGTTTGGACTAGCCGGCTGGAAAGTGTGCGTGACCGATATCAACCGGGACGAGCTTAAAGCGTGCGCGACGGATCTCACCCGGGACGGTTCTGACTTCGGGGCTGTGCCCTCCGACGTTGCCGACCGCGTGGCCTGCGCTGAGCTGATCGGCAGGATCTGCGAGGAATGGGGGCGCTTGGATGCCGTCGTTCACAACGCCATCTACATGCCGCTTATCACCTTCGACGATACGACTCCGGAGGAGTGGGACCGGCAGCTGGAGGTCGGGCTCGGTGGGATGTTCAATCTCACCCACGCCGTCTGGGGCGCGATGAAGGCGCAAGGCGGCGGACACATCATCGGCGTCGCCAGCGGCTCCAGCTTCCGCGGCTTCAAAGAAGAGATCGCCTACTGCACGATCAAGCACGGCGTCGAAGGCTTCGTGAAGGCGCTGTCGCTCGAAGCGGCGGGCTACAACATCGCCCTCAACACCATCGGCCCTGGCGCGCCGATCAAGCCGACCCGGATGACCCGCGCCGAACTCGAAGCGCTGACTGAGGAGGAGACGGCGGAGTGGGCCGACCCATTGGAGCTGGGCCGCGCCTTCGTCTGGCTCGCCTCGCAGCCCCCAGCCCGCATCAATGGCTACCGCCTCGACGCCGGCCCGATCATCGCGACGCTCGACCGTGAAGGTGAACACTTCGACTTCGCTCCCGAGAAGGTCACGACGTACCCGGACGACTTTTTCGCTCGGCAGGAGTGGTACGCGAGCTATCCAGATTAGACGATCAGGCGACGACACTCGCGCGTCGTCCGCGTGTCGCGCCCCATTGAGAATGCTTCCGCCCGTAGGGATGGGGCTTGCCCCCGTTCGCGTGCGTACGTAACGCAATCCCGAATGGGCATGACGCCGATCCTTACAGTGTCAATAGAACTCGCTTACGGCTCCAATGTCAGCATCTCTACGCCCTGGTCCAGCTGGGGAATCCGCTCCAATCCGAGTCGATAGCCTCGAACAGCCAACGTCTGCCTTGACGCGTCCGGCGACGAGATATAGTATTCAACTACTTGGTTATCTAACCGAATGGTGAAATACAGATGATAGCGACCGATCAACTCAGCATGACCTTTGGGGCGCTCTCCGATCCAACGCGGCGAGCGATCCTCGCGCGGCTGGCGGATGGCGGCGAGGCGACCGTCACCGAACTGGCGGAACCGTTCGAGATGAGCCTGCCGGCGGTCTCGAAACACCTCAAGGTGCTCGAACGCGCCGGGTTGATCACGCGCAGCCGGGAGGCGCAATGGCGCCCCGCCCGGCTCGACCCCGCGCCGCTCAAGGAGGCGGCCGGGTGGCTGGACGATTACCGGCAGTTCTGGGACGAGAGTTTTGGACGTTTGGACGCCTATCTAGTGGAGCTGCAAAAGAAGGGGCATGCACATGACGGCGATGAGTCATAGTCATCGCACGGAGTTCACGACGCCATCGGACCGCGAGATCTGTATGACGCGGACCTTCGACGCGCCACGCGAGCTCGTCTTTGATGCCTGGACTAGCTGCGCGCATCTGCCGCACTGGATGGGTCCGGAGGTGATGCAGATGATCGCCTGCGAGATTGATCTGCGCGTGGGCGGCGCATGGCGCTTCGTCTGGCGCGGGCCTGATGGCTTCGAACTGGGATTGGGCGGCGTCTACCAGGAGATCGTGCCGCCGGAGCGGCTTGTCTCGACCGAGGTGATGGACGGCTCCCCAGGCGAGTCTCTGAGTACTTTGGTTCTCACTGAGAACAACGGTAAGACGACGATCACAAACACCGCTCTGTATCCGTCGAAAGAGGCCCGTGACGCCATGCTCGCATCCGGCATGGAAGGTGGCGTGACGGAAGGGTTCGAGCGGCTTGACGCGCACCTGCGACAGCAGCGTGAGGGCTAGCGCTGTGTGTGGCGCGGTCAACCGAAAGGGCGCGCGCGATGCTACCGCGAGTCCATGTGCATGTCAGATGAGAGGAGTTCAAGTATGGGAACGGTAGGCGTTGGGTTGACGATGTCGCTTGACGGCTTCATTGCGGGTCCGAACGACAGCGTCGAGCATATCTTCGACTGGTACGCCAGCGGCGACACTGAAGTCACCGTGCCGAGCGGAACGATGACCGTGAAGGTCTCCTCCGCTAGCGCCACATACCTGCAAGAGGTCTACACCACAATCGGCGCGTTGGTGATGGGTCGCAGAACATTCGACCTCACCAATGGCTGGGACGGCCGTCATCCGGTCGACGCGCCGGTATTCGTCGTCACGCACAATGTACCGGAGGATTGGGTCCGCGAGCATCCCGACGCGCCGTTCACGTTTGTGACGGAGGGCGTCGAGAGCGCGGTCGCGCAGGCGCAATCCGTGGCTGGAGAGAAGAATGTCGGCGTTGGCGCGGCCAGTCTCGCCCAACAGTGCATCAATGCTGGCTTGCTCGATGAGATTCACGTAGATCTCGCCCCATGTCTCCTGGGCGACGGGATACGCCTGTTCGAGCACCTGGGCGTGACGCCACTCAATCTTGAGATCGCCAAGGTCGTTGCCGCGCCCGCGGTGACGCACATTACCTATCACGTCGTTGAGCGGGGTGGACAAGCATGAGTGTGGGATCAGGCGCATTTGACACGCTGCAACCGGAATTCTCGATCTCGCGCGGCTTCAGTGCTCCGCGTGAGCTGATCTTTCGAACGCTGACAGAGGCCGAGCACTTGCCCCACTGGTGGGGGCCGGCTGGTATGGAGATGCACGTCGAGCAGCTCGACGTCAGGCCCGGCGGGCTCTTCCTCTACCGCTTGACGGGCTCGGATGGCGGCGAGATGTGGGGCAAGTTCGTCTATCACGAGATCGACCCGCCCCGGCGTATCGACTATGTCAGTTCGTTCGCGAACGCCGCCGGCGACACCGTCCGCGCCGAGTTCTCCGCGGATTTTCCGCTGGAGCTTGCCAACCGCATTACCTTGACTGAGCAGGATGGCGTGACAACGCTGACATTGCAGGCTGGTCCGATCGAACCGACGCGGGCCGAACGCGACTTCTTCGCGTCGATGTTCGATTCGATGCGCCAGGGGTACGGCGGCACGCTCGATCAGCTCGAGGCATATCTTGAGCGTCTCGGGCACTGATGCGCGTGCGTAGATCTCGACGAGAGTGACGAGACGATGCCTGAAGATAGCGCAGTCAACCAGGTCGCGAACAGTGCGGTCGAGCACCTGCGGCCCTTTATCGGGACATGGGCCGTCAGCATAGCGGAGAAAGGCATTGCCGCTGGTACGATCACGTTTGAATGGCTGGAGGGGCAGGCGTTCGTGCTGCAGCGTTCGGCTCCTCCAGATCCGATGCCCGGCAACGTCGCCGTCATCGGCTGCGATGACTCCACCGGGCAATGCTCGATGCAGTACTTCGACGAACGCGGCGTCGCGCGTATCTATCAATGGAGCCTGAACGACGGCGTCTGGATGCAGTGGCGCGAAGCTTCCGGCTTCTCCCAACGCTTCACCGGCACATTCAGTGCCGATGGCGACACAATTCACGGGACCTGGGAGCTTTGCCGCGACGGCACCACCTGGGAGAAGGATTTCGACCTCATCTATCGGCGCGTCGCCGCCAACTCATGAGCGGCCGCCAGTGGCCGGCACACCGGCGTCGACCGCTTTGCCAAGATGGTCGCCGCCGTCACACTCCGCAATCAGGCTCGGGCACCTCCAGACGGTCGGCTCCGACGGCGTCGTTATCCTGACCTACCAGCCAGCGTAAGATATCGGCCGAAGGAGACCACGCTGGATTGCATTGGTAGGGGAGGCTGGGGTGCGGTCGCAAAAGCTTGACAACGGCAGGATCGTGCGGGCTAACGGCGTCGACCTGTGCGCCGAGGCGCTCGGCGATCCCGGTGATCCAGCGCTTCTGCTGATCCATGGCGCGACCGGCTCGATGCTGGCCTGGGACGACGAGTTCGTTCAGCAGCTTGCGGCTGGTGGGCGCTATGTCATCCGCTACGATCACCGCGACACCGGGCGCTCGGTCAGCTATCAGCCTGGCGCACCCGGCTATGGCTTCGCTGACTTGACTGCCGACGCGCTCGGACTGCTCGATGCTTTCGGGCTTGAGCAGGCGCAAGTGGTCGGGACGTCGATGGGCGGCGGCATCGCCGTGAGCCTGGCACTCGAACAGCCCGAGCGGGTCGCTTCACTCACCCTGATCGGCTCAAGCCCCGGTGGCGATGACCTGCCGTCGGTCTCGGCGGAATTCCTCGATATGATCACGCGTCCAGAACAACCGGACTGGTCCGACCGCGAGGCGGTGATTGACTACAGCCTCGCATTCATGCGCATCTGCATCGGTAGTAACGAGCTGCTCGATGAAGCGGCCGTGCGCGAGCAGCTGGGGCGCGATTACGACCGCACCACGAATGTCGCGTCGAGCCAGATTAACCACTTTGCCCTGGAGATCGAAGCGCCGCTCCGGGCTCGATTGGGCGAGGTGCGCGCTCCAACGCTGGTGATCCATGGCGCGGAGGATCCCGTCTTCCCGCCTGGCCACGGCGCGGCGTTCGCCGATGGGATTGCCGTGGCGCGGCTACTGGTTCTCGATAACGCCGGGCACGTCATGACACGCGGTTTCTGGGAACGTGCCCTCCCGGCCATCCTCGACCATACGGCCGCTCCGACACTCGGGCGCTAGAGCCGTTCCAGCACGCCGGTGAGTGTCTTGACGCCGCGCCGGATGTCTGCTTCGGGGATGCCGGCGAAGCCGAAGAGGAGGCCTCCGCGAGGGAGCGGTTCGAGGCTGAAGAAGGAAATCGGCGGAACCATGATCCCGGCGGCGTTCGCAGCCTTGCTGACCTGGCGGTCATCCATCTCCGGCGGCAACCAGCCGGCCAGCTGCATGCCTGCCTCCGGCGCGTAGACATCGAGCAACCCGGCGAGCTGCTTGTTCAGCTCGTGCAGCAGGCAATCTCGACGCCGCTGGTAGTGCCGGCGCATGCGGCGCAGGTGCCGGACGAAATGTCCCTCCTGGATGAAATCGGCCAGCGCCAGCTGTTCAAGAATCGGCGGGTGGACGTCGATGTTGCGACGTGTTGCCAGCATCGGTTCGACAAGCTGCGGCGGCACGACGATGTAGCCCAGGCGCAGCGATGGGAGCAACATCTTGCTGAACGAGCCGATGTAGAGCACCCGCCCGGCCCGGTCAAGTGCTTGCAGCGCCGCCTGCGGCCGGCCATCGAAGCGGTATTCGCTGTCGTAGTCATCCTCGACAATCCAGGCTTCGTGGCGCTCCGCCCAGCCGAGCAGCGCCAGCCTGCGACGCAGGCTCATCGTGACGCCGGTCGGAAAGTGGTGGGAGGGCGTCACGGCGACGAAACGCGCGTTGGGGCTGCGTTGCAATCCAGCTTCCACGTCGAGGCCCTCGGCGTCGACCGGCACCGGCGCCAGCTGCGCCCCGGCCAGGGTGAGCGCTCCAAGCGCGCCGAAGTAGCCGGGGTTCTCGAACCAGGCAGCGTCGCCAGGGTCGATCAGGACTCTGGCTGCCAGATCGAGCGCGCCCTGGGTGCCGGACGTGATGATGACCTGATCGGGGGTGCAGCGCACGCCGCGCGAGATGGCGATGTGCGCCGCGATCGCTTCTCGGAGTGGCCGATACCCGGCATGTGACTGGTAGTAGCCATGCAGCGCCAGCGAATGCCGCGCCCGCCGGGCGATGAGCCGGGCCCAAAGCCTGTAGGGGAAGAGATCGAGCGCCGGCTGCCCGGCCAGAAACGGTCTGCCTCCGGGGGCTCCTTCCAGTGGCGCAGCTGCTGGAATAGCGCCGAGCTGGCGGATGCGGCCGGCGAGACGAAGATCGGTTGCATGGGCAGGCGTCTTGGTCTGCGCCTGTTGTGACGGCGCGGTGAGCAACGACAGCGGGATCTCCCGCGAAACCTCAGTGCCGCGGCCGACCTGGCTGGTGAGATAGCCCTCGTGGAGCAGGTGGTCGTAGGCGAGCACGGTGGTGCTGCGCGATATGCCCAGCTCGGTGGCCAGGGCACGTGTTGACGGCAAGCGCGCGCCGGGCGGCAGCTGACCCGCCAGAATCGCTCCGCGGATGCGTTCGTAGAGCTGCCGGTAGAGCGGCTCCGGGAGCGCGGCATCTAGCTGGAAGTCGAAGCTCTGTTTGTCGTTCGTCGGGTTTGCCATCAGCTTTCCGCCGCTACATCGGCAATTCAGGAATGGTATGGAAAGCCTAGCAGGAATTGGATATTTCACCATTCCGCTCCGATCAATAGTCTGGTGCCAGACGGTGGTCGGAGCGGAAGGATTGGCGAGCGGTCTTCGACGGTAAACCGACGGGGCAACGGAGGGCCCAGATCGAGGCATTGCAACGGACGAGCACGAGAGACGCAGCCTGCGCGTGGGACGGCGGTCAGTGCGCGGCGCGCTACCCGGCGGCGGTCTGGCTGTCCTCGCTGGCCGGCTGGCCGAGATGATCGCGGCGCAAGTCGGCCATGATCTCGTCCCAGTAGGCGGGCCCGCCGTCTTCGAGCATCCGGGCCAGCCGCTCCGGTCCGGGGCTGACCGGCAGGTTATGGAGCCCCCAGATCGCGATCTGCGCCAGGACCGGCACGAGCGCGATCGACTTCTCCGTGAGGCTGTAGATGATGCGCTGCTTGTGGCCCGGATCGGGCGCGCGCGTCAACATCCCGGCTTCGACGAGCATCTTGAGCCGGTCGGAGAGGATGTTGGACGAGATGCCTTCGTTCGAGTCCAGCAGTTCGCGGAAGTGCCGTTTGCCGAGCAGGGCGATGTCGCGCATGAGCACCAGGCTCCAGCGGTCTCCGAGCATTTCGACGGTGAGGTTGATCGGGCAGCCCGACCGGTGTTCGGTATCCATTTTGACCCTTATGTTTTGTCCCCCTTGCAATATCCTACCACTACCTGTACACTGCAACCAGTTGCAATTCAGTATCGGTTTTATGTTCGACCTGTACGGACAAGACCGGCTGTGAATCCGAAAGGAACTGGCAATGAACCCGGTAAACACGATGGCCCGGAACGAACGGCAAGTAGCGCGAGGCGCGACGAACGCGCGACGCTGGCCGGCCTATATCGTGCAGGGCGGCGTGCTGCTCTTCCTGTTGTTCGATGCGTTGCCGAAGATCGCGCAGATGGACTTCGTCGTCGAAGCGAGCGCGGACCTCGGCTACTCGGCGACCAAAATCTCGATCATCGGCGGAGTCTTACTCGCCTGCACCATCCTCTATGCCATTCCCCGCACGGCGGTGCTCGGCGCGGTGTTGCTGACCGGATACCTCGGCGGAGCGGTCGCCACGAATGTCATTGCGGAAGAGGGCATGTTCTACTTCCCGGTCATCTTCGGCGCGCTCGTCTGGCTCGGGCTCTACCTCCGCGACGCCGAGCGCCTGCAGCCGATCATTCCCTGGCAGCGCGCCTGATCCGACTATCACTGACCTGGAAGGGGTAAGGCGTGATCATTATTGCCGGGAAAGTCTATGTGGCCTCTGAGGAGCGGGACGGTTACGTTTCGGCCTTTGCCGAGATGGTGGGACGCGCTCGTAAATACCCAGGTTGCCTGGATGTCGTAATCGCTTCCGATCCGCTGGAGGCTGACCGGATCAACATATTCGAGTGCTTCGAGTCGGAAGAACGTCTCGAATCATGGCGAGCGATAGCGCATGCGCCTGATACCGGCATCGAGATCTTGCGGCAAGACGTTCAGAAGCACGTCATTAGTGAGTCAGGGCCACCTTTTTCATAGTCCAAGTACACAGTATGGATGCTGGTGGGCCGGCAATCATTGAAATTGAGTCAACGAGAAGGAGAGGCAGCGATGTCAGTCGTCGAGACCAAGCTCCCACCCGTCGTCTCCGCTGAAGAATGGCGAGCCGCCAACGACGCGATGCTGACCAGAGAGAAGGCCGCAACCCGCGCCCGCGACGCACTCAACGCGGAGCGGCGCCGGATGCCGATGGTGAAGATCGAGAAGGACTACACCCTGCAGGGGCCAAACGGCCCGGTGGGGCTGGCCGAGCTCTTCGAGGTACGCCGGCAGCTCATTCTGTACCACTTCATGTTCGGTCCTGATTGGGACGAAGGCTGTAGTGGCTGCTCGATGTTCGTCGACAATCTTGGCCATCCAGCGCACCTGCGCGCCCGTGATACGTCGTTCGCGCTCGTTTCTCGCGCGCCGCTGGCGAAGCTGGAGGCGTTCAAGCGACGCATGGGCTGGCAATTGCCCTGGTACTCGTCCGCCGAGAGCGAGTTCAACTTCGACTTCGGCGTCTCAAACGAGGCCGGCGAAACGTTCGGCCTGAGCGTCTTCCTACGCGATGGCGAGGATGTCTACCAGACGTTCTTCACTGCCGGTCGTGGAGTTGAATATCTCGGCACAGTCTGGGCACTCCTCGACCAAACGCCGTTGGGCCGCCAGGAGACGTGGGAAGACTCGCCCGAGGGCTGGCCGCAGTCCGAACCCTATGTCTGGTGGCAGCTCCACGATGACTACGTTGATTGACCGGTTGCCGTGACGATCCGCCCGCTACTGTGGCGGGCGGTTGAAGCGCAGACGTATAGAGCCAATTGGAGGCTGAAGGATGAGAAAGATCACCGCGGGACTGTTCATCTCGCTCGATGGCGTTATCGAAGCGCCGCAGGACTGGCACTTCCCCTACTTCGACGACCAGATGGGCGAAGCTATTGGCGGCGTGATGATGTCTGCCGACTGCATGCTCCTCGGCCGCGTTACCTGGGAGGGATTCGCCGGGTACTGGCCGGATAAAACCGAGCCGGAGGTCGAGATGGCCGACTACATGAACAACACGCCGAAGTATGTCGTCTCGACGACCCTCGATTCGGTCGACGCCTGGCAGAATTCGACCTTACTCAATGGAGACTTCGTCGAAGACATCACGAACCTCAAGCAGCAAGAGGGGGCGAACATCAGCATCTCCGGCAGCGGCATGCTGATTCGCTCGCTGCTGGCGCATGATCTGCTCGATGAGCTGCACCTGCTGGTGCACCCGATCGTCGTCGGCAAGGGCCAGCGGCTCTTCCCGGATGGGACCGATGAGGTCCGGCTGAAGCTGCTCGACTCCACCACGTTCGAGTCCGGCGTCACCCACGTCGTCTACACAACCACCGGCGAGTGATACGCTCGGCATCTTTCTGAACAGCGAGAGGGACGATGATGGTTGGAGCCCGTCACGACGAAGAAACCAGCGTGCTGGTGCGCTATCTGGAGGCGCAACGGCGGCACGCACTCGGGATACTCGAGGGCCTGTCGGAGGAGGATCTGCGCCGGCCGGTGCTGCCGTCGGGCTGGACCTGCCTCGGGCTGCTCCAGCACCTGGCGCTCGATGTCGAGCGCTTCTGGTTTGGGGCGGTCGTTGCCGGCGATGCCGGCGTGATCGAGAGTCTCAGCGAGACCGGCGACGCCTGGCAGCCGGAAGCCGAGTTCTCGGCCGAAGCCATCTTCGATCTCTATCGCCGTGAGGCGCGCCGTTCGGACGAAATCATTGGCGCAGTGTCGCCGGTGGACGCCCCGGCATGGTGGCCCGGCGATCTCTTTGGCGACTTCCGGCTCGCGACGGTGCGAGAA
The DNA here is from genome assembly GCA_030431755.1 of Chloroflexia bacterium. GTDB lineage: Bacteria > Chloroflexota > Chloroflexia > Thermomicrobiales > CFX8 > JAUIIK01. The sequence continues at coordinate 37,010 of JAUIIK010000012.1, forward strand.
GTGGTGTTGCACGTCATCACCGAAACGGCGACCCACGCCGGCCACCTCGACGCCGCCCGCGAGCTGATCGACGGCAAGCTCTGGTTCGTCCTCGACGTCTAACCGGCCGAGCCGGGTAGCGGTCGAAAATCTCGCGCGCAGGGTAGTCACGTCGCAGCGGGGCGGCGAAGTGGATGGGTCAACGGAGATCCAGCGTTTAGCAAGCGCCGCCAATGTTGGCGGCAGCGGAGCGCGTTGAATCGCGCCCGGCGCAGGGCTCGACGAAGAGACGCTGCGCCGGGTTCATCACATCGAATAGGAAAGAACCATGACTGTAACAGCAACTCCCGCCGAACTGGCGGAGGAATTCGAGCGCGGCAACAGTGCCCTCGTCGACGGTATCGAAGGCTGCTCACCCGACCAGTGGCAGCGCACGACTGAAGCGGAAGGCTGGACCGTCGCTGCGACGGCGCACCATTTGGCTGTCGTGCAGCAGGCCTTCGCCGGCATCGTGGAGCTGTTTGCCGACGGAAAGACCTACACGACGGACATCGAGATGGAACAGGTTCACAAGAGCAACGCCGAGCATGCCGTCGAATTCGCAGACGCAGATCGGCAGGAGACTCTCGGCATCCTGCGCGCCAGTGGCGCCAATCTGGGAGCGCTGATCGGCGGTTTCGACGCGGCTGATCTGACAAGACCTGCCGGCGCCTTCGGCGGCAACGAGATGACCGTTGGCGAGTTCATCCAGCTCGTGGTCATCGGTCACGCGCGCGAGCACGCGGACAGCATCCACGCGACCTTGGGTAGCTGAATCAATCCTCGTGTGCTTCGACTCGGCAATGTGGCGAACCGGACCGAGTCTTGAATGGGGAGGAGCCCCAGTTGGTTAGTGGAGAATACTCGGCAGACCGCCTCGAACGCATGGATGCCGTGCTGGCCGGCTACGTCGAGCGGCAGGCTGTTCCGGGGCTGGTGGCGCTGATCCACCGGCGCGGTGAGACGCGCGTCACAACGCTCGGCACGTTGGCGCTCGATGGCGATGCGCCGATGCAGCGCGACACGCTCTTCCGGATTGCGTCGATGACGAAGCCGATCACAGCGGTCGCGACGATGATGCTTGTCGAGGAGTGCAAGCTGCGACTCGATGATCCGGTGGACGAGTTCTTACCCGAGCTGGCCGGCCGGCAGGTGCTCAAGCGCATCGACGGACCGGTCGACGACACAGTTCCGGCCAAACGCCCGATCACCACGCGCGATCTGCTGAGCTTCACCGCTGGCTATGGTTTGGTCATCGCGCCTCCTGACACCTATCCGATACAGGCTGCGGTGAGCGCTCTGGGGATCGTTGGATATGGTCCGCCGGATCCCGCGAAGCTGCACACGCCCGATGAGTGGCTGGCGGCGCTCGGTACCCTGCCGCTGTTTCACCAACCCGGTGAGGGCTGGATGTACAACATCGGCTCCTACGTCCTGGGGATCCTTGTTGCACGTGCCGCCGGTCAGCCCTTTGACGCGTTTCTCGAAGAACGAATCTTCGATCCGCTTGGAATGACTGACACCGGCTTTCACGTCCAGGCGGACAAACGCGACCGGCTGGCGACGAGCTATGCGGCAAATCCCGAGACGGGCGCGCTCGAACCGACCGACAAACCGGACAGCAGCCGCTGGAACAGCCCGCCGGTCTTCCCGGACGGCGGTGGCGGGTTGCTTTCAACGGTCGATGACATGCTGGTCTTTGGCCGCATGCTGCTCGACCGCGGCAGGTATGAGGGCCGGAGAGTCTTGAGCCGGCCAGCCGTCGAGCTGATGATGAGCGACCGTTTGACGCCAGAGCAGAAGCAGGCGGTGGACGGGACCGACCTCCTGCTTGGCGGCCACGGCTGGGGCTTCGGCGCGCAGGTCATCACCCATGCGGACAACATCGGCCTCTCTCCTGGAACCTATGCCTGGTCCGGCGGGCATGGGACGACCTGGTGGGTCGATCCGCGAGAGGAAATGATCGGGGTTCTGATGACACAGACCGCGATGACGTCAGCCACGGGACCGACGATCTTTAACGACTTCTGGACGACAGCCTACGCCGCCATCGATGATTAGTGCTCCGTTACTCGTGAATTGATGGCAACCGCCGACCTCGCCAGGCAACTCAACCGTAACGCCCTTGTCATTTCGAGCGGAGCGAGAAATCTCAGTCGAACACCAGTGATGCGCTGCGCTGAGATTTCTCCCAGGGCCTGCCCTGAGCATAGTCGAAGGGGTCGAAATGACAAGGCTGATGCGTGTTGAGTCCTCCAGAGAACCTCAGATTATCGATCAAGTCATGTGTCACAGACGACTAGGCGGATGCAAATCCTGAAGCGACACCGGGCATGTATTGACATGACTCGATGTCACCGATAGTCTGAGATAGAAAATCTGTTCTGCCTGTACGGACAGGCAGTCGGCTGGAGTCAACGATGCTCCGGCCTGTCGCAATGAGACGCCGGGTTTGCCCCGAGCAATGACGCGGGAGCGGCGTCTCATGGATTCGATGCCTCCGGGATGGCGCAAGCAGCCCGGAGCAGCGGAAGAGGAGTAATGCATGAGCGGTGTGCGAGTGCTGGTCGGGACGCGCAAAGGAGCGTTTATCCTGACCTCGGACGAACGACGCGAACAATGGGATGTGAGCGGGCCACACTTCGCTGGTTGGGAGATCTACCATCTCAAGGGCTCGCCGGTGAACCCGGATCGGATCTACGCCTCGCAATCGAGCGGCTGGTTCGGACAGATCATCCAGCGCTCCGATGACGGCGGAGAGACCTGGGAGACGGCTGGCAACGAGTTTCACTACGAAGGCGATCCGGGCACGCACCAGTGGTACGACGGCACCCAGCATCCCTGGGAGTTCACCCGCGTCTGGCATCTTGAGCCGTCGCTATCCGACCCGGACACGGTCTATGCCGGCGTTGAGGACGCCGCGCTCTTTCGCTCGACTGACGGTGGCCAGAATTGGCATGAGTTCCCCGGGCTGCGGGCGGCGAAGGGCCATCTCTGGCAGCCGGGCGCAGGCGGGATGTGCCTTCACACGATCCTCCTGGACCCGGACAACAAGGACCGCATCTTCGTTGCCATCTCGGCGGCCGGGACCTTCCGGACCGACGACGGCGGTCAGAGCTGGCTGCCGGTCAACCGTGGCCTGAGTATCGAGAACGAACTGCCGGATAGCGACGCGGACGTGGGCCACTGCGTCCACAACATCGCGATGCACCCCTCGCGGCCGAACACGCTCTTCATGCAGAAGCATTGGGATGTCATGCGGAGCGATGACGCCGGCGATCTCTGGACCGAGGTCAGCGGCAATCTGCCGAGCGACTTCGGCTTCCCCATCGCCGTCCATGCCCACGAGCCGGAGACGATCTACGTTGTGCCGATCAAGAGCGACTCCGAGCACTACCCGCCGGAAGGCAAGCTGCGCGTCTATCGCAGCCGCTCGGGCGGCAACGAGTGGGAGGCGCTCACAAACGGCCTGCCGCAGGAGAATTGCTACGTCAACGTCCTGCGCGATGCGATGTCGATTGACCGCCTGGAGTCATGCGGCATCTACTTCGGCACGACCGGGGGCCAGGTCTATGCCTCGGCTGATTCGGGCGACACCTGGGCGCCGATCGTGCGTGATCTCCCGGCCGTCACCTCGGTGGAAGTGCAGACGCTGGCATGATCCGCGTCGAGCTGCCACACCACTTGCGGACGCTGGCGAAATCCGGCCGTGAGGTGACGGTCCAGGTCGAGGGGCCGGTGACGCAACGGGCCCTGCTCGACGCGCTGGAGGCCAGCTACCCGGTGCTGCGCGGGACCGTGCGCGATACGGTCACGCACGAGCGGCGGGCGCTGGTGCGCTTCTTCGGCTGCGGCCAGGATCTCTCCCACGAGTTGCCGGACGCGCCGCTGCCTGAAGCAATCGCCGCCGGAAACGAGCCATTCTTCATCGTTGGGGCGCTGGCGGGCGGCTAGGCCACGGGTCGCCGGTGAACCGCAGGGCTGGAATTCATCTTCACCCGGCTCGGAGTTCGATGCAAGAACCGGGTGGAGATGAACGAACTTGACTCATCGTAAGCGCATGGTGTCAGTGTGCTCTCGGTCGTTCTCCCGTGGATCGGTACTCAACTATTGCCTTTGCGTCATCCTGGGCGAAGGTTCTACGAAGCCGAAGGATCTAGTGGCTACTCCAACACCGCTTCGGGGTAACTAGATCCTTCGACTGCACTTCGTTGCGCTTCGGACGACATCCTCCCGGATGTCGGATCGGAGTGAAACACCTTCGCGCCAGGAACGCGGTGGAACATGTGAGATAAACTCCACCCCTTCGGTTTCGCACGTAACCATCTGGCGATCGATGGACCATCGTGCTGCAGAGCCTGAAGCGGGGCAGTCGGCACAGGCTGGCCGTCCCGCTATTGCCCGAGGGCCATGGCTAGCATGACTGTCGCGATGAGCGACGCCAGGGTACGGAGATGGTTCAGGTTCGTCCACCGCGCAACATAGTGCTCCCAGTAGCCCGCCGATTCCGGCTCCTCGGCATCGAGCCCTGCGAGGCGGTTGTTCATCGGCACGTTGCCGACGATGGTGATGAGGATCGACCCCACGAGATAGATTGCTGACCCTCCGACCAAGAGCGCTTGCGGTTGATCGCCCGACGCGATCAGCGCCCAGCTGGCGGTACCGAGGCAGAGCACGCCAGTTCCAAAGAGGGCGAGCATGAAGAGCGGGTTGACCGCTTTGACATTGATCGACTGCATCGCCGTGACGCCCTGGCTGGCTGGTAGCTGCTTCAACGCCACCATGATGAATGTCGAGAAGGTGAAGTAGACGCCGGCCATGAGCCCGCAGCCAAGCGCTGCTGCGACTGTCACGACGTAAGGAATGCCACTCATCGTTGAATCTCCCACTTGCTCGTCCGTGTCATCTGGTCCTCCCCCAGAGGCCTCGGATCGCTGGATGCTCCTGCGTCCAGTTTCGCCGCGTTCACCTGGACTCGCAATGACCAGGCGCCGCCCCGGCGCAGCGGGCATTGACAGGCAGGCAGCAGTTGCTAGTATACGTATAGGACATCTGTTCTGATTCATGGGCTGCTCGATGTGCACGGAGCGAGCCATGAATCTTGCGAAGGGGTAGCTTGCATGTGTCGCAATATCAGAACGCTCTATAACTTCGAGCCACCGGCGACGGAGGCGGAGATCCAGGCGGCGGCGTTGCAGTACGTCCGCAAAGTCAGCGGCTACACCAAGCCCTCGCAGGTCAACGACGCCGCATTCCACCGCGCCGTCGATGAGATCGCCACAGTCACTGCCCGCTTGCTCGACTCGCTCGAAACGGGCGCTGCCCCGAAGAACCGCGAGGAGGAAGCGGCGAAAGCGAAGGCCCGCTCGGCCCGGCGCTTTGCGAGCTAGCGGGCTGGCGCGAATCACACGAACTCGTCGCTCATAGAAATGGAGACAACGATGTCTACCGACCTGCCCACGACAGAACTCCACCCGTCGTTCAGCACGCCGGACGCGGAGCCCACGCCGTGGGAGGAAGGCCGCGTGGCGCTCGAGGCTGCCGAGATCTTCTGGATCACGACCGTGCGACCAGATGGCCGGCCGCATGTCACGCCGCTCGTGGCAGTCTGGCACGAACATGCCCTCTACTTCTGCACCGGCCCCGAGGAGCGCAAGGGCAGGAATCTCGCCCAGAATCCGCAGGTTGTGCTCACCACCGGCTCGAACTCCTACAGCGATGGCCTCGATCTGATCGTCGAGGGCGAGGCCGTCCGGGTAACCGATGACGCTCTGCTGCACCTCCTGAGAGACCTCTGGCGCACGAAGTACGACTGGCCATTCGAGGTGCGCGATAACGCCTTCCACCAGGAGGGCGTTGGCTCGGCCTATGTCTACGAGGTCGCGCCGGCAAAGATCCTCGGCTTTGGCCGGCAAGCAGGATTCAACTTCAGCCAGACCCGCTGGCGCTTTTGAGGCTGGCTTGTGTGGGCCTGCTGGCTCTGTTCCCGTCCGGCATTTGCGCTGTGACGATAACGCAGATGGCCCTGGCACCCGTTTGATCGGCTATGGTGACGCGGTCAAACTCTGCTTGCTACGGGAAGGGTGCGTGGACCAATGGTCAAGAGAATCGACCACATCGAGATCGTCGTGCGGGATGCCGATGAGTACATTGCATTCATGGAGAAGCTTGGGTTCGAGGTCATCACCCGGACCGTCCACCACGGCGGCTCCGCCGAGCTGAAGCTGCCGGGCGAGGGCCAGCCGATCTTCGAGATTCACCAGGTCGAAGGCGAAGAGAATCCCGGCGTCAACCACATCGCCTTCGCCGTCGATGATGCCCAGAGCGCCTACGAGCAGCTCGATAGCGCTGGCGTCGCCCCGCTCAACCCGCCCAACTACGTCCAGTCGACCGGCAGGCTAACAGTCAACCTCCGCGATCCCGACGGTTTCCGGATGCAGCTCGTCGACGCCGAGCGTAAGGCTCCGGACCCGAACGCGACGCACTAGAGTTGCGGTGGGCGCTGGACCGATTGTCGTGTCTGCGGCGTCGGATACCGGGTGTATCACGTGGTCATGGCGCGACGTACGCTATCGATCACGATGCTCCGATGTCAATCGCGATGGTGAATCAGGCCATGATGACGGGCTCTAACGCTGGTCATCCTGAACGGAGGCTCGGCGGAGCTGAAGGATCTGCAGCAACGGTCGAGATCGGGCGGGGCAGAGTCGAGTATGAAAATCGGGTTTCCACCTCGTATAACCCGAATGGCCGACGTAGATCCTTCAGCTACCACCCGCTGCACAGGTACCCGGCCTTCGTTCAGGATGACTTGAGGGGGACTCTCGACGAATCTACGATCACGAACTGCCTTGTTGCGCCGCCGCCTTGCGTTTGCGGTAGTGGCGACGTAGCTTCTCCTCGCTGCCGCAGCCTTCCATGCTGCACCAGCGGCGGCTGCGGTTCTTGCTCTGGTCGTAGAAGAGCCAGCCGCAGCCGTGGGAGGCGCACAGCTTCACCCGTCGCAGGTCGTCCCGCATCAGGAGGTCGAGCGCGGAGAGGGTAATCGGCCAGAGGATTTGATCCAGCCGCGGGTACGTCGAATGCGCGTCCCACTGGTATCGGTTGCCGTTCGGCGTCAAGGTGATCGCGTCAAGCGCGCGCCGGTACTCAGCTTGCACTGCCTGGAGAGCGTCCGGCGGCGCGGGACGTTGCTCGGCGACGGCATGAAGAACACCGCGCAGGGCAGCCCGTAGCTCGATGGCTCGCTCATAGACGCGGCTTGCGGCGTCCGGGTCAGCGCGTGCTAGCTCGTCGAGCGCCAGGGCGTCGTGCTCGTCAGTCAGGCCGACGTGGCGGCACCAACGCAGGAGCCAGGCATAGCTGGTGATGAAGTCGAGCCGTTCGCCCGGCGCGACATTGTCAAAGGAGTTGGCGTAGTCGATACAGAGCTTGCCGCCGAGTAGCCGCAGATCCTTGAGTTCCATACTTCTGCCAACCTGCCCGAAATGTCGTTGCGATGCGTGACACCATCAGTCTACCAGTAACCGCCGCTTTACTGGTTGCGGGTTGTGATGTATCGTCGTTACCAGCAAACGTAGTTTCACTGGTAGGGCGAGTTGGGCAGGCAGATATTGGAACGTTCCAGCGGCAATGTGTCGAGCAGGTTCCGGCGCCTGCTGCCGGATGGCGGGCTCTGGGACAACGCCGACTTCCTCCGGCTCTGGGGCGCGGAATCCGCGTCGCTCTTCGGCACCGAAATCACTGCGCTGGCCTTCCCGCTGCTCGCGATCGCGGCGCTGGACGCGTCGGCGAGAGAGATGGGCTATCTGGCTGCGGCGGGAACGGCGCCGTTCTTTCTCTGGAGTCTCTTCGCCGGCGTCTGGGTCGACCGCCGTAAACGCCGGCCGATACTCGTCACCGCCGACCTGCTGCGGGTTGGCCTGATTCTCTCGGTGCCGATTGCCGCCTGGGCGGGCGCGCTACGCATCGAGCAGATGTACGTGATCGCCTTTCTCGCCGGCACGCTAGGCGTCTTCTTCGAGGTCGCGCACTTCGCCTACGTGCCCGCGTTGGTCGGCCGGCAGCAGGTTGTCGACGCCAACAGCAAGCTCCAGATCAGCCATTCTGCCGCCAACTCCGGCGGACCCGGCGTCGCCGGGCTCATCGTGCAGGCCCTCTCTGCGCCGGTTGCGCTCGTCGTCGACGCAATCTCGTTCCTCGTCTCAGCGCTCCTGCTGCGCGGCATCCAGGCGCAGGAGCCGCCGGTCGCGCGCTCTGAGGAGACCAGTATCCGCGAAGATATCGTCGCTGGCCTGCGCATGCTGCTGGGCCATCCACTGCTGCGGCCAATCGTCCTGGGCGCGGTTGTGTACAGCATCTTCCAGAAGGCGATTGTCGCGCTCTACGTCCTCTATGCCACCGAGGAGCTCGGCCTGGCTCCTGTGACGTTGGGTTTGATCCTCGCGGTCGGCGGGGTCGGCGCGATCCCGGGCGCGCTGCTTTCGGCGCGTGTGGCGGGTCGGCTGGGCGTTGGGCCGACAATCATTGTCTTCTGGTTCCTGCAGGGGGCGACCTGGTTGCTGGTGCCGTTGACGACGGGGGCGTTCGTCGTGCTTGTCCTGGCGGCGCAGTCGCTGCTCTATGGCGTTGTCGGCACGATCGTCAATATCCAGCAGTGGAGCCTGCGGCAGATCGTGACGCCCGACGAGCTCCAGGGCCGTGTGACGGCGGGCCACCGCTTCCTGGTCTTCGGGGCGTTTCCGGTTGGCGCGCTGCTGGGCGGCACGCTCGGCAGTTTGATTGGCCTGCGGGAGACGCTCGCGATCTGCGCCGTGGCCCTCGTCTGCTCCACCGCCGTCGTCCTCTTCTCGCCCTTGCGCGGCCTGCGGGAAGCGCCCGAGCCAGTGTCGTGAAGCGCGGTCTAACGACCGTCGGGTGGTCTGCGCTATCGGTCTCCACGCTCCTCGGTGAGCTTGCGCCAGTCCCAGCGGTCGAGCCGGTATTCGAGGTCGAACCCATCCCAGACAACGTCCGGGTCGACCCCCTCGGCGGCAAGCTCCTCGGGCGTGAAGCGGAACTTGCGGAAGAGCCGCAGCCCGGACTTCTCGAGGACCCGACGCGAGCCGATGTTGTCCTCGTAGGCGATTGCCGTCACTTTGCCGACACCTAGCTCGTTGAAGCCCTTGGCGATCAGCGCTCGGGAGCCTTCGGTCGCAAAACCCTTGCCCCAGGCCGCCCGGCGGAGACGGTACCCGAGCTCGGCGGTGTCGGAGCTGAGCGGCCCACCCCAGGGCGGCCGGTAGTGGAACCAGCCAAGGAAGTCGCCGGTAGCTCTCTCCAGCGCCGCCCAGAAGCCGTAACGGTCGCTCTCGGGGTAGTAGCTGAGGAATGCCGGCAGGATCTCGTTCTCGATCTCATCGCGCGGGGTTGCCTTGCCGCCACTCAAGTAGCGCATGACTTCAGGATCGCTATCGAGCTCGACGAGCAGGTCGGCGTCGTCGGGAGTGAAGCGACGCAGGATGAGCCGTTCAGTCTCCAGGAAGATATGCACCGCATGTACCCTTCGTCGCGTTGCGGGACCGCCGTCGAAGTGTAGTCCTCGCCGACCGCTAGCGGTGGGTCCGCCAAAGAGCCGCGTCCTATTAGACTGGCGTGTTCCTGTCCTGTCGATACGCTGCTCCAGTTGCACGGTTAGTCAGTCATCGAGGCCGCAATTTCCAGGGCCGCTTCGAGGCTCAGGGCGGATTCGAGGCGCAGCGTCAGGTCGCCTGCCTGCCAGACGAGGGTGTTGCCGGCGAAACGTAGCGACTCGGCGACCGGTTCGCCATCCGCGCCGAGCATCCAAAGCGTGTGGCTCTCGCCCGAGATCCAGTACGCGTCGTTGCCGTTGACGTCGAGGACGGTGACGGCAACGCCTTCCGGTGCGCCTTTCGCATACGCTTCGGGATTCAGCGTGCCCAGGAACTGGGTGAGTAACGCGCCGACGCCGGTTTCCTCGGCCTCCGGGAGTCCGTCCCGGGCGCGATAGACGAAGGTGACCGCTCCACCAGTCATGCCGCTGTCGAGGTAGATCTCGTCGGGCTCATCCAATCCCGAGGTTGCGGGGCTCACGATGCTGAAGGTGACGTCTCCCGCCGCTTCGTCCAGTGAGACCGGCGTGCCGAGTTTAAACGGCTCCCCGAGCCTGGGTTGTTCGTCGGGGGCGCTGGCGACAAGCGTGAGGCCGGGGAGGTTGAACCACTCGGCGATTGTTGTGCGGGATGTGCTGTAGATTAGCGCCGTGCCGGCAACGAGCAGCGCGATGACGGCTGCCGCGACGACCCAGCGACGTGGTAGCTCAAGGACGCGGCTCCGGCTGGCGACGCGCGCGTCGAGCTGCCGGCGCACGGCGCTTGCAATGTCCGGTGTCTCCGGATACTGCACGCGCGCGCCGAGCGACTCTAGCGCCGCGCCGAGCTCCCGATCCGTCTGGCCGAAGCTGTCGCTCACAGCTGCTCTCCCTCCAATTTCCCAAGCTCAGTCATCTGAGCGCGGAGTTTGCCGAGCGCGCGGGACAGACGCGACTTGACCGTCCCGGCCGGGCAGGCCAGGGCTTCGGCCATCTCGGCCTCCGACATATCAAAGAAGTAGCGGTATGCGATGACGAGGCGGTCGCGCTCCGTCAGGGCCTCCAGCGCTGTGAGTAGCTCCTGTTGCCGTTCGCTACCCAAGGCAACAGTTTCGGGCGATGGGGCCGCGTCACCCGGGAGCTGTGCCCCGGCGGCGTGCAGCGCCAAGCGGGCACGACGGCCGGCCGAGCGCCGCCGGTTGCGAGCTTCGTTGGTGACGATGCGCAGCAGCCAGGGCCGGAAGGGCGCGCCGGGCCGGAAGCGGTCGAGCGCGTAGTAGGCGTTGATGAAGCCCACCTGGACTGCTTCCTCGGCCTCGCCGGCGTCCCCGGCGACCAGATAGGCGGCACGGAAAGCTACATCCTGGTGTTGTCGCACCAGTCTCTCGTAGGCGTCGGCGTCACCTCGCCGGGCAAGCTCGACGAGCTGGCTTTCCTCCAATGGCCGGCCCTCCATGGAGCGCACATCTTCTACCCTCTATACACCGCGACTGTGGAAATGGTTCCGGTAGGACGCGAGGACCAGTCAGCTGCCAGGTCTTCGTAATGGATTAACCCGATTGTAACGAGCGTTGGGGATTTGTTGTGACGTCTGTTGCGCGGTAGTCCCTATGCTCTAACCAGGTGGCCGTTCGTCCAATGGTGGAACTCGCAAGGGAGGACCATAATGTCCATCACAACGACTCGCCCAACGCCGCCGGCCGACACGTTCCGTGACCGGATCAACCGCTTGTTTGCAGACGTCGAGGGCTGGCCCTATGAGGTCTACGAGCGCTTCCCAATGCCGGTCGATGTCGAGGAGACCGACGACGAACTCGTCGTAACCGCGTCGATTCCCGGTTACAGCCGTGACGAGATCGAGATCAACGTCCGCAACGGATCGCTCGTCATCGAGGGCACAACCACTGATGAGCGCGAGGAGAAGGACGCGACCTGGCATCGCCGGGAACGCCGTGTCGGTACAGTGAAGCGCTCGATCCTGCTCCCCTCCGCCGTTGACGATGAGCGTGCCGAAGCGACGCTACGAGACGGTGTTCTGACGGTGACGCTGGCGAAGCGCGAGTCGACACCGGGCCGCAAGATCGAGGTCCAGTCGAGCTAGCGGGCCCGGCCGCGCCCCACTATTTGGCCGGGGCGATGATTGGGTGGGAATCTCCCCGGCCCTGTATCTCCTCCCACCTCATCAGGAGAGAAGGGCTCCCCATGCGACTCAAGACATTTCTCATACTCTCCATTCTGCTGGCCGCGCTGATGCCCTCATCGGTCCTGGCGCAGGACGCCGGGGATACGGCGCATGAAGACGACGTTCTCGTGCGAATCAACGGACCGCTCGATCTGGCTGCCGGCGAAACGGCCGGCACCGTCGTCGTCATCTCCGACAGCGCCGAGATCGCTGGTCAGGTAACTGGGGCGTTGGTCGTCATCGACGGCAAGGCCACACTGAGCGGTACGGTTGATGATGACGTCATGGTCATCAGCGGCGAGATCGACTTGTTGGAGAACGCCCGCATCGAGGGCGATCTCAACCTCTACGACAGCGCGTTCAGCCGGGCGACGGGTAGCGTCATCGAGGGCTCGACCCACGAGCGCTCGGCGGTTGCCTGGTCCGCCTGGGATTCACTGGCGGTTTCGGCCTTCTTCTGGGCCGCGATGATGATCTTCGCGATCGTCGTGGCGCTGCTCTTCGCCGCCGCCGGTGGCCGGCAACTTGTGACGTCGGCCAGTTTCATCACAGAGCGGTCGGGCGCGACGTTGCTGGCGACGACCGTCGGTGGAATCGCGATTCCATTCTTCGCCGTCCTGGCCTTCCTGTCGATCTTCGGCATCCCGGTCGGGCTGGCGTTGCTCCTGCTCCTGATGCCGCTGATGGCGATGCTGGGTTACGTCGTGACCGGTACCCGTATCGGGCTGTGGCTCGTCGCGCGGGACCGTGATCCGACGACGATCGAGCATCCCTATCTCGCGGCGGTGCTCGGTGTGGTCGTGCTCCATGTCGTCGGCCTGGTTCCGTTCCTCGGCGGTTTCATCCAGTTCGTCGCCGCCGTCGTTGGCGCGGGAGCGCTGACGCTGCTGGCCTGGAACGCCTGGCGCAGCCGGGGTACGGTTGAGACCCCGTCCACGATGACGCTGCATCAAGAACCGACGCCCGCGAGCTAGCGGGATAGCGATTGGTCGAAACACTGGCCGTCCGCGGCACATCAGCGCCGTGGACGGCCATTGATTGAGAGGTCCCCTGATGAATGTTCATGATATGTCCGGGAAAGTCGCGCTGGTAACCGGAGGCAGCACCGGCATCGGTCGCGCCACGGCTATCGCATTCGGGCGGGCCGGCGCGCGCGTCGTCGTGACTGGCCTCAACCCGGAGGACGGCAAGACGGCTGTTGCCGAGCTTGAGGAATCCGGCGGAGAGGGCTTCTTCATCGCAGCCGACGTCTCCGATGCGACTCAGGTCGAGGATATGGTCAGGCAGACGATTGATGCCTACGGCCGGCTGGACTATGCCTTCAACAATGCCGGTATCTCGGGACCGATGGGCCCTTCGGCGGACTATGAGCCGGAGGATTGGCGGCGCGTCATCGATGTCAACCTTACTGGTGTCTGGCTGTCGATGAAGTACGAGATCCCCGAGATGCTGCGGCAGGAGAGCGGCGTCATCGTCAATTGCTCGTCGGTACTCGGACATGTCGGATTCGCCGGTAGCTCCGCCTACGTCGCCGCGAAGCACGGAGTGCTTGGTTTGACCAAGTCGGCGGCGCTCGATTACGCGACCAGCGGCATCCGTATTACTGCCGTCTGCCCCGGTTTCATTCGCACGCCGATGATCGAAGGGGCTATCGGCGATGATGATGAGGCGCTCGCGCCGCTGGTCGGCCTCGAACCAATCGGCAGGCTCGGCACGCCGGAGGAGATCGCCAACCTCGTGGTCTGGCTCTGCTCAGACGACGCCTCGTTTGTGATCGGGTCGTCGGTTGTCGCGGACGGCGGCTGGATCGCCGGCTATCGTCTTGGCTAGCTATTGGCGTGTGCGACGGATGCCAGGGCGATGTCGATCGTGCTGCCGGGTCGGAAGTTACTGGCAACGTAGTGCACCGCCTGGGCCCGGTCCGCGCCGCCCTCAGGTGACAGGAGGAGTTGCTTGCCGTACTCGGTGATGTCCTGGATGATCCGCTCGCAGCGGTAGTAGGCGATGATGCGCAGGTCGACCTCGACCGACCCATAGCCGGCGTAGAAGGGGCGCTCGGTATGCGCGCCGCGCCAGCTATCGCCGATGCCGCCGCCGATGAACATCAGATCCCGTTCCTTGGGCGCATGCATGAAGGTGTCCCAATCGACGATGTAGAGGCGCTCATCGTGGTCGATCAGGATGTTTCCGGCGTGAATGTCGGCGTGACAGGGAACGAATTCAAGGTCTTCAGCACGTAGCTCGTCACCCAGCCGCTGGGCGTGGGTGAGCAGTTCGGAAACGACTGCCTGGTGAGCGCGCATGATCTGGGCCATTTCCTCCGCCGCGTCGTCGACGAAATCCGGGCGGTTGGACTGGAGCAGAAAGGCGCGCACTAGCTCGCGCCAATCATCGGCGAACTCCTCGCGGGGCAGGCTTGCGTAGATTGCCTCCGGCAGCGCGGCATCATGGATGCCTCTGAGCGCCTGGCCGAGCGCAAACCACTGACCGTCCGCAAGATCTCGACCGAATCCATCGTCGCTACTAATAAATGGCGCGAGCGTTACCAGATAGCCGTCAAGCTGCGCCCAGAGCCCGTCGCTCGTGGTCAGGATCGGCGCGATGATGTGTTCGACGTCGTTCTCGACCAGCGCCTGCGGTATGCGGACGCCGATATCGGCACGCGCGCCGCGCCGCAGCTTGATGAAGTATTCCGCGCCGTCGTTCGCCACGCCTTTGTAGACGGCGGTGTCGACATCTGCGCCGATCGGCAGGAACTCGACAGACGCGAGTTCGATCCCGAAGTCTGCGCGGATGATGGACACGAGCTGGTCGTCGGCAAGCGCAGGTTTCTCAAGCAATGCAATCCCCGCTTCAGTATCAAGCGATGATTCGATTTCGGAGCCAGTGTGATGATAGCTGCACGGGTGATTCGCAACCGGGCTACTTGACAAACAGAAGATATCTTCCTATTTTTTCAACATGAGAAGAAAAAAAGGCACGCTGATTCCAATTGAAGTGTCGATTCTCCAGGCTGCGGTCGATCTGGCAATGGCCGGTCAGGCGCAGTTCCACGGCTTCATGCTGGCGAAGGAGATCAAGGACCGTGACGGCGCGAAGCTGCTGACGGCCCACGGGACGCTCTACAAGGCGCTTGATCGGCTGCAACGGTGGGGCTTTCTGGAAAACGAGTGGGAAGATCCGGTCGTCGCAGCGCAAGAAAGCCGCCCGCGCCGGCGCTTCTACTGGATCACCCCGGCTGGCCAGGCGGCGCTGGCAAAGGCGCTCGCAGCCGACGTCTCGACCGCGAACCTCCAGCAGCAACCAGGTCCGGCGACATCATGAGCGCGCGGACCGGCCGCGGAGCGCTCGATCTGGCGACCTCAGCTGCCAGGGCTTGGACTGCGTTCTATACGTGGCGGCTACCGGCAGAGTTCCGCGATGACCGGCGCTCCGAGATCGAGTGCGATCTCTGGGAACACCGGGAGTTCGCCCGCTTGGTTGATGAGCCGGCCTGGCGGACGGCCGCCGGGCTAGTGCTACGGGTCGTGCTGGGGATGTCCGCAGACCTTAGTTGGAGGATGGAAGTGGCGGCGATAGGTCATTCCGCAGATAGGAGCGAGTCAATGAATCCCGAGTCCAATGTCGTTCGAGCGCTTGCCTGGTGTTCCCATATTCTGGTCGGCCTGCTGGCGCTGGCGAGTCTCGGCGCGATCATCACCGGGACCGCCGCCGGCGACGCATCGTGGGCAATCATGGGCGGCGTGCCGCTCGTCGCAAGTGTCCCGATCATCTATGGCCTGAGCCGCTCGGCCTCGCGCCAACCACTGGCGATCATTCTGGTTGTTTCGGGTTGTCTGGCCATCACTTCATTCTGGTACTGGCTCTTCATGTTCACGATCCCGGCCAGCGCCGGGCTCATCGCGCTGAGCTACTACCGGGGCAAACGCGGCGGCTGGCGCACCGGGACGCCGAAATTGTCCGGGTGACGTGCGTGTTACTCAGCACACGCAACGAAAGAAAGGCGCGAAGGATCTCATGATTTTCGATACAGAGCGGACGATGAACGCTGACGTGGGGCGCGGGCCAGGTGTGCTGATGCTCGCCGGTATCGTGACCTTTCTCGTCGTCGTCTTTTCGCCGACGGTTCTAATAGACTTCTTCAACGCCGACGATGCCGCGGCACAGGCTGCCGTCATCGAAGGCGCGAGGCTCGAGTGGACAGTCGTCTGGCTTGTTCTCGCAGCGGCGACGCTGCTCCTGGGCTTCGGCTTGTGGAAGCTGGCGAGCGCATTGCGCGTTCAGGCAGGCGATGACCAAACCCGCTCCATCGCACGCGGCGCGGGCATTCTGGCGCTCGTGGGACAAGCCGGCTACGCAGCCGTCGGGATCTACGGCATCGTCGTCAGCCCGGCGCGCGCAGTTGAAGGTCCGGCCGGCGGCAGCCCGCTCCTGTTGTGGTCGTATGTCTTTGTCTTGTTGCTGGCACTCTCGGGATTTGCCTATGTGCTGCTGCGGCTCAGGCTACGGCGCTGGATGTCGATTCTCCTGGCGGTCATCGTTGTGCTGCATCTCCTGCAGCTTGTCTTGACCGGAGATATCGTGCCGTTGTCGATCTACTTGCTCTTGATGCCGATCGCCATCGCGCTCATCGTCCGGCCGCTCGGTCAGCAACGCCTGGCGGTGGCAGCCGCGCCGGCCTGAGCATTCTCGGGAGCGGCTCGCGTCCAGAGCCAATCTCGGAAACATCCACAGTACGATGGCGCCTCATCCTCGCCATATTCGTAGGGGTGGGACTTGTCCGAACCCGGCCACGGGGCTGCATTCGTACGCGGGCCCAGAGGGCGCCCCGAACGAGCCCCACCCCTACGATTTTCCGACGCTTCGATGTCCAATGCGCCCAAGGTAGATGTAATTGTGTCTAGGGCGCGCCGATCCTGCCCGCTGCACCGCAGGTTGACAGAATCGAATGCTTCAGAGACGCAGCATCGACGTGAACAGTGCCAGGCGGGCTACACAGGTGGCCGCAGCTTGTGCCACTCGGTAGCCTGCTCGTAGGCGTGGCCGATGCGGCAGAGCAGCGCTTCCCCGAGGTGGTGTCCAACGAATTGGACACTGAGCGGCAAGCCGTCGTTGCTCTGTCCGGACGGCACGGAGAGCGTTGGCGCGCCGTTGAAGTTGAACGGACCGGTGTAGCGCAGCATCGCGGCCATTCCCGCAACGTCATAATCGGTTGGGCCATACAGTTCATCCCGTGTGACCGGGTGGGCCGGGCCGCTTGACGACGGGCAGATCAATGCGTCGATGCCGGCAAAGGCTCGGCGAACAAGGCCGTTGCAGGCGGCGCGGATAGTGTTAGCGCGGGCGTAGTCAGCGCCAGTGATCTGGCTGCCCAGATCGAGCCAACCCTGGAACCAGGGGCCGTATTCGTCGCGCCGGTCGGGGTAGGTAGCGCCGTGGGCGGCGACCGCCTCGGCGCTACAGATCGTCTGCCAGGCTGGCAGGAACTCGGCGACGTCGGGCATCTGGACCTCGACGATCTCCGCGCCCAGGTCCGCCAGCACCTCGACCGCGTCGCCAACCGCGTTGGCCTGCTCACGCTGGCAGCCCTCGTGCGTGTAGTGCGGATCGTAGCCGAGCTTCAGCCCTGCGATGCCCTTGTCGATGCCTCCGAGATAATCGTCGACCGGGTCGAGGAGCGAGGTCGGGTCTTTCGGGTCCGGTCCAGCGAGCGCGCCGAGTATCGCGGCGGCATCGGCTGTCGAGCGGGTCATCGGCCCGACGTGGTCGAGCGATTCGGCGAGCGCCAGCACGCCATGCCGGCTGACCCGGCCCCAGGTTGGCTTCAGCCCGACGATTCCACAGGCCGCCGCCGGGAAGCGGATCGAGCCTCCGGTATCGCTGCCGAGCGAGCCGAAGCAGAGCCCGGCCGCCGTCGCGACCCCAGAGCCGCTCGATGATGCGCCGGTCCAGCGGTCGTGGTTCCAGGGGTTGACCGGGGCGTCGAAGGCCGGGTTGTAGCCGCCCATCGCCCCCTCGGTGAGGTTCAGCTTGCCAATGACGATTGCGCCGGCGGCCCGCAACCGGGCGACGACCTCGCTGTCGTAGTCGGTGACGTTGTTAGCCAGCACCGCCGCGCCGCCCTGGGTTGCGGTACCCGCCATCGCACAGAGGTCCTTGACCGCGACCGGCATGCCGTGCAGCGGACCGCGATAGCCGCCCGATTGGATCTCGCGCTCGGCCTCCACGGCGGCTGTTCGGGCGTCTTCCTCAAGCACCAGGATGTAGCTCTTCAGCGTTGGGTCGAGCCGCGCGATCCGGTCAAGCTGCGCGTCGACAATCTCCACTGGCGATAGCTCACCGCCTGCAATGAGCGCTGCGACCTCAGTCATGGTCGAGTTGCAGAGCTGGTCGCGATCCATGTGTTCCCTCTCAGCGTGTCGGAATAGATCAATGTTGATGTTGCCGAGTATAGAGCCGACGTCATGCCGCGTGCCGATCGAGCATGACGATGATGATCTTGTAACGCGGATCCTCTGTTTGGCTTGTGTTGACTGGCACTGCTAGTTTGCGATAGGTATTCCGTCAGTTCAAAGTGTGTCCTGCGCCAGCATGGAATCCAATGCCAAGGCGTAACGATTGAGGACGGGCGTGAGCGATATGGGCAGTCGACTAGGACGAGCAGGCGTTGGCTGTCTTCTGCTGCTGGCATTTGGTTCGTTCGTCCTCACCCCAGCGAGTGCAGCGCAATCTTCTCAAGTCTGGATCGAAGGGCGTGACGCAGATACCGACGGGCGGACAATTGTCTGGATCGACGGTGGAGTCTGGGCGATGTCTGTCACCGGTGGCGACCCGCAGCTCATCGCGGCGGAGACCGAGGGCTTCGACGTTGGGAATGTCCTGGTTTCTGGTTACTACGTTGTCTGGCAGGCGAATCGCGGCATCGACTGTGCAATGCGCTGTGACGCCGATCTCCTGGGCTTTAACCTGGCTACCGGTGAGCCGATGGACGTTGATACGAGTGAACGCTCCACCCGGAATCCATCCATCTCAGGTTCATTGGTCATCTGGCATGGAATGGACCCTAGCGGTCGGGAAGGCATCATCGGCCTGGACCTCGAGACAGGTGATCCGCCGTTCCTCGTCACCGCATTCACAGGCGCAAGCTACTTCACGAAGGTTTCCGGAGACCGTATCGCCTGGGGCGGGTTGGCGGCTGACGACGACGGCGCAATGATGCACGTCTGGACGAAGCGGATTGGCGAGGCCCAGCCGACACTGATAGATTCGTTCTATCCAGTTGGGGCAGGCCTCTTTGGCCTGGATCTATCTGGCGATCTGCTGGTGTACTCCCGCAACTGGGAGCTCGTCATTCGCGACCTGGAAGCAGAGACAGAAAGAGCCTATTACTTCGTGAACCAGGTGTACTCCCCAACGACGGATGGACGCTACGTCTTCTGGGAAGCATGGGATTACCATAGCGAACGTGATCGACCAGAGAACAATATCCTGGGCTTCGACACGCAGACCGGGAGTCTCTTCACCGTTATCGCCAACGACCACTACAACCACGATCCAGTCGTCTCCAACGGTTACCTGCTCTGGCACGGTGAGTTCAGCGATCTGTACGGAACTCCGGTTGCGGACGTGCTCCCGAGCAGCTCCCGCACGTCGACCGGGACAGAAGGCTCGGATTGGCGCTTCTTCCCCGAGACTCAGCACTATCTGCATCTGGGTTTCAATGCGTACTGGGACCACAATGGCGGGCTGCCGGTATTCGGATTCCCGCTGACGGAGGAGTTCGAGCAGACTGCCGTTTTCGAGCAAGACAGTCCAACGGTCAGCGTCAATCGGACTGTGCAGATCTTCGAACGCCAGGGGTTCGAATGGCATCCCGAGCACGCGGGCACGCCCTACGAGGTGCTTCTCGGACGGCTGGGATTCGAAGCTGCGGAACGCGCTGGGCTGCTCGATGGTGAACCATTTCAGCGCAGGTCCACGGGCGACATCACCCCCAGCCATTGCACGTCATTTGCCGAGACCGGCCACCTACTCTGCATGGAGTTTCTCGGCTTCTGGATGAGTCGCGGCCTCGAACTCGGCGACGAAGGCGTCAGCTTTCGTGAGAGTCTGGCGCTCTTCGGCTATCCGATTAGCGAGCCCTTTATCGATCCCGAGACGGGAGCGGTCGTGCAGTATTTCGAGCGCGCCGTCTTCGAGCTCCACCCTGATAACCCCGAACCATACCAGGTGCTCCTGCGCCATCTTGGTCGCGAGCAGCTGGAAGATTTCGGCTGGCAGTAAGCCGAGATGCCTAACGAGTCGTCCTCTGCGGTTGACTGATAGCCGATTTCATCCGGCGATGCCCAAAGAAGTTGGCCAAGGCGGTGATAGCGACCGCAGTCGTCGCCGCAGACCATTGGCGCAGATAGTGCAGCTGGTCGGCTCACACCCGACCGATGCGTTCACGGTAGATATCCGGCGCGGTCTCTTGATATTGAACGCTGTACATCTCTTCCTCACCGAGCAGATCCCAGAGCGATTGCTGCATCGCGCGTTCGGGATCTTCACCCAGAATGTAGTGTTCCGGGATGAGGACGTAGCCAAGCAAGCCGAAGTATGCGGCCACGATGGTGAACGCAAGCGCGATGCAGACGCCGCGCCAAATTGGAGGGAGGCCCTCCTGAATTGAAATAGACAGTGGCAAAGCCGCGACGAGCGCGAAGGGATAGGCCAGGCAGAACGTGATGACGAAGTAGCCGAAGACTTCGAGCATCGCCTAGCGTCGGTCGATATTGCTCATGTCTGCTACCGGTCGCCAACCTGGGCTGCTGCAATCAGCACATACAAGCCGCTGGGCTGACCCGTCTACCGCGACGATGGCAATTCCGGAGGCGGTCCAAGTACCCCAGTATGAGACGACGAACATTCCGTCCGGAGACCAAGATGGTCCGCTACCGATGGCACTGCTGAGGAGCACAGTGTCGCCAGCGGTATTGATGATGCGGCCACTCATCGCAACGAGCGAGCCGTCCGGAGACCAGGTTGGACCGGAAGGATCGCTGTAGTCATTGCCGAACACCAACTCGGCACCATTTGTGAGATTCACAATCCAGACAGCGCTGCCGTCGAGATCGCCGCCTCCGAATTGTTGTTGGGTGAACGCGAGCATCTGGCTGTCGGGGGACCAACGTAATCCGAAGAAACCGTGCCCTGACATGATGAGCTCCGGTTCCGATCCGTCGAGATTGACGACGACGACATCGGACGGAAATCCACCCAGATCGTGAGGCAGTTTAATGACGGCGATCTGCTGACTGTCGGGCGCCCAGGCGAATTCAAAGCAGCCCGGATCTCCACACCATCGCGGAACCGCCATGATCTGACGTTCGGTGCTGCCGTCAGGATCAACAAGCATGAGCTGCTCTTCGTCGTGTGTAATGCGCTTGTAGGCGACTGACGTTCCGTCTGGCGACCACTCCAAGCCAAAGACTCTAGCGCCATCGGTGAGTTGCGTCACCTCTCCGCCGTCAACACCGATGACAAACAGATCGCGGGCGCAATCCCAGCAAGATTCCGGCTCGATAAATGCGACCCGTGTACCATCCGGCGACCACATCGGAGCTGCGAACGCGTCTGTCAGGAGGGTTAAGCCGCTGCCATCGGCGTTGATGACATAGAGCCCGCCGGGGATGTCCTCTCCCGACGGAGAAAGCCCGCCCCACGCCTGTATGAGGATCCTGGAGCCATCCGGCGACCAATCGGCAGCAATGACATCTCCCGGGATGGCCGCGGTGAGATTGCGCTCATTGCTGCCGTCCGCGTTGATAACGTACGCATCGTGTATCTCAAAGCCC
>JAUIIK010000013.1 GCA_030431755.1 Chloroflexia bacterium
TCCCGCCCTACGAGGTGCTGACGAACAACGGCCCCGCGCTGAAGGGCTTAACCCAGTTCCAGCAAGCCGTGCGCTTCGGCGACTCCCCGCTCACAAGGCTGCAACGCGAGATGATCGCGACGCTCACCAGCGGCGCGACCGGCTGCGTCTTCTGAACCCTCTCCCACCGCCGGTGGATTCGCCGGCTTGGTCGGGCCCAGGATGAGTACAGCCGCAGCGAGATCGAGCAAATTGCCGACGATCTCTCCCAGGCAATCTGGGATTCACCGCCGCTCAACGCCGCCGACCGCGCCATGCTGCGCTACGTCTACAAGCTGACGAGGCAACCCGGCGACGTGGGCGAGGCCGACATCCAGCCGCTCCGCGACGCCGGCTTCGACGACCAGGCCATCGGCGACATCGCGACCAACTGCGCGCTCTTCGCCTTCTTCACCCGCATCGTCGACGGTCTCGGCGCAACACTCGAACCGGGCATGGTCGCCGAAGCGGAACGCCTCGGCCTCTCGTCCCACCTGGGCGTAGCAGCGGACTAGACGCTGATCTCTTCCTGGGCATTGGTCACTCGTCGCGCGTCGTAGGGGTGGAGTTCATCTCCACCCGGCTGCGGGATCGAAGACGGTACCGGGTGGAGATGAACTCCACCCCTACGGCCTTGCGCGTTAGTTGCACGGTCGATAGACTATTGCCAGTCCACGCAAGCTTGCAATGCCACAACGTCCCGAGAAGATCCGGCTCTAGAACAGCTTGCCCTGAGCCAGTGGCTCAATGAGGTCGGGCCGGTTGTTGCGGACGTTGCCGACATCCGCGCCGACCGGGTGGTACGCGATCACCCCGTCGCCAGGTGGGTCGAGCAGATCGGCGAGCGGCTCGGCGTCGGTGATCTCGGGATCGAGCCAGCGGTCCCAGTCATCAGGTTCCAAGATCACCGGCATCCGGTCATAGAGCTGCCCCATCTCGCAATTGGCGTTCGTCGTGATGATCGCGCAGCTCCGCAGCGGAGTCTGTAGCTCACCCTCGGGATCGCGCCACTCTTCCCAGATTGCCGCCATCGCCATCACCTCACCGTCCCCGCGGTGAACGAAGAATGGCTGTTTACCGGAGCCTTCCTGCTTCCACTCGTAGAAGCCATCGGCGGGCACAAGCGCCCGGCGGCGGCCAAAGGCGCTGCGAAACATGCCGCTGGAAGCCACAGTCTCGCGTCGGGCGTTGATTGGCCGCGGTCCATCGCGGCGGGCTTTGGCCCAACTCGGCGTGAAGCCCCAGGAAAGACCAGTCAGGACGCGCTCGCCATCCTCGGTGATGACGGCCGGCACTATGTTCGTCGGCGCGACGTTGTAGTTCGGTTCGATTGGATCCACGCGAATCTGGCCGGCCTCAAAAAGCCGCGCAAGCTCCTCAAGCTGCTTGACAATCGCAAATCTCCCGCACACGCGCTAGCCCTCTTCGCTTCCCACAAGCTCGATCGTGTTGTTGTCCGGGTCGCAGACGCAGGCATACTGCCGCCCATTGTTGTCGGTCAGCGGTGTGTGCAACCGGCCACCGTGCGCAACTGCCCGCTCAACGTGGGCCGCGACGTCATCAACATTGAACTGCAGCTGGTGACGGCTGCGGTTGGCCACGACATCAGCCATCGTCGACGGACAGATGAC
Organism: Chloroflexia bacterium; assembly: GCA_030431755.1. GTDB lineage: Bacteria > Chloroflexota > Chloroflexia > Thermomicrobiales > CFX8 > JAUIIK01. The sequence continues at coordinate 1,650 of JAUIIK010000013.1, forward strand.
CATGCCCAACCCGGCGAGGCTGCCGCGATAGAGCGTTTCGCCCTCAATCTCCATCGCCGCGAACTCTTCTCCGAAGACCTCGCGATAAAAGCGTTCGGCTACGCCGGTGTCCTCGGTCGCCAGCGTGAAATGCACGAGTTGTGTCAAGGTTGTGTCCTATTCATTCGAATACCGGATGTACGTACATATTGTACTCTGTTCGACACTCTATACTTGGCCGCTGGTGGCTGGGTGACATGAATTCTGGAGGCAACGACTGGTGTCAGGCTCGACGGCAACTCAAGTGATACGCGGCGGCGACGCCGTCGTCCGTGCATTGAAGGCAAATGGCATTGATGTCGTCTTTGGAATTCCCGGCGTCCACACGCTCGACATCTACGACGCTCTGATCGAAGACCCGGAGCTCACCCACATCCTCGCCCGCCACGAGCAGGGCGCGGGCTACATGGCGGATGGTTACGCGCGCGCCACCGGCAAACCCGGAACGGCCTTGATCGTCACCGGACCGGGCCTGACGAATATCTCGACAGCCGTCGGCCAGGCCTACGCCGACTCCGCCCCGATCTTCGTCATCGCTACCAACCAGGAGCGCCGTCACCTCGACATGATGGTCGGCAACCTCCACGAGCTGACCGACCAGATGGCCTTCATGAAGCCGATCACCAAGTGGAGCCAGCGGGCCCTAGAAGCCGCCGACCTCCCAGAACTCGTTGCGCAGGCGCTCGAGGCGCTGGCGTCCGGCCGCCCACGGCCCGTTCACCTTGAGATTCCGCTGGACCTCCTCGCAGAGCCGGTCAACGCGCCGGAGGTGCGCATTGCGGCCGCGCAGCCATCCACACCGAATGACGCCGACGTCCAGGCGGCAGCCGACTTGATCGCAGGCGCAGGCCGCGTCATGATCTTCGCCGGCGGTGGTGGCAGCACAACCGAAGCCGCGCCGCTCATCGCCCAGCTCGCCGAAGAGCTTGGCGCACCGGTCGTCACCTCAGTGACCGGCAAGGGCGCGATTGCCTACGACCATTCCTACTGCGCTGGAGCCTTTGGCTACCGCTGGTCAGCCGACAACCCGACCGTTGCGTTGATGGAAGGCAGCGACCTCGTGATCGCCGTCGGCACCGGCCTCGGCGTCCGCACCACCGGCGAAGGCGCTATGCCGCTGCCGGCCAACCTCGTCCACATCGACATCGACCCGGCGGAACACGCGGTAGGCGATTACGAACGCACCGTCAGCATCGTCGCCGACGCGGCGGCCAGCCTGGAAGCCCTGCTCGCGAAAGTGCGCGCCGGCTCGAAGCCTGGCGAACGCTGGTCGGAGGCCGAGGTCGCCACAGTACGCGAGCAGCTACTCGCACCCGCCGATGAACGGGCAGCGCGGTACCTGCCCTATGTCCAGGCGCTGCGTGACGGTATGGAGCGTGACGCGATTCTCGTCAATGATATGACCATGCTCGCCTATGAAGCCGTGCGCTACTTCCCGGTCTACGCGCCGCGCAGCTATTTCTTCCCGCGCGGATTCGGCACACTCGGTTCGGCCATGCCGACCGCGCTTGGCGCGAAGGTCGGCTGCCCGGATCGCCAGGTCGTCTCGATTGCCGGCGACGGTGGCTTTCAGTTCACGCTCGAGGAGCTCGGCGCGGCCGTGCATCATCGCATCCCGGTTCAGATCATCATCTTCAACGATGGGACACACAGCGCCGTGAAGGCAGCCCAGCACCGCACATACCCCGGCCGCTTCATCGCCGTTGATCTAGTCAATCCAGATTACGTCAAGATAGCCGACGCCTACGGGATGCAAGCGCGCCGGCCCGAGACGCCGGAAGCGTTGGCAGAAGCCCTCAAAGAGACACGCAACCTCGATGAGCCGGTGTTGATCGACGTGCCAGTCGACTTCGAACGCTACGACTCCTAGACGGTGACGAGCGCGCAAGGAGACATCGGCGGCACACCGGTCGCGACCAATCAGATCGGCATCGACCCGCGCGGACGGGCCCTGGCGCTGCTCGTCTTCGCCGGCGGCATCTCCAGCATCGCGGTTGAGGTGGCCGCGTCCAGGCTCATCGGACCCTTCTTCGGCTCGTCGACCTTCATCTGGGCCAACCTGATCGGCCTGACGCTACTCTACCTGACCATCGGCTACTTCCTCGGGGGCCGGCTGGCGGACCGGCGGCCGGAACCGCGCGTCCTCTTCACGATCACAACCATCGCCGGCCTCGCGGTCGCCGCGACACCCTACCTCGCCGGTCCGATTCTCCGGCTCTCGCTCGACGCCTTCGACGATGTCAACGTCGGCGTCTTCATCGGGTCGCTATTCGGCACAATCCTGCTCTTCGCCGTGCCGATCACCTTTCTCGGGATGATCTCGCCTTTTGCCGTCCGGCTGCGTACCGCCGATATCAGCGCAGCCGGCAACACTGCTGGTTCGCTCTACGCGCTATCGACCGTCGGCTCGATTCTCGGGAGCCTGTTGCCGGCCTTCGTCCTCATCCCGCTCTTTGGCACGCGCGACTCATTTCTTGTCCTGGCAATGGCCATCCTCATACCGTCAGTCATCGGGTTGCTTGCGACAACCGACTGGCCGCGGGTGGCGTTCGCGGGCGTCGCGCTCGCCGCCGTCGTCGCGCTACCGTTCATCGACAACGATGGGCTGATTCGACCGGCCGACTACCGCAACTCGACAGTCATCTACGAGACCGAATCGCAGTACAACTACATCCAGGTACTCCAGCGTGGAACCGAAACGCTGCTCATCCTCAACGAGGGCCACGCGATCCATTCGATCTACGACCCGACCGAGCCGCTCACGCGCGGTCCCTGGGACTACTTCATGATCGCGCCCTACTTCGTGCCCGAGACAGCGCCCGAGGATGTCAACAGTCTGCTGATGATCGGCCTGGCAGCCGGCACCGTGCCGCAGCAATTCACCGAAGCCTATGGGCCAATCGACATTGAGGGCGTCGAGATCGACCCCGAGATCGTCGAGGTCGGGCGCGAGTACTTCGACATGAACGAGCCGAACCTCAACGTCATCGTCGCCGACGGCCGCTACTACCTCGAAGAAACGGACAATTCCTACAGCGTCATCGGGATCGACGCCTACCGGCAGCCGTATATTCCGTTCCACCTCACAACAGTCGAGTTCTTCGAAGCCGTCGAGGATCATCTCGATGAGAGCGGCGCGGTCGTTGTCAACGCCGGCCGCACCGACGACGACTTCCGATTGGTCGAGGTCATCGCTGCGACAATGGACGAAGTCTTTGACGACGTCTACCTGATTGATGTCGAGGACTTCAACAATACGATGGTCATCGGTGTCAATGGCGAATCCAGCGTCGACGCCTTCTACCGCAATGTCGAGGTCAACATGCCGGCGGGTTCGATCCTCCGCGCGGTCGGCGACTCGTCGATCCAGTTCGGCACACCGCGCCGCTGGGACGGCGACGCGATGGTCTTCACCGACGACCGCGCTCCGGTCGAGCTCGTCGTCGACCAGATCATTCTCGAGGAAGCACAGGACCGCTAGCGAGGCCACGGATGTATTTTCAGTTTGCGAGCTTCGCCAGCTTCCCGCTCCGCCACGCCATGTCCCGCCGTCGCTCGGACGCGCCCTCCGAGGGCGATGTCGGCTACGCCAGAGACACTATCACCGAACACATCACAGCCAACCGCAGCGCGTTTCTCGACGCTGCCGGGTTCGCTCTGGCAGATGTCGTCCTCGGACGCCAGGTCCACGGCGAGACGGTGAGCCTGGTCGAGGAGGCGGATCGCGGCCGCGGCCAACCGCCAGGCTTCGACGCCATTCCAGCGACCGACGGGCTGGTGACGGCATCGCCCTCGGTCGCGCCAGCGATCATCGTCGCCGACTGCGTGCCGGTGTTGCTCTACGATCCGACGCAGCATGCGCTAGGCGTCGTCCACGCCGGTTGGCGCGGCACCGTCGCAGGCATCGCGGCGCGCGCCGTTGCGAAGCTGACGCAAGAGTTCGGCACGAACCCGGCAGATATCCGGGCCGGCATCGGGCCGTCCATCGGCGTCTGCTGCTATGAGGTTGGCAATGAGGTGATCGACGCCTGGGAAGCACGCGGTGTCGTTGAGAGTGCGTCTGCCTGGGAGGAACGTCAGCCGCGACCCCACTTTGACCTCTCGACCGCCAACGAGCTGCTGCTCGAACAGGCCGGTGTACCGGCGGCAAACATCGAGACGGCGCGCATCTGTACCCGCTGCCACGGCGACGACTGGTTTTCCCACCGCGCCGCAATGGCCGGAGAACGCCCCCGAGGGCGTATGATTATGGTAGCGCAGTTGACTTGAAGACACGCTGCGGCACAGCATCGGAAAGGAACAACTGAATCAGATGACCAGCACCTACCACGCCGCCCTCGATAGCGGCCTCGGCAAACGCCTCGCACGTATCAACGACCTGATCGACGAAGCCGCAAAGAAATCCGGGCGTAGTGGTCGCAACGTCCGGCTGGTCGGTATCTCGAAGACCGTCACCCGCGCCTCGGTCAATGCTGCCTATGCCGCCGGGTTACGGGAGTTCGGCGAGAATCGCGTCGAGATGGCGATTGAAAAGTTCGCCGAGAACGTGCCCGACGACCTGATCCTGCACATGGTCGGCCCCATGCGAGACGACGAAGTCGGCCAGATTGCCGGCCGCTTCGCCCTCATCCACTCGCTGGGAGAGGCCAGCCTCGCCAACGCGCTTGACCGACAGTGCGAGAAAGTCGGCGTGGTCCAGCCCGTCCTCCTCCAGCTCAATGTCGGTCGCGAAGTACAGAAACACGGCTGTGCGGTCGAAAACGCACCGGCGCTGGTCGAGCACGTTCTCGGGCTGGAGAATCTGGCGGTCAAGGGCTTCATGACGATGGCGCCGTATCATGCCGAGCCGGAGGAAACCCGCCCGGTCTTCGCCGAGATGCGCGAGATCGCCGAGAAGTTGCGCGCGGCCTATCCCGAAGCAACGCTCGACACGCTCTCGATGGGCATGACCAACGATTTCCCGGTGGCCGTCGAGGAAGGCTCGACGATGGTCCGCGTCGGCCGGGCGATCTTCCACGCCGAGCACGCGATCTAGTGCGCCTCATCTCCTTTGGCTCCGGCAGCAGCGGGAATTCGTTCCTGCTTGACACCGGCGAAGTGCGGATCGTCTTCGACTGCGGCGTCGGCATCCGTCGGGTGCGCAAGGAGATGGTCGCGCTCGGCGTCGCCGGCCAGCTCGACGCCATCCTGATTAGCCACGAGCATTCGGATCACATCAAGGCGCTCGGTTCGCTTACCCGCTACGAGGACTGCCCGGTCTATGCCAGCGACGGCACACTCGACGCGATAGGCCGCAAACCAGGCTGGCAGTCGATTCGCTCCGGCGAGGCGTTGACGCTTGCCGGCGTCCGGATCGATCCGATCGGCGTCTCGCACGACGCCGCCGAACCGCTCGGCTTCTTCATTGATGCCGGTGACGAGCGGATCGCCCTCTTCACCGACCTCGGCACGCCGCAGGCTGAGGTGTCGGACGCGGTGCGTGAGGCGACGGTGGTTGTGCTGGAATCCAACTACTGCGAGACGATGCTGCGCAACTCGCCCTACCCCGCCTTCCTCAAGCGCCGCATCCGCAGCCAGAACGGCCACCTCAGCAACGACGACTGCGCGGCAACCCTCGTCGACGCCCTACGGCCGTCTAGCCACACCGTCTGGCTTGCCCACCTCTCCGAGAACAACAACGCCCCCGAGGTCGCCGAGGCAGCCGTCCAAGAGGCGCTGGCCGTGCGCGGCATCCGCCTCCCGGTCCGCTCCCTCCCACGCCACGCCTCGGAAAACCTGCTGGTGCCGCCGGCAGACATCCCCAGCTGGCAAGCGCCGCTGATTTCCTGACGCTCATCGACAACGCAAGGTCCAAGTGTGTGTTGTCTTGCATCTGTCCCGCACGACGTTGGATCGCCTTCGCAGACCTTGCGCGTCTGGTGTGGGGACGTGGCTCATCGCTCCTCATCACGCATCAAGCCAAGCGTTGGAGATCGAGCATCGAGCCCGGATGTTCCGTGGTACGGCGCCAACCAGTACTCGCCTCAAGCGACCCGGTACCGCACGTGGGATCTTCGCACGCAACACCAGTGGTTCAGCCAGTGGTTCAGGGACACAGAGCCCTGGCGCTACCGCGTTGTTGTCAGCATTCCGTCCCGTTGGCAAGTGACACGCTCACGACAAGATCCCTCCTGCGTCGGGATGCCTCGGTTGTTGCTGTGGCGTCTGCTGCCTGGTGCTGCGTGCGCACCACATCCGGGCAACCGGCAAGCGAACGGCTCACCTTGACGCATGAAGGACAAGTTGCGCCGGATCTCTCCGTCACGTGCCGCCGAGCACCTTCGTTTAGGAACGCCCCGCTCCGAATCTGGCATCCCGAGGAAGGCGTCGCGCCCGAGGGATCGTGTTGCGAGCGTGCCGCCCGCCGTTGCAGGACACGGCGATTGAGCGTACCGCAGCAACCGTGACCGACTTCGTCGGCGCGCGGCGCAGCCGGTCGAAGATCCCTCGAGCGCAAAGCCCTCCTCGGTATGACCGTGTTGCTGTGGTGGGGTCTGCTGCATAGCGCTGCGTATCAACCGATCTCGGGCGCATCGCTAGCGAATGCGTTGCCTTGATCCATGAAGGGCACAATGAATCACGCGCCGCATTGGTGAGACTCTGTCCCCAGTATCCGTGGGAACCGCTCAGCAGAGCGTCCGGTACAGGGTTTCTTTCCAGCGCGGGACGTCGATCTCCCAACAGACCTCGATGTTCGGGTCGCGCTGGAGAACGCCGCGTTGGTCGACGACGGTCATTCCGCGAGTGACGTCCGACAGCACCTCGACATCGACGTAGTGGGCGGACCGGCGCGTACAGACATCGGGATCGAGGGCGATCGCCATCGTGACCGGGTCGGGCAAGCCGATTCCGGACTCCTTGAACCAATCGCGGTTGGCCTTCAGCGCAAACAGATTGCAGTCGATCGTGAAGTGGGCCAGCGGCGTGTCGAACGACCGCACCAGCGCAATGTCGTCGTCATCGAGGTTGGCGTTGTCGCGGGAGTGCTCCGCGCCGACCATCAGCAACGGCAGCCCGGAGTGAAAGACGATGTGAGCGGCTTCGGGATCGACCCAGATGTTGTACTCGGCGGCTGGCGTGATGTTGCCGAGCGTCACCGCCGCGCCGCCCATCACGTAGGTCATCGGGATCTTGGCCGCGATGTCCGGCGCTTTACGGAGCGCCAGCGCGATATTCGTGAGCGGGCCAAGCGTCACGAGAGTGACCTCGCCGGGATTCGCCCGCACACAGTCAATCAACGCATCGACGCCATGCTCCGGCTGCGGCTCGGCGGCCGGCGCAGGGTAGTTCATCCCGCCCATGCCGTCCGGACCGTGGAAGAACATTGCGTCGGCGATCTCGCGCACCAGCGGCCGCTCCGCACCGTCATAGACCGGCGTCGACGCGCCGCACAGCTCGACGGTGTAGCGCGCGTTGATGCTGGCCTGCTCCAGCCCGACGTTCCCGCTGACCACCGAGATGCCAAGCACCTCGACGTCCGGCCAGCGTAGCGCCATCAGGATCGCGACGGCATCGTCCGACGCCGTATCGGTATCAATCCAGAACTTTCTCATCGACTCGCCTGCCCAGCTCCCGTGCCCATCGCCAACTCCTCCGGTCGCCAGACGTAGACATCCTGAAAGCGGGCGAAGCGCACGTGATCCGGCTGGGGCTTAAGGTCGATGCCCAGCCACTCGCACATCGTATTGACGTGGATCTGGGCATCCGCTCGCTGGAGTGGCCACGGTCCGTGGTGAACCTCGCCGGCGAGAATCGCGCCGTCGCGCCGTTCCGCCAGGAGACGGTAGCGCTCGGTGAGCCAGTGCTCCAGCGTACCCGGTTGCGGCAGCTCGACCGGCCCGGTAGGGCGGTAGGAGATGGCCAGGTGGGCCGGTTCCACGCCGCGATGCGTCCGCCGCGACTGGTAGTCAATACGGTCGGCGCGCTGCCGCAACTCCATCCGCGCATTGAAATAGGGCAGGTGGAACCAGCGCCGCGCTGCCGCGACCGCCGCCCGGCTGGCTGCGTCCAGGCTGAAGAAGAAGACACCGTCCGTGTCGCCCAGGCGCGCATAGGTCCGCACATTGAGCTCCAGGAAGCTGGAGATCTGCGGAAAACCAGGTAGTCCGCGTGCCCGAACATCGGTCATCGCGAAGGGCACGACGGCGAGCCAGGCGGACCCGTCGAACGTGTCTACCTCCAACGCCGGTGGCAGCAACGCCTGGATATCCTCCGGCGGCACCCTCCAGTGGGCGAAGAGCAGGTCATGCCAGCGCTGCGCCATCGCCCAACGGCCCGCCGCCAGCGGGTACGGACGATGGTCAATGACGTCGAGTGTGTCAATCACCGCCTGGACGATTCCTCGTCCTCACGGCTCACCTCGTCGGTCGTCTCCTCGAACGCTTCGCGGTCCTGGACGGCGCGCTTGGCCGAACGAGCCGCGCTCTGGCCCGCATCCTCGGCCGCGCTCGCGCCTTCGCGGGCGACCTCGCCTGTGGCATCTTCGAGCTCGGCGACTTCATCGGGTGTCATCTCGACATACTGGCCGTAGGATCGGGCCTTCGATTCGCCGCCGTCATCATCGCCATCCTCGCCACGGCGCTTCGGGGGACGCCGCGGATCAATCTCTTTCGGAATCCTGCGGAAGGACATACTCGCTCCTCTGTACTAACGGTTCTCAATCATCGCTGAACTTGCACAACCGCACGAAGTCCTGCCGGGCGCGATCACGACGAAAGACCGCTTCCTCACGCCAGCCGCGCCGGCGGTAAAACTCGTGCGCGGCGCTGTCCTGGACAGTATGCACCGAAAGTTTATGACATCCGGCGTTCCAGCAGAAATCTTCGAATTGCCTGACCAGCTCATTGCCGACGCCACTGCCTCGAGCAGGTTCGGCAACCATCAGCTCGCTGAGATGGCCGACACCAGCGCCGTACCGTCCGCGCCCAATACCGACGATTGCGCCAACCACATCGCGTGCAACTAAGCACATCGTACCTCCGGACCAATCCGCGTCAGGATCGTGGCCCGCGCCCATGTGCCAGGCGTCCCAGGCGACGTCCAGAAACGCCTCGATCTCGTGGTCGTCCGCGCCAGTGTGGGCCGCGATCGTGAATTGCGCCATGTTGTCCTTTCATACTATTTCACGGTCAGTGAGTCCGGTTGAGTGTAGGGGCACCCTCTGGGTCCACGCCCCTACCAATGTCACCAATTTCCTGCCATCGACTACCTGAATCAGTATCAGATGCAGAGGAGCGTCCCCGAAGGAACGCTCCTCTCGTTAGCTATCTGCTCCAACGGTCGCGCTAGGCGGGGCTGAACATCTGTACCCGCGCATTGTCTCCATCAGCCACGATGACGTTGCCCATCGCGTCGATCGCGATGCCGAGGGGGTTCATCAGTTGGCCGTCACCGCTACCGAGCGTGCCGAACTGGGCGTAGTAGCCGCCGGTCGGCGTGAACTTCTGGACCCGATTGTTGTTCGCATCGGTCACGTAGACGTAGCCGGCGGAATCGACCGCCACGAACGCCGGGACATCGAACTGACCATCGCCGGTTCCGAAGCTGCCCCATTGGCGGATGTAGTTGCCATCGAGGTCGAACTGCTGGACACGGTGGTTCAGCTGGTCGGTGACGTAGACCGACGTGCCCCAGACCGCGACGCCGCCAGGCTGGTTGAATTCGCCATTGCCGTTGCCCATCGTACCCCAGGCGGCCATGTAGACGCCGGATGAGCTGAACTTCTGGACGCGGTGGTTGAACTCATCGACCACATAGATGTTGTCGTTGCCGTCAACCGCGATCCCGAGCGGCTGGTTGAACTGGCCGTTGCCGCTGCCGATCCCGCCCCAGGTCATCATCTGCTGGCCCTGCCGGTTGTACTTGACGACGCGGTCATTGGCGGAATCGCTGACATAGATGTTGCCCATGCTATCCACGGCGGCGTCCGTAGGAATCGCCAGCGGGATATTCGGCGCCATCTGCGATCCCGGCTCGCCCCACTCGGTGATGTAGGCGCCGGCGGCGGTGAACGATTTGACCTGGTTGAGGCCATCGTCCACGACCAGGATGTTGCCAGCCGGGTCGAGCGCGACACCAACCGGTTCGATGAAGCGGCCCCGGCTGTCGCCGAAGATCTGGCCGGCATAGGAACCGTCGGCGGTCCACAGCGCCTGGATACGGTTGTTGTTGATATCGGCAACGTAGATCATGTCGGCTGACTTCAGCGCGATGATGCCCGGATTGGCCAGCTCACCTGCGGCAGCGCCGGGCATGCCCCAGGCCGCTATGTAGTTGCCCTGGGTGTCGGTGACCTTCACCCGGCCGTTGTTCGTGTCACCGCTGTAAATGCGCGTGCCATCGGGGCTGATCTCGATACCTGTCGGACGATCATACTCGTCCTGCCCCGTTCCGAAGCTGCCCCACTTGCGCTGGTAGACACCGTTCTGGTCGAACACCTGGACGCGGTCATTGCCGGCATCGGTTACATAGACGATGCTCCCGGCACTGATCGCGATATCGAGCGGCTGGTCGAATTGACCGTCCGCCGCGCCAGCCGTGCCCCACTTGGTCAGGTAGCTGCCGGTGCTGTTGAACTTCTGAACGCGGTGATTGGTCGCGTCTGCGACATAGACATTCCCTGCCGGATCAATGGCGATCCCGGCGGGCTGGTTGAACTGACCATCGCCAGCGCCCAGGGAGCCCCACTGCGTGATGTACTGCCCGTTCTGGTCGAACTTCTGAACCCGATGGTTGTTGACATCCGAGACGTAGACGTTATTCGCCGAGTCAACGGCGATGCCGACCGGGGTCATAAACTGCCCGTTGTTCGACCCGTTGCTGCCCCACTGGGTCAGGTACTGGCCGAGCGGGTCGTACTTCATGACACGGTCATTGGACGAGTCAGTCACGTACATGTTCCCGGCCGAGTCGAACGCGATGCCTGAGGGCTGGATGAGCCAGCGGGAGGGCTCGCTCGGCTCTCCGAACTTGCCGGCGTAGTTGTAGGTCGAAGCCGGCACCTCGGTCGCCGTCGGTGTCAGGGTCGCGGTCTCCGTGGCAGTCGGGCTGGCTGTTTCCGTCATCGTGACCGTCTCGGTCGTCGACGGCGACGCGGAGGCGGTTGGCGAGGAAGTCGGCGTCGTTTCCGTCGGGGTTGGCGTGACAACGATCTGTTCGTAGCGCCAGGCGTAGTAATGCTGGCCGACGTTGCCCTGCTCGACCTGCCATTGCGGCGCGTTCGACGGCGTATAGGTCAGACAGCGTCGCTCGAAGCACTGAATCAGCACCGACTTGACGACGTTCGCGACCTTGATCTCGGCCCAATAGGCTTCGGTCGTCGGCAGTCCGGTCGCAAAGTACGGATTCTCGAAGAGCGGCGCGGTCGTCGTCTGGCCATCTTCGACGACGAGCCCGGTTGAGTTCATGAAATCCCAGAAGGGCGCGGCCACGACATGGTCGATGCCCGGCGCTTGGACCCGGTTCGCGGCGGTGATGTTGTACTGGGCGTAGCTCTGGTCGTCGCCGACGTTGCCAGCACGGTCGACCGTCTGGGTGATCATCGTACCGGTCGCCAGTGGCGGCAGGCTGCGGAGATTCGACATCGAAGCGTAGGTCGGGCCGAGCACGTCGTCGGCGTCGCCGGCAACGTTGACCTCGGCGGCGGTGTACTGCTGGAAGCTGTTGTCACCAGCCTGGAGCTGGCCGGTCATGAGCTCATTGACGAGCAGTCCGTTGGTGACGTACCAGATCGACTCCGGGTCGCCGGCTGTCGGGTGGGTGATCTCCATCCGGGATTTGTCGTAGTACTGGACCTCGCGCTGCCCGCCGGGTGAGTCGGCGTAGGCCTCCATCATAGACGTCGTAAACGCGTCCGGACCCCAGTTCCAGGTGCGGGTAACGAGCCCATCGCGCACTGGTTGGTCAGTGCGTTCCCAGACCCGTTGGAAGTACTGATTGCCGGGATCTTCGGCAGCAACGCCGAGATAAACGGCAAGCATCAGCACCATCGCGCCGAGCACTGCAACGATCTTCAGATGCCTCGAACGAACCACGCCGCCCCCTGTCATCGTGTCAATTGGTCTGCCTTCGGTCACCCCCAGACTAACACGGCGCTACCGTGAGCGCATACTCATGATGGTCGCAGCGCTGGAGATCATGCGCAGCGGCCAAGTGTCCGTGTTGGAGGGGGCTGCGGCACATCGGCGTCGAAGGTGCGGTATCTGGTCTCCAGCAGGTGGTCGGGCAGTGAACGTTTGCGGGGGCCAACGGACGACGTAGTTTCCGGGGCACGTGGTGTGTCGGGAATTGCCGGCGCACGGTGAACGTTAACTGTGTACGGAAGGAGAATGGATGAACGAACCAGAACTGAACTTGACACGCCTCATCGAGGTCGCCCAGCGCGGCGGCATGTCGCGACGCGAGGCACTGAAACGAGCTACCGCGCTGGGTCTGTCAGCGCCTCTCATCGCAGGACTGCTTGCCGCCTGCGGTGACGACGATGATGACGATGACGACGCAGGCGAGCCCACCGCGACGTCTGCCGGCGGCGGCGAGGAACCAACGTCAACCGCCGAAACGGGCGACGCCACCGCAACTGAAGCCGAAGAGGCGGCGACCGAAACGCCCGGCAACGAAGGCGGAGGCGAATCAACGGCTACCGATGAGCTGTCGGACCCGACAGCTACCGAGGAGTCAGCGCCGGCTGCCGGCGGCGGTGGCCGTCTGGACATCATCGCCTGGCAAGCGGCGACGATCCTCAACGCGCACCTCGCCCAGGGCGGCAAGGACACCTTCGCCGCGCGCATCTGCGCCGAGCCGCTTGCCGACATCGACCCCGATGGCCAGCTCGTTCCGATCCTGGCGCGCGAGATTCCGTCGCTCGAGAATGGCGATGTCGCGGCCGACGGCACGAGCGTCACCTGGCGGCTACGCGAAAACGTTGCTTGGCACGACGGCGAGCCATTCACTGCCGACGACGTCGTCTTCACCTGGCAGTACATCACCCACCCGGACGCATCGACCTCGACGGCGGGCACCTACGCCGCGATCGAGTCGGTCGAGGCGATCGATGACGTCACTGTGCAGGTCACCTTCAGCGAGCCGATCCCCGATTGGTTCAACGCCTTCACCGCCACAACCGGCATCATCCTGCCCGAGCACGTCCTCGCCGACTGGATCGGCGCGGATGCCCAGGACGCCCCCTACAACATGGCGCCTATCGGCACAGGACCATTCCAAGTTGTCGACTTCAAGCCCGGCGATACCGTCAGCTATGAGCTCAACCCGTCATATTGGGATCCTGGCAAGCCCGGATTCGACGCCGTCGAGCTCAAGGGTGGCGGAGACGCTGCCTCGGCTGCACGCGCCGTCCTCGAAACCGGCGACTTCGACTTCGCGCCTTTCCTACAGGTCGAGCCGGAGCTGCTGGCCTCGATGCAAGATGCCGGCATCGGGTCGATTGGCTCGACCAGAGCCTCAGTCGTCGAGCGGGTCGTGCTCCAGTTCAGCGACCCCAACGAAGAGGTCGACGGCGAACGCGCGCATATCTCCACCCACCATCCGGCTATCTCCGAACTCGAGTTCCGCCAGGCGATGGCGCTGCTGGTGGACCGCGAATCGATCGCTACTCAGCTCTACGGCCCATCCGGTGAGGCAACCGCCAACACGCTGCCGGGACCGCCGCGCTTTGCATCGACAAACACATCCTTCGAGTTTGATGTCGAACAGGCAATGGAGGCACTGGACGCCGCCGGCTGGGAACTCGTCGACGGCCTCCGCACGAAGGGCGAGTATCAAACCGACTTCGTCTTCCAGACAACGGTCAACAGCGTCCGCCAGAAGTCGCAAGAGATCATCAAGCAATCGTTCGAGGAGGCCGGCATCCGGGTCGAGATCAAGGCCATTGAAAGCAGCGTCTACTTCTCCGGCGATGTCGGCAATCCGGACACCTGGACGAAGTTCTACGCCGATATGGGCATGTGGTCCTCGGGCGGCACGCTCTACCCGCTCCAGTACATGGGACTCTACAAGTCAACGAACATCGAGACAGACATCCCACAGCAGTCGAACGACTGGGTGCGCGGCAATTCCTCACGTTGGTTCGGGACGCCCGCAAGCGACGAGTACAACGAACTGTGGCTACAGGCTGAGAGTGAGCTGGATCCGGAGACGCAGAACGAGCTCTTTATCCGGATGAACGACATCATCGTCGACAACGTCGTCGAGATTCCGCTCGTCTGGCGCTTCCAGACCTACGCCGTCAAGAACGACATCGCTGGCCTCAACCCCTCGGGTTGGTCCAACGAGATCTGGAACATCCAGGACTGGACTCGCGAGGAGTAGCACTGGACAGACCGCGGCCTGCGCGACCGGCAGGCCGCGGTCTTAAACGTGGGCTATGCTCGCGCTGTGAAGTTGGCCAGATGCACGGACGGAACGCAGGCTAGTGCGAGCCCACCAACGTGCGGATCCGATTGGCGATGATCTCTTCCTGACCGGGCTGCAAGACCATCGGGTTAATGCCGATGGCTGACTCCTGGAGGAAACCCTGGGAGACGGCGATGCCGGGGTCGCCGTCCATCAAGCGGTTGACAATCTCGACGACTGGCATCTCCAACAAGACCTCGTCGAAGCCAATCTGGGCCACCGGCACCGCCTCGGGCTCGTTCTGCTTCATGCGGATCTCGACGGTGACGCCGGGCAGGTCCGCGAGCGACTCCTGAATCGTCTCCAGCATCGCATACCAGCGCTGCCACTCGGCCTGGTGGTCGCGTTCGACATATTGCTCCAGTGCCACCATCAGGCCGGCGATCTCCTCCTTGCCGACCTTCATCGGCCGCCCCAGCCCGTGATGTGGCGGACCGGGCAGCACGTGGTTCTCCAGGTAGCGCGTGCGCCAGGTCCAGGTCTCCGTCTCGACATCCATGTCCTGATGCTGCAAGGCGACCGACGCGATCAGCTCGGCACGGCCCGCGAGAATGCCCGACGCCTGCGGACCGCCGAGCGCTTTGCCGCCACTGAAACAGACGAGATCCGCGCCTTCGGCGATGAAGCGCTGGAGGTTACGCGCCGGCGGTAGTGTCGCCGCGGCATCGACGATGACCGGTAGATCGTACCGGTGGGCCAGCGCGACGAGCTCCGGCAGCTCGACCATGCCCGGCATCGCGCCGACCGAGTAGAAGATCGCCGCCGTGCGGTCGTTGATCGCAGCCTCGACCTGCCAAGGCCAGGTGCGCCCCTGGCCGGGATAGCCGACGTAGCCGACGTCGACCAGCTTCGCGCCCGAGACGCGCAGCGCGTGCGAGTAGGCGGTGACATGGCCGCGCTGGACGATAATCTCGTTCCGCAGACCGGCTGTGTCCGGCAGCTGGTCCATCGCCGCGAGGTCCAGCCCGGCAATGGCTGCGGCCGCCGACATCGTTAGGCCGGCTGCCGCGCCGGCGGTCACGTAGCCTGCCTCAGCGCCGGTTACGCGCGCGATCAGCTCGCCCGCTGCTTCCTGGAGATCCTCGATGCGGGCACAAGCAGCACCAGCGGAGGCCATCGCCTCGCGCACCTCCGGCGAGAGCACATGGCCGCTCAGCTTCGTCATCGGGCCGGCGGCATTGATGATCGTCTTGATCCCGTAGCGTTCGTAGAAGGATGCCGTCATCGCTGCGCTCCACACTCTCTAGCAGGTCACGGCGCTTCGACAAGGAAGCGCGCCTGACCACGGGTTCCAATTGCCCATCTGACTGGCTATCCTAGCCCGTCGCCGCCTGGGCTAGGATGAGCGCATCGGGAATCAGGCTAAGCGGGGAGATCCAGCATGGATACGAATGTCGCCGTCTTCGGGGCCGGTATGCGCGAGTCGCATGGCCGGACCATCCACTGGCAGGAGATGCTGCGCCACGAACTGCTCGCCGCGCTTGAGGACGACCCGGTCGTCATCCTGCCGGTGGGTTCCGTCGAGCAGCACGGCCCGCATTGCCCGATGGACGTCGACATCAGTCACACCCAGGCACTGGCGGTCGAGACGGCGCTGGCGATTGACGACTTCCCGGTCATCGTCGCGCCCCCGATGTGGATGGGGCTGACGCACTACAACATGGGCGAGGTCGGGACGCTCACGATCAGCGTCGAGACCTATATCGAGTTGCTCTCGCAGCTCTGCCGGAGCATCTGGGCCAACGGTTTCCGGCGTATCGTCGTCGTCAACGGCCACGGCGGCAACCGCCAGATCATCAAGGTCGTTTCGATCAAGCTGGCCGAGGAGAACATCTGGATGCTCCCGATCACCTTCTTCGAGATGGTCGACGACATCATCACCGAGCAATCCGACACCGACAGCACAATCGGCCACGGCGGCGAATGGGAGACGTCGCTACAACTCTACCTGCGCCCAACCCTGATTGACCGCGACCTCCAAGTCGCCGATCCCGAGCGCGAGGACAACTTCACCGAGGACATCCTGAAGTACACCGGCTTCCCGGAGCGGCGGCGCGAGCGCGAACACGGGGTACACGGCGATCCGACGACGGCATCGGCCGAGAAAGGCCAGCTGCTCTTCGAAGCTGCGAAGGCACGTCTGATCGAGGTCTGCCGGCAGTATCACGCGCTACCCGAGTGGGACTACCGCCAGTTCGGCTCTCACTGTCCCTAGCCCACGTAGGAGCATCCGGCTTGAGCACGCTACGGAGGAAGAGTATGCAGCGCTCGACAATGACGACCGCCGACCAGGCCCGTGCCTTCTACCAGCAGGTGCGCGAGGCGACCGCCAGGGCGATCCTCGACCACCTGATCGACCACCCGGATGAACGCTTCGAGGGCGCGGACCTCGTCAAAGAACTCGGGCTCGATGAGCACAGCGATGTTGCACGCGCCACCTACCGGATGGGCCTGATCGCGGCCGAGTTGCATCTCGACCGCCCCTGGAACGAGGCTCAGCGTGGTTATCTCATGTCTGGCAAGCAGGCTGAGCTGCTGCGCCAAGCGCGAGCGAAGGTCGAAACCTCCGCAACAACCGCCTGATCAGATAAGGCAGCAACCACCGGCAGATCAGCCGTCACGCAACGACGGCAGCGTGTCGATCACGACCTGTTGCAGCACCTCGTACTGCGCCTCATCACGCGGCCATGGGATCTGAAAATCGGTGAAGCCGACGGCTTTGTAGGCTTCGGTCCACTTCGCGAACGCCTCCGACGACTCCAGAAACGTCGCAGCCGGGCTGACCGAGCGCACAATCTCGCCCGGATCGCGGCCAATCTCCCGGCAGAAGTCGTCAAGCTTCTCGTTGCCGGCCGCCGCTTCGTCGGGCATGCCACGCGCATTCCAGATGTCCGCGTGCCGCGCGGTCAACCGGAGCATACGCGGTCCCGACGCGCCGATCAGGACCGGCAAGCGCGGCTGCTGGACTGGTTTCGGCTCGAACGGAGCATCGAGCAACTGGTAGTAACGGCCATCGTAGGTCGTGCGCTCCTCTGTCTGGAGTAGATCCCAGACCTCCAGCGCCTCGGCGAGGCGGTCGACCCGCTCGCCAGCCGACGGGAATGGGAATCCGTAGGCCTCATGTTCCCGCTCGACCCAGCCGGCCCCGACCCCGAAGTCAACCCGCCCACCTGAGACGTGATCGACGGTCACCGCTTGTTTGAGCAGGAACGCCGGATTGCGGTAGGTATTGCCGCAGACCATCACCCCGAGCCGGACGCGCTCGGTGAACGGCGCAAGCGCCGCCAGCATCGTGTACGCCTCGTGGGTCGGCTCCATGACATCGAACAAGCCGTAGAAATGGTCGACGACCATGAACGAGTCGAAGCCAAACGCCTCCGTCTCCTCCGCCCGCCGCACCATTTCCGCAAACGTAGCCCGCTGCCCGACCACCAACCCAAAGCTCAACCCGCGCCCCTCAACCATCGCCCACCTCCCCGATCCCGCTCAATGTTCCACACACCGACTGTAGCGCTATTGGACGCTATGGTGCGGATTCATCCGAGGTTCTATGCGCACCAGATGCGCGTCGAACGCTGGCGCATGTGACAAGTCCTGACATTGAGTTTTGGGAGTGGCAGCATGTGCGATGGCCAATGATTACCGGACGCACATGTCAGATGATTGCTAGGGTGTCCGCATCTGGTAGGTTCGTAGATCCTCATGCGATATCTCGTCTGCGCTAGTGAGACGATAGTGCTTCTCGGTGACGATCTTAACCCCCTCGCCAGCACTTTCCATTTCAAACAGAGCTATCAGGTCGTCCCCCATGAACTGGGATGCTATTGGCCTACAGATCAGTGCAGGGAAGCGAGCAGCGCTTAGTGCTATGTCCTGCTCAATCTGCACAACGCTCAGGATATCCGTCCCGCCTTTGGCTTGAACCGGCAAGACATACTGAGCCCCATGTTTGTCTACACCGACATACAATTCGTCTGTTTCGACCTGGCCCATACCTTTGACATAGGTACGTAAGTGACTTTGTAGCGAGTAGCAGGCTACTCCAGAAAAGATGTCAATGAGTCGGTTGTAGCGCAGCTTCGCGAGTAGTGCTTGTTCATCTCCAAGCGCATATCGAGTAATGATGCTTGGAGTTGCATCAGGCACTTTTGTTTCAACGAGTCCCTGGGTCGGAAGTATGTGAGCAAGTGCGACCGCATCAAAGCGATATGTACTCCGTCCGGCCAGGCGGATAATCCAATTTAGCGCCCCTGGAGCCGCTTCCCGTACACGATCCGGCAGTAGCCGACGAAATCGGTAAGTGTAGACTACATCGCCGAGATTACTTGGTCGTTTCAGACCCAATGTTCTTGCAGCGTCGACTATCTCTTGGCGCTGGAATACGACACTGTCGACACCAGGCTCGAAGTGTTGAAAGAAGATGTGCTCGATGATCTGGTCGTAATCTCCAACTCGACCGCTCACTTTCCTGGCCACCGGAGCACTACCACTTCCTCACGAAGCTGCTGGCGTGTCGCCGTTGCGAGACGTGTTCGAAAGAGATCGATACTCTCGCACTCGTACCCTATTGACTCCGCCAGCTCCGCTAGAATCTGGCCGGTGCGAATCATGATCCGCAGGTAGGATGCCTGGTCCCCCACAACATAGGCAAGGCGTGCTCCGGGTCGCAGGGCGGCTTTGAGAGTCTCGAGGTGACGCAACATGCCGCCGAAGTAGAGCTTGGTTACACGTGGATAAAGCCGTTCAAAACCTGAGGTCTTGCCCAGTTCAACGCGCCGGGCTTCAATCTCTTCGGCTATGCGATTGATCTCG
Organism: Chloroflexia bacterium; assembly: GCA_030431755.1. Taxonomy (GTDB): domain Bacteria; phylum Chloroflexota; class Chloroflexia; order Thermomicrobiales; family CFX8; genus JAUIIK01. The sequence continues at coordinate 20,946 of JAUIIK010000013.1, forward strand.
GGATGGTCCGCAATGAGATCGTCATCGCGATCGGCCTTGTACACACCACGTGTGTTGGAGCGCACCAACCCTTTCTTGATGCGTTGAAGGTCTGTACGATCCCGCATGTAGCCCAGTAGTACCGTCTCCAAGCGCGTTGTCCGAGAGTAGTCCTTCTCGTTGGGGTAGGGCGGTGAAGTAATGATGGCATCGATACTCTCCGGCTCCAACACATCGAGAATATCGCGTGCGTCCGCCTGATGAACTAGTGCGGGCGTGCCATTCTGGTCCTGCAGGACTCGCAAGTCACCAGCCATGCGTTTGACACCGAGATACCAGGGCGCGATCACAGCCGCGTCCGGTTTTGGTTTACCAACGCCGACTTCCGGACCAAAGTGCAAGTTGCCGATCGGTCCGGTCAATGCCGTTGCCAGGGCGAGTCGTTCATGGTCATAGTAGCTATCATCCCGGCAGGCCTCGATACACTCGAGGAGCACTAGTGTCTTGTGGAGCGGACGTGGACTGATCGAGTTCTTGAGGAGTAGCCGAGCGGTTTCCGGCGGCAGTTCACGTAGTACCGCTTCGCTTGGCGTCAATAGCGCTGCTTCATCCGGCACCCCATCGGCCTGTAGTCGTTGCCATGCGCGATCACGAATTCGCGCAGCGTGTTCGAGCAATCCATCGGGGTCAGGCGACCAGTCGACTTTGACCTTGCTCGCCAAATAGGCGGCAGGGGTTGCTTCGATGCCCACACTCGGGATGCCGTTCTTCTTAGACTCTACCAGTGTGGTGCCTGTCCCACAGAATGGATCTAGCACGCGCTGCTCAGACGTCAGCGCAAATCGTCGCAGATACTCACGCACGAGGTGCGGGGGATACGAAAGCACAAAGCGATACCACTCATGCGCGGGAGCATCCTGCGGTTCAAGTTTGTTGATTGCGCCGTTGCTTCGACGCTTGCGCTGAGGCTCTGCTGTTGAGGACAATCGCTCCACCTACTCACATGTGCCGGTGACTCACCTCACGAATCATAGCGTACGTACAAACACGCGCGATACAAGGGGTGGATTGCTTGATCGAGGCCTCATTTGCCAATGCGTGATTGGTGAGTTCTCAACACAATTGCGATAGTTTGCCGCAAGACGCAACGCGAACCACTCACACAGATAGAACAGGTAGCACCGAATCCACCGGATCCCATATTGACACTTAAGGATCGAAGGTGCCGAAGGTGGGAGTCGAACCCACACGCCCGTGAGGGCAACGGTTTTTGAGACCGTCGCGTCTGCCATTCCGCCACTTCGGCTCTGTGTGGCACCCTAGCCGTCCCGGTCCAGGCCAGTACGGGTAGCGGTCTAGTATAAGAAGCTAGACCGTCACGTTACAACCCGTCAACGCGAGCCGTGACATATCTCCCAGGCCGGGTACAACCGTATCCACGCCACTGGCCGTATGATTAGTGTAGGCAACGGGATGAGGTGGCGCGTCGTCGCCGCATTGTGGTTGGAATAGTATGGCCAGACGAGGCTCCAACTCGAGGACTGCTGTCGCAACCCGCTCGGCACTGAACGCGCGCGAGGTCTATCAAGCAACTCGCCGCAGCGCCTACGGATCGTCGCCGGACGACCTCTTCGCGGTCAACCCGCTGCGCCGGTCCGCCGCGATCTCATTCGGCTCCTGGGCGTTGCTGGTGATCCCGGCCGCCTTCATGAATGGCGATCTCCAGGCGCTCTTCCTGATCGGCTTCGGCTGGATGGCCGCCGCCGGGGTCGTCTTCGTCACACCGATCTTCTTCTGGTCGCTGGCCGAGGTCGGCTGGCGCGCCTACCGGCGCAAGAAGCACCCCGGCATCGAGGAGCTCGACATCAGCCAGCGCGTCTACAACCTGCTCATCCGCCACGGCTTCGAGACGATCGAGCAGATCGACCGCACCCCGGACTCGTCGCTGCTGCTGCTCTCGAACGTCGATGCCAGGACGCTCCACAACATCCGCCGGGCCGTCAACATCTGGAAGTATCAGCGCTGGCAGGAGCGCGGCTTTCCGCTCGGCGAAACACCAGACAAGATCAGCTAGCTGGCCTGGCCCGGCACGTTTCGCGCCGCCTCGACGAGGTAGCCGAGCATCGCCTCCGGATCCAGGCCGCGCGCGACGGCGACACCGTGACCCGGCTCCGATGGCGTCGCATGAATCGTGCCCTGGTGCTCGTCACTACAATCGACCGACATGGCGTGCCACTCCCAGCGCTCTGGCTGGACACCGGCCGCACCGAGCGCCGCATAGAGATCGTGGACGGCGACGCCGGCCCGTCCGTAGACCTTGTTCGCGTACTCCCAGAGATGGCGCAGCCAGCCCTCGACATAGGCGCCAACCGGCGAACCCACAGCATCGGCAACGCCGGCGAGCGCGTCCACCGGTATCTGGCACGAGGTCGTGACGTCGTAGTCGTAGAGGCGGACATCGACGCCGGAACGGACAACAATGTCCGCCGCCTCAGGGTCGCTATGAAAGTTGAACTCAGCCGTCGGGCTAACACGCGTCGGGATGCGTCCGACGGTTCCGCCCATGACATAGAGCGACTCGATCCCGGCCAGCGCGCCGCCATCCTCGCTGAGCAGCCGGGCAACATTCGTCAACGGGCCGATCGCGACCAAGCGCTTCGGCACATCCGACGGCTCGCGGCACCAGTCGCGCAGTGGCGCGTGCGCGCTACCAGCGACCGCCTGCGACGGCTCCGGCAACGGCGGGTCACCATCGGCCATGTCGCCGTGCAGCGCTGAGCCGGGCACGAGGACGCGGTTGAGCGGCTCGGATGCGCCGGCATAGACCGGCACATCCTCCCGTCCGGCGACCGCCAGCACTCGCAAGGCGTTGGCGGTCCCGCGCTCCAACGACACGTTGCCGGCAACCGTCGTGATGAAGTCGACCTGAACATGCGGCGTCCCGAGCAGCGCCAGGATCGCCAGCGCGTCGTCGCGGCCGGGGTCACAGTCGACGACGACGCGGACGGGCTCGGTGGCCTGGGTCATGTGCTGCGCTCGCTACTGCGCGTCGAGGTCGATCCAGGTTTCGGAGAAGGCCAGGAAGCAGGAGCTGCCCGGCTTGCCGTCGTCGCCAGTGCTGGTTCGTACCTCGCCGGTGACCGCCTGGTTGTTGACCATCACCGTCGCCTCGTTGCAGGGACAGATGACCGTCATCAGATCCCAGTGTGTGCCGCCCAGCTCGTAGTCCTGTCGCAACACCTGCTGATAATCGGCAACATCCCACCAAACAAGCTCAACGACGCCACTGCCGTCGTTGCAGACGACGCGGTGGTACCAGCGGCTGTCGGACTCCTGGAAAAAGCGCGCGTGGGTCGGCTCAATGTCCTCGAAACCGAGTTCGTTGAAGCCGCCGAAGTGGCGCGTGAAGCGCTCGGTGACAAGCTTCGCCATCGCCGGGTTGTCGGTGTAGATCGCGTGCGGCGCGAGCTCGCCGAGACCCGAGCCGTCGGGATCGGCCCAGATCAGCATGGCGTTGCCCTCGCCGTGCTCGGAGTAGACACAGCGCCAGTAGCTGACGGCAGCGACACGGTCATCAGTGCCCGGTTTGAACAGGGTCAGGCCGGGGTTCTCGCCGGAAAAGACAACGGTCATGGGGTGCTCCTTCGCGTTTGCATGTGAAACGTCGATCCGTGCTCATCGTAGCCGACGAGCCGTGTCGCACGCTGCACTCTGTACTGCGATGCGATTGACGGCGTAGCGAGTGCCGTCCCGTCACAAAGCCTCCGTGTGGGATGCTGATCTCGTTTGGTTGAGTGCCCGTCGCAGCTGAAAGTGCCGAGATCGCGGTTGGAACTGGGTCCGTTGCTCCACGGACCGACATCACAGTCATCGACAGGCTCGCGTCCAACGCAACAGGCCCGCGCCGGTTGACGCGAGCCTGTTAGCAGCTTGGACGAAACTAGAAGTGGATCGCGACGACTGAGCCGACGCCGAGGTGATTCCAGAAGTAGAAGGCGTCGTTCTCCATCAGGCCGACACAGCCGTTCGAGCTGAACTGGCCAAAGGCCGCTTCCGAGGTCCAGTAGTTGCCATGCACCGCGAACCCACCGGAGAGGAAGTACTGCGTGTAGCGGACGTTCTCCAGGTAGTAGTACTCGGGATGGCCGGGCGGGAAGCCGACCGTGGCCGAGTCCATCGTCTCGTTCTCGACCCGGTACTGCACCTCGAAGACGCCCTTCGGCGTGCGGTCGCCACGGCCGGCGGTGATGATCGCGACATAGGTCGGCGTGTCCCAGCTGTAGGCGACGGCCCAGAACTCAGAGAGGTTCACGTCGATCCAGGTTCCGGCATACGTCTGCGGCGGCGCGGGGACGATCAGCGGATCGACATAGACGGCGGGCACATAGCCGCCGGTCTCCAGCGCATACCAACCGGCGACACCCTTGACCTCTTCACCGGCCACCAGCTCGGTCAGCTGCAGCGGGCGGCGGTGGTAGACGACGTCGACGATATCGCTGCTCGTGTTGGGTTGCGCGCGTATATTGAGCACGTCGGCCTCAACGAATGCCCAGCGGCCGTCAGCGCCATTCGCCAGCGCCGCGCCCCAGCTGCGGTCGAAGAGTCCAGTATCGAACTCAACGGCGTCACCGGCACGGTCGAAGCCCTCGGTGTCGACGTCGTTCACTTCGGCGTACTCACGGCCGAGATGGCCGAGCAGGACCTCGTACTCCGTCCCGGCATTCTCCGGATGCCATTCGAGACGGGCACGCTCGAAGTACTGGACGGTGTAGTCGCCCTCTTCAAGCTCCTCGGAGATCGGGAAGCCAAAGACGGCCACGCCGCCGTTCTCGTCCCAGTATTCCTTGAACCCGTTAGCGAGCGTGTGGCGCGTCTCCTCGAAGTAATAAAAGTCATCATTCGGCTCGTAGCTCTCAAGCACCACCGGCAGGAACGGGCCGCGGTCGTCGACCTCCTCGGCCTTCCATACGCCGACCAAGGTGCCCTGGACTACCCAGTCCGGGTGGTCCTCGGCGTTCTCGGGCCAGAGCTCGAGCCGGGCGCGCTCGAAGTACTGCACGATGCGGCCGTTTTCAAAGACAGGGTCGGTGATCGGGAAGCCGTAGATCGTAAAATCGCCGTGGTCCTGCCAGTACTTGAGCAGGTCACCGGAGAGGTGGTGGCCTGTTTCCGGGAAGAACGCTTTGCGTGGGGTAAAGTCCGGCGACTGCCCGATGGGAACAGTCTGAGCGCTTGCGTTTTGTGGCGGGATCGCGAACGCGACGGAAGCGACCACCATCGACAGGGCCGCAAGTGCGAAAAAGATCCGGCGAGCAGCCAGAGTGAGTACAGCATGTGCGCGACGATTCATCCGGTGTTGACACCTTCCCCCTAGCTTAGACTCACGGGCAAGAATTGGCCCCGTCACCGCGGGAAATTGTATCGTAGCGTTGGCTTATTACCGTAATCTGACATACTGAAAGCCACTATCAATCAATGGAATAGATAGTGCCATTGGGCTGTTTACTTTAGTGATACTTGATGGTTTAGTATAATTGTAATGTGCACGGTGCTGGCAACATCTGTCCGGCAAGCCAACTCGCCACATCGAACGCCACGCAAGCATGCAGCCACAACTGATTCCGGTAACCGAGGAGAATTGCGCCATATGGCAGTTAGACATGAATCTTCCGCTGTCGCGGAACTGGAACGCCCGCCCACAGTCACCGCGCCCGATGCGTCGGCCCAAGCGGTCGATCCCGTCGAGCCGATGCCGTGGTGGCAGCGCACCTTTGACTCGCTCAAGGAGCGCGATTTCCGGCTGCTCTGGTTCGGCATGTTGCCGAGCACCTTCGCGATGCAGATGGGCATGGTGACCAACGGGTATCTCGCCTATGAGATTACCGGCTCAGCTGCCGCCGTCGGGTTCGTAACGCTCGGCTTCGGTATCCCGATGCTCTTTCTCTCGCTGATTGGCGGCGTCGTTGCCGACCGCTTCTCCAAACGCCAAATCCTGATGCTGACCCAATCGGTCGTCGGCATCGCCGCGCTGATTCTGGCGGTCCTGGTGCTCACCGACCTCATCCAGATCTGGCACATGACCCTCGTCGCCTTCATGATGGGCACGGCCTTCGCCTTCAACATGCCAGCGCGTCAGGCGTTCGTCGCCGAGCTTGTCGGCAAGGAGCGGCTGACCAACGCGATAGCGCTGAACAATACCGGCATGAACATGGCGCGCGTCGTCGGACCGGCAATGGCCGGCGCGTTGATCGGCATCGCGTTCATCGGCATCGGCGGCGTCTACCTCATCATGACGGTGATGTACGCCATCGTCGCCTTCACCATCTCGCGACTACCCGATAAAGGTGTGCAACCGGGAGCGAACGCGCAGCGCGGCTTCGACTCGCTGGTGGACGGCTTGCGCTACATCCGCAATAACAGTGTCCTCTCAGCGCTGATGCTGCTGGCCTTCGCGCCGACGCTGCTGGGCATGTCCTATCAGGCGCTGATGCCCGTCTTCGCCGAGGATGTCTTCAACGTCGGCCCGAGCGGCCTGGGTCTGCTCATGACGGTCAACGGTGTCGGCGCGCTGGTCGGATCGCTGGCTGTCGCGACTTTCAGCGGCTTCCGGCGGCGCGGGCTGCTCCAGGTCGGCCTGGGCATCATGTTCGGCCTGTCGCTATCGCTCTTCGCATTCAGCCAGTCATTGCCGATTGCCGTGCCGGCGCTAGTGCTTATCGGCGCAGCCTCGGCGGCCTACATGGCGCTCAACATGTCGCTCGTCATGGGCTATGCCGAACCGAAGTATCACGGCCGCGTCATGTCGATCAACATGATGACCTTCTCGCTCATGCCGCTCTCGGTCGTGCCGACAGGCATTTTGGTCGACATCTTCGGCGCGCCGGTGGTCATCGGCTGTGCCGGCCTGCTCCTGGCAGCCATCGTCGCCGTCTACGGCACGCTGCACCCTTCCTACCGCCGCGTGGAGTAACCCCACGACAGCGGCCATTGGCATCGAATCCGTAACGAGGGCGCCGCCAGCGCCCTCGCTTCGGTTAAGCTGGTTGCCGGCAATGGACGCGCACGGACGTGGAAAAGGACGGCAGGGATGTCCCCAATCAGCGACGCCGATCTCGATCGCTTCGAAGGTCATCTGGAGAGTTGGGACTGTAGCAACCTCTGGATCATCTTCCACGACTACAGCGCGCGCTCATGCGCCAAGTGGATCCCGCAATCGACGATCCGCAACGCGGTCCGGCGGGGTGGCATCTTTGCCCGCGCAAACCTGAATTTCACGATCGACGACAACCAGGTACCGGACCCTCGCTTCGGGGCAGACTCGGGCGACTTCTTTGCGATCCCCGATCCCGACACGCTCGTGCCGGTGCCGTACCGGCCGGGTCTGGCGCGGGTCCACAGCTGGATGCGGACCGAGTCAGGCGAGCCGTGGGAGGGCTGTCCGCGCACCCAGCTGGCGGCTCAGCTGGACCGACTCGCCGAGCACGGGTTGAGCGCCCGTGTTGCCTTCGAGCCGGAGTTCTCGCTCTACCACGCGGGCCCAGATGGGTCCCTCATACCGGCAGATCAACACGCGATGTACAGCGTCGACCGTGTCAGCGACGACTTCGACCTGCTGGCACGGATCGAGCAAGCGCTCGTCGCCCAGAATGTCGAGGTGATTCAGATTGGCTCCGAGTACGGCAAGGGGCAGGTCGAGATTAATATCGATCACAGCACGCCGATCAAAGCCGCGGACGATCTCCTCATCATGCGCGACACCGTCCGGGCCATCGCCCGGGACGCGGGTCTCGTCGCGACCTTCATGCCAAAGGTCGACGCGGCGGCGGCCGGCAATGGCCTGCACGTCCACCTCTCGCTTTGGGACGCCGACGGCGAGGAGGATCGCTCAACTGGCGATGGCCCGCTGGGCCTCTCGGCCGAGATGAGCCACTTCATCGGCGGTGTGCTGGCCCACGCGCCCGCCATCTGCGGGGTTGCGGCGCCAACTGTCAACTCCTACAAGCGGCTCCAACCCGCCTCGTGGGCGCCGGCGCACATCTCCTACGGCGAGGGCAATCGCTCGGCGCTGGTGCGGATTCCGGGGTCGTCACGCCGGCGGCTGGAGTTCCGCTCCGGCGACAACACCTCCAACCCCTACCTGCTGCTCACTGCGCTCATCGGCGCGGGCCTCGATGGGCTCGACAACCAGCTTGACCCCGGCCAACCAGCCGGCGAGGATCTGGGCCACGCCTCGCAACAGGAGCTCGACGCCGAAGGCATCCGCTTCCTGCCGCGCTCGGCGGGCGAGGCGCTCGACGCCATTGAGCATGACGAGACGGTCATGGCGGCGCTTGGCCCGGTCTGCGGCCCCGAGCTGCTGAGGGTCAAGCGCTACGAACTCGCGCGTTACGAAGTCGAAGTGACGGACTGGGAACGCAACGTATACATGGAGCGCGTATGACACTGATCGACGAGATTCGAGCTATCCCATTCGAGGACCACCACGTTCACGCGCCGGAGAAAGGTCACGAGCTCGACATCCCGCACTTCCGGCGACCCTTCACTGAATCAGCGCTGCCGGAGGTCTGGGCCGGACCCTACGGCTCCCAGCTCGCCTACCGCTGGATGATCCGCGAGCTCGCGAAGCTGCTTGATGTCGAGCCGGACGAGGCGACGGTGCTCGCAACGCGCAACGCCTATAACGAGACCGCCTACCACCGCATGCTCGCCGAGTCGATCAACCTGGGGGACTCCTACGCCGACTATCTCTTCGCCCTCGATGCCAGCTTCTCGCCGCTGGAATGGTCGGAGCTGCTCGGCCGGCGCGTCCACAAACTCCTGCGCGTCGAAGTCTTCGTTGAACAGCAGTGGGAGTCCTGCCCGACGCTCGACGACGCCCTGCAACAGCTGACCGACGAGATCACCAACGCGCCGCCGGCAGAGCTCGTCGGCCTCAAGAGCATCGCCGGTTACCGCGTCGGCCTGGACATCGAAGCGCCGTCCGCCTCTCAGCGACGCAAGGCGGCATTGAGCTACGCGCGCTTCAGGCAGGACAAGGCAGACGGCAGGCCGGCACGCATCGACGACAAGGTGCTGGTCGACACGATCGTCTGGACGGCGTTCGAGGCGGCTGCGCCGAAGGCGCTCCCGGTGCAGTTCCACGTCGCGTTGGGCGATGACGACATCGTGCTGACGAAGAACGACCCATCGCTGATGCGGGCGCTCCTCAAGCACGAGCCCTTCCGGAGCGTTCCCATCGTCCTGCTGCACTGCTATCCCTATCACCGGACGGCGGGGTACCTGGCCACGCTCTACCCGAACGTCTACGTCGATCTCGGCCTGACGATCCCGAACATTGGCCATGGCTCGGCGCGGGTTCTGGCCGAGACACTGGAACTCACACCGGTCGAGCAGCTATTGGCATCGACCGACGGCCACATGATTCCGGAGTTTCAGTGGTTTGGGGTACACGTCTGGCATTGGGCGTTGGATAAGGTGCTGACCGAGCTGATCGACGACGGCGTCATCGACGCGTCAGAAGCTCTCGGCATCGCCTCGGCGGCAATGCGAGACAATACACGGAGAATCTACCCGGTCAGCGCGAATGGCTAACCGACGCTCTTCGTAAAGCGCTCGATCGCCTCGATCAGCTCCGTGGCGGCGGCTTCCTTGTCGTCGGCGTTAATGACGCAGCCGTTGATGTGGTCTTCCAGGATCACCAGGCCGATGCCGCGCGCGGCAGCGATGATCGACGAAAGTTGCGTCAACACATCGACACAGTACTTCTCGTCCTCGACCATGCGCTGGACGCCGCGCACCTGGCCCTCCATACGCCGCAGCCGGGCCAGGATCTTTGCTTTGTCAGCCTGGTAGGAGTCGCTGTGCCGTTCTCCCGGCGTGGCCGTCGTGCCACCTGTCATTTCAATTGCTCCCTTCACACACAAGCCCGGTGGGCGCGTGAGCTGCTAGCTCTGCTTGCTTGCGCGTCGAATAGCTTCCGCCAGCCTGCCGATGCCTGTCTCGATCCTCTCGTCCGGGAGCGTCGTGAAGCCGAGTCGCACGGCTGTTGACTCCCTGCGATCGGGGTAGAAGAAGTAGCCGGGCAGGAACCCGACGCGCTCGGCGACAGCATGCGGCAACAGTGCGCGCGACGGTAGATCATTCGGTAGTGATAACCACAGGAAGAAGCCACCGGCAGGGTCGCGCCAGCGCACGCCGGCCGGCATCTCACGCTCAAGCGCCGCCGTCATCACTGCCGCTTTCGCGCCGTAGAGCTTGCGCGACTCGGCAATGTGCTGATCCAACCAGCCGTCGCTGGCAGCGCCAACGATCATGCGCTGCACGAAGCGGTCGGACTGGATATCGACCGCTTCCTTCGCGTCGATCAGGACGTCGGCCAGCGCCGACGGGTAGACCGTCCAGCCGATCCGCAACGCCGGCATGATCGTCTTCGAGAATGTCCCGAGGTAGATGACATTTGGATCGTCTGCGGCGAGCGGCTTCGGCGGCTCATCCTCGAAGGTCAGTTCGCCGTAGGGGTCGTCCTCGATGATGGCGACACCGGCCGCGCGCGCAATGTCAATGATCTCGCGACGACGGTTCTCGGCGATGGTCGCCCCGGTAGGGTTCTGGTAAATCGAGACGGTGTAGATCGCCTTGACGCGCTCGTGTGTCACTAGCAGATCTTCGAGCGGCTCCGGGATCAGCCCGTGCTCGTCGACCGGCGCAACGAGGTACTCGACCTCGAAGGGATCGAAGGCCTGCAACGCGCCGAAGTAGGTCGGCCCCTCAACAATCACACGGTCGCCCGGGTCGAACAGCGCCCGCGCAACGAGATCGATGCCCTGTTGCGAGCCATTGGTGATCATGATCCGGTCGGCAGGCGCGTCGACTCCGCGCGCTGCCATCCGCTCAGAAATCAGCTCGCGTAGCGGCATGTAGCCGTCGACCTCGGCGTAGGCGAATATCTCGCGCGCGTCCTCCCAGACATCCATGGCTGCATGGCGCAGGCGTTCGACCGGCACGCGCTCGGGCGGCGGCGTGCCGCCGCCGAAGAAGATGAGGTCGTCGGCCGCCATCATTGGCCGCAGATCGGCGAAGGGTGATGGGCGCAGGGCAGCCGCTCTGCCCGCCTTGAGGTGATTCCAGTCAAGTTGCGTTTCGATCGCCATCTAGCTGTCCAACACCTCGATCTCGATACGCTTGTTGCTGCGCCCCTTCGAACGCGTGCCGACGACCTTGATCGATCCGATCTCGGACGTGTTGCGGACGTGTGTCCCGCCATCGGCCTGGAGATCCAGCCCCTCGATCTCGACCACACGAACCTCGCTGATCTGCGGTGGTAGAAGATTGATCTTCGTCCGGATGAGGTCGGGAATCTCGAAGGCTTCCTCGCGCGGCAGCGTCCGCCAGCTCACCGGTCTGCCCGCCGCGATCTCCTCGTTGACGCGCTGCTCGATATGCGCCACGCGCTCATCATTAAGATCCTCTAGCTCGAAGTCCATGCGAGACTTGGCGGGCTGGATGTTCGCGCCGGTCACGGACGCGCCATACTCCCGGAAGATCACCCCGCAGAGCACGTGCAGCGCGGTATGACTCCGCATCAGCTTGTGCCGCCGCTCCCAATCGACTGCGCCGCGCACTTCATCCCCAACTGTTGGTGTGATCTCGCCTTCTAGCGTGTGCTCGACAACCGGGCCGCGCTTGCGGACGTTTGTGACGGCCAGCTGCTGACCGCCGAACTCGATTGTGCCGGTGTCGTTCGGCTGCCCGCCACCGGTCGGATAGAAGAGTGTCTGGTCGAGCACGACTGCGCCATCATCAGTCACATTGACGACGGTCGCGGTGAACTCGGTCGCATAGGAGTCATCCATGTAGAGTAGTTCGGTTTCGGCAGCCATGTGCCCCTCTCTCCGCTGCGTCTGCCTCATCCATTGTAAGGATTGAGCGTGACGCGCCTTGCCATTCAGTCACAACATTGATACGATCTCGGAATCAGGGTGTACGTACACACTCGGGACGGGCTCGAATGCCTTGGTGAAAGGAGCGGAGCCTCATGGCAAGCCGCATCACACCCCCAATTCAACTCACAGAGGATACCGCCAGCGGCGGCAAATCAACGAACCGCAGGCGCAAATTTGCGCTCGCCGGTGTCGTGGCGCTTCTGGCGCTCATCGTTGCGTCGACGGCGACAGGCGCTGCCACCAGGGTCTATTCGATTGTCTACGGCGACACGCTCAACGACATCGCCGCCCGTCACGGCACCGACATCGCGACGCTGACCGGGCTCAACGACATCGAAGATCCCGACATGATCGTCGCAGGCGACGAGATCAACGTGCCCGACGGCGACCTCACGTCGTACACCGTGCGCGAGGGCGACACACTGGCCGACATCGCGGCGGCGTTCGGCGTATCGCTCAATGAGATGGTCGTCGTCAACAAGGTCGCTGACGCCGACCTGATTCACCCGGGCGAGGTCCTGCTGATCTACGTCCCGCTAGATGGCGCGGCAGAGACAACGGATACCGACGAGACTGCCGACGAGTCGGATACGGTCGACGAGACAGCGGCTGAGGAACCAGCCGCCGAAGAGCCAGTTAATGAAGAGACCGGGTCCGATCCGGTTGAAGAGACGGCCGACGAAGCGCCAGCGGAGTCCGCCGATGACGGCTCGCAATCCGGTCGCTTGCACCTCGTGGAGTCCGGCGAATCCCTGGCGGATGTCGCCGCCGCCTATGGCGTGACGGTCGAACAACTCGTAGCCGCGAACGCACTGGATTCTCAGGAGATCTCGGCTGGCATGATCCTCAAGATCCCGGTCGCCGCCAGCGCCGGCGTCGAGCTGATCGGCATGCCGAGCGCCAAGGAGCAGTGGCCCTTGATGAGCGAGCTGGCAGCCACCTCGGCCGCAACCGCCTACTGGGGCGCGCCGGTCTCCGCTGAAGACCTGCTGGCGAGTCTCGACCGCTCCGAGAACCCGCACCTCGGCTTCCGCGGCGACCCGCAGGGCATGTTTGGGACCACCGTCGACTATGGTGTCTACTCGGGTCCGCTGGCCGATGCGCTAGCCGGGTACGGCTTCACCGCCGACGCCTTCTACGCCGACGGCGACCGCAGCGCCCTGACGGCACGCATCGACGCCGGTCTGCCGGTCGTCGTCTGGGTCACCTACAACCTAGAAATCCAGGATCGCAACGTCGTCGAGAGTGAGCTGGGCCGCTATTCTCTGATCGCCGGGCAGCACGCCGTGGTCGTCTACGGCTACGACGAGGCGGGTGTGAAGGTCATGGATGTCGGCGCCGGCGCGAGCGCGACCTGGAGCTGGGACGAATTCATGGCGTCCTGGTCTCTTTTCGACGGCATGGGGCTGGCCATTGCCCTGCAATAGCTACCAGCCGTGGAACTGACGCTCCGGGCACTAGCACTGGTGAGCATTGGGGGCGCGCTCGGCGCGCCCTCTCGCTTTGCCCTCTCGGTCCTCATCACCCGCAACCTCGGCAGCCCATCATTCCCCTACGCGACGCTGGGAGTAAACATCCTTGGCAGCTTCCTGCTGGCATTCATCACCTGGACGGCGGCCGGTAGATTCGGACTCACCTCTTCGACCCGCCTGCTCCTGGGAACCGGCGTGATGGGCGCATTCACGACCTTCTCGACCTTCTCCGTCGAAACCGTCCTCCTGCTAGATGAATCACGGCAGCTCGCGGCGCTCGTTTACGTGCTGGCGTCCGTTGTCTGTTGCGTGACAGCAGCGTTACTTGGTATGCAACTCGCAAGGACTTTTGGCTAGCTAATCAGTACATCTGATGCTGGTAGAGTTCCGTAGTAATGTCGGGCATGGACACATAGCAGGATCGAATTGACCGGGAATGCACGACGACAGACACGACAATCAGCCGGACGGCGAATCGGACGCCCGCAACGACATACCGGCCCTGGCGCTCGGCGCCCTCGACACTGACGTAGAGCAGGCCGCGCTCGCTAGCGTGCGTGACTCGGACGCGGCCCGAAACGAGCTGCGCGAGATCGAGGAGCTCGTTGGCGACCTGGGTCTGGCCGCGCCGCGTGCCGAACCACCCGCTGCCTTGCGCGAGCGCATCCTGAGCGCGACCGCGCCGCAGGCCGAACCAGTTTCGCTGGCGGCGGAGCGCGAACGCCGTATGCCGGTCATCGCCTGGGCCGGCTATGCCGCGGCGGCGCTGCTGATTCTGGCCCTCGGGGCCTTCGCCTTCTCCCAATGGTCAACGGCATCCGACCGCGGCGAACGCATCGACGACCTGGAAGCTGAGCTCGTGGCCCAGGATGAGCGCATCGCGACGCTCGAACAGGCGGCCACATCCGCCGGCGCGTTCGTCAACTTCGAGCAACCCCTCGTCTGGACTCCACTCGCGGCCGCCGAAGAAGGCGCGCCGTCGCCCGGCTACCTCGCTCGCACGCCCGACGGCAGCGTCGCTTACCTCGTGCTGAGCGGCGTCGAAGTCGATGACGCGCACGTCTTCCAGGCCTGGCTCATCGAGGACGCGCCAATTCCGGTCGGCACACTGCGGCCAAGCGCTGACGGCCTCGGCTTCCTGATCCTTAACCACTCCGGCGAACCGGTCCAGGACTTCAGCCTGATCGGCGTGACGGTGGAGCCGCCCGGCGGCAGCCCGCAGCCCACGACGGATCCGATCATTGTCGCCGAGATCGTATAACCGCTTGCCCATCCCGACGCTTCTGATTTAATCAACGGCGGTCAGCCGTTCGAACCGTGCTTGTCTCTCGCCCATCGAGAAGGGGTCCAAGACTGTGCTTCGCCGCCTCGCCTGGCTCGCCGTTGGCGCGCTTACAATAGCTATCGTTGTCTCCGCCTGTTCCGTCTCGGTCGGCGGCGATGACGAGAGCGACGACTCCGCGCCGACCGCTACCGAGGCGTCCCAACCGGACCTGGAGGACGGCACGCCAACGGCTACGGAAGCGCCAGCGCCGACCGATGAGCCGCAAGCCACCGCAACGGCAACCGGCACGCCCGAACCAACAGTAACCAGCACGGCGACCGCAACATCGACACCGGAACCAACGCTAACGCCAACTCCCTCAGCGACCCCGACGGCGACGCCGATTCCGATTGTCGAGAATCCGTTCGCGAACGCGCCGGCGGCGGACGCCGTGCTTGAGAACTACACCGTCGAGTACTCCGGGACGTTCGAGACGCCGGAGGATGGCATTGAAACGATTGAGCTCTTCATCGAGCAGTCGGACCCGACACACTACCACCTGCGCGCCGGCGCTGAGGTCGAGATCTGGGTGATCGACACGACAACGTATTTCCGCAACCCGGACGACGGCTCCATCTTCCCGATTCCGGCGGCGGTCGACGCGGGTCTCGTCTCACCGGCGGCCTACCTCATCCAGGTGCCGAATCCGGCCAATGTGCCGCAGGCGCTCGCCGTGGGTGAAGACGACATCGACGGCCGGCCCGCCACCCACTACAGCGTCACCGCCGAACAGATCGAGCAGCTCGGGCTGGCGGACGATCAGCAGATCACCGATCCCGAAGGCGACTTCGATGTCTGGATCGATCAGGAACTCGGGTTCATCAGCCAGATGGCCATCGACGCTGAGTGGACCGACGAGGCCGGCGTGCGGCAGTCTGCCGTCCTCGATCTGGTGATTACGCGTGTCAACACCACCCCGGAGATCGTCGCGCCGGTGTAGCATGGGCGAGCAGCGACGGGGATGGCCTAGACGTGACCGACACGACCAGAGTAACCGCGATGCTCGACGCGATGCGCGCCGCCTGGAGTTCGGACGGTCTTGGCGTTGAGTCCGAGCGCGAGGCGTTCCGAGCTGTCGCGCGCCAGTTTCCGGAGCCGACCGGAGTCGACGAGCAACGGATCGAGCTCGGCGGCGTCCCGACGCACTTGACGTCTCCTGCCACGAGCGCCGCAACGCCTGGCCGCGTCATCCTCTACTTCCACGGCGGCGCGTTCCTGATCGGCGCGCCGGACATCTACCGCTACCAGTCAGCCAAGCTTGCCGCTACCGCAGAAACAAGCGTCTACAACGTCGATTATCGGCTGGCCCCGGAGCACCCGTTTCCGGCTGCGCCCGAGGATGCACTGGCCGCCTACCTCGGCTTGCTGGATTCTGGGGTGGACGCCAGCAACATCGTTGTCGCTGGTGATTCCGCCGGCGGCAACCTCGCGCTCGGTCTGGCCATGCAGCTACGCGACCAGAGCCAGCCGCAACCAGCCGGCATTGTCGCGATCTCGCCCTGGGTGGACCTGACGTGCAGCGGGGAGAGCATGGTGACGAACGCAAACGAGCGGCATCTCGCGCAACGCGAGGGCCTGCTTGGGGCCGCCGGCGTCTACCTGGCCGGCGCGGACCCCAACCTGCCGCTTGCGTCACCGCTAGCCGGTGAGCTCGCGGGCTTGCCGCCGACGCTCATCCAGACCGGCTCGCTCGAAACGCTGCTCGACGACAGTCTAGAGCTGGAACAGCGCATGAACGCCGCCGGCAGCCCGGCGCGGCTGACGATATACAGCGGCATGGTCCACGAGTGGCATCTGCTATCGGCCCTGCTCGAACCACAGGAACAGCTCGCAGGAGCGGAACGCGCCTTCGTTGAGATCGCGACCTTCGTCGAGGAGTTGATACCGGCATGAGCACGTCTCACAGATTCTCGATCAGCGTCATTCCATGGACACGACCGCTGCTCGTGCTCTTCACCGCCACGGCCTCGCGGTCCTGGGTAGAGCTTGGGGCGCACGGCATCGACATCCGCTTCGGCTGGTACACGTCCACCGTGCCGTATGGGAGCGTCAAAGCAGGGCGGTCCGCCCACTGGCCCTGGTACGCCGGCCTCGGCTGGCGCACGAATTTCCGCTCGGTCATTGGTCTAATCGGCGCGTACCACGGCGTCGTTGAGATTGAGCTCGACCCGCCCCACCACACGCGCCTGCTCGGCATTGGCATGAACCTGCGGCAGCTCTACATCTCACTCGACGAGCAGGAGCGCTTCTTGCGCGCGCTGGAGGAGCGTGTCGTTGCTCCGTCGCAACCAACCGCCGCCGAGTAACCCCGCCTGACAGGTGCCAAGGTGGGTGTAGGGCAGGGAGGCTGCGCTCGTTCTCTCCGCCCTACGTCGCCAGACACTGTCCATAACGCACGGCCCGCTCCGATCCTGGCATCCCGAGGAAGGCTTTCCGCCCGAGGGATTTATACGGATTTACGGTGAGGATGTCGCGATCGATGTAGGGGCGTGATTCATCACGCCAGCGCTGCGATCCATGCGTACGTTCGAGGGATGCGACTGCCGGGCGTGATGAATCACGCCCCTACCGACGTCTGTCAGTTCATGCCATCTACAATATGAAACAGTATTACGACCAACAGCGCCCCGCTCAGTGGAAGAGGGTCACGGCCATTGCAGTGGAGTCGATCACCGACTACTGCACCGGCGGGTAGCACGCACGCAACAAGATCCCTCGGGCGCAGAGCCTTCCTCGGGATGACCATGTTGGTGCTGTGGTGTCTGCTGTATGGCGCTACGCGCCGGCCAAATCCGCAACCGCAGCTTCAGCCGCGCGCCGGCTCGATGCCAGCGCCCCGTTGATTGACGCGTTGTCGCGATGATCGCCGCAGACATAGCGGCCGCCACCAAGCCGCACCGGCCGGCGTGGCAGCGAAAGCCCCGGCGGCTCCTGGATCGGCAGCGCTTCCGGGATACGGTAGATCTTCAGCAGCTCCCACGCCGCGACCTGCTCGCCCCACCAACCGGTCATCTGCGCCCGCGCTTGTTCGTCGAGCGTCTCGTCGTCCGCCGCCGGTATCCCGACCGTCGAAGCAGAGACAAGCGCCGCGCCGGGTGGCGCGTAGAGCGGCGAGATGTTGCTGGGCACGACAGCGTTGTTGATCGGTCCTGCCGGTTCCGCGTCAAGCAGCAACGCTGGCTCCCGCATCGGCGGCGTCGGCGCTGCGTAGTAGAGGCATGCCGTTCCATAGGAGCCGGGATAGACAAGCTCCGGCAGGAGCTCTTGGGCAGCCTGCCCGTCCGTCGCGACAACGACGGCCCGCGCCGGGAGCGTCTCGCCACTGTCGAGCGTGACCGATCTACTGGAAATCGTGGCAACCGGTGAGTTGAGCCGGAGCACGCCATCCGGCAGGTGCCCCGCCAGTTGCCGCGGCAGTGCCTCGATTCCGGTCGCCGGCAGGGCCGTGTCACCGGACGCGAACATTCGAAAAACGAACTCCAGCATCCGGCTGGATGTCCGCAGGTCCGGCTCAAGGAATATCCCGGCGAAGAATGGCCGGAGGAAGCCCTCGATCATCGCAACTGAGAAACCGGCATTGCGGACGTAGTTGAGCGATGTCGTCTCCGGGCGCTGCCAGAGGTCTTCGAGCTCGCCGCGGCCGACGTTGTAGCGCAGCTGTCCGATCCGTGCTTTGTCGAGGAACGAGCCGACCGGCGCGGCCAGCGTCCGGCTGCCGCCGGCGACATCGCGAAACGGGTCTGCGATCTGGTGGAAAGCCCCGCCTTTTCGCACGAACGCGCCTGGGAAGAAAGCGTGCAGATCCAGCGCCTCGTAGTCGAACGCGGCGCGCGCTTCCGGGTAAGCGGTAAGCAGCACCTGGAAGCCGCGGTCGAGCTTGAAGCCATTGACGGTTTCGGTCCGCACCCTCCCACCTGGAGCGTCAGCCGCTTCGAGCAGCGTCACGGAGACGCCAGCCTCGGCCAGATGGTGGGCGCAGTTCAGCCCCGCCAGCCCTGCGCCAACAACGATCACCTGCTCTTGCTGTTCCATGTCGCGGATTCCCTTCACCTGCCTGCGAATGCCTGTCATGACCAGAGCGGTCGAGGTTTCCGGGCCGCGCGCTCCAGGCAGCGATCTTACCAACGACGATCAGCCCTGCTCGGGTATCATCGGCGCGTCGGAGGGAGCGCGATTGAGCGACAAGAGCGGCTACAAACCCATTACGGCCCGCAGGTTGCAGCGCATGGCAGCGGTCCTTGCCCGGCGGCAACCGGGCATCGCCGTGGCGCTGGAAGATGTGCACGACCCGCACAATGTGAGCGCCGTCCTGCGCTCTTGCGACGCGACCGGCGTGCCGGATATCCACCTTGTCTATGACGTCGATGAGCCGCCCGAGCTCAGCACCGGGGTTGCGGCCGGCACACAGCGCTGGCTGACAACGACCCAGCATCCCACTATCGACGAGTGCTACGAACGCCTGCGGGCCGAAGGCAAGACGATCTACGCGACGGCTCTGGCTGGCGACACGCTGGATCTCTATGACGTTGATCTGACCGCGCCCTGTGCCCTCGTCTTCGGCAACGAGAGCCGGGGTCTGAGCCAAGCGGCAATCGAGGGCGCTGACGCGACGATCCGTATTCCAATGCTCGGCATGGCCGAGTCCCTGAATATCTCCGTTGCCTGTGCTGTCGTGCTTTTCGAGGCGATGCGCCAGCGCCGGCTGGCCGGGTTGTTCGATGGCCCCCAGCTGCCAAACGAGGAGATGCGCGCGACGCTCGCCGGTTGGCTTGAGCGCGACGAGCGCGATCCAGCGACCGTGGCGCAGGCGGACTTTGACCCGGCGTCGTTCCCCCTCGTCTGGCCGCGCACGCAACCGATGCCGGATGCGCCCGACAATCACGGTTGAGTCGGCGTTGGTAGGGTACGATTGCCTCGCCAGCAACCCGATCAGACAATCTGAGACGTAAACCGAGAGAACCGCCTGTGCCACGCGGCAATCCAGGCACAGGGGCATGGAAAGTAAGCGGGAGCAGGATGAGGATAGAAGCGATCGCCGGCCTGGGCCAGCGCGTGCTCGATAACGTCGACCGGGTCATCATCGGCAAGCGTAGCGTGTCGGAGCTCGTGCTCGTGGCAATGCTCGCGGAAGGCCACGTCCTGCTCGAAGACGTGCCCGGCGTCGGCAAGACGATGCTCGCACGCAGTGTTGCCAGGTCAATCGGCGGCGAGTTCAAACGCATCCAGTTCACGCCGGACCTCTTGCCGTCGGATGTCAGCGGCCTCAGCTACTTCAACCAGAAGCTCGGCGAGTTCGAGTTCCGGCCAGGCCCCGTCTTCACCAACGTGCTGCTGGCCGACGAGATCAACCGGGCCACGCCGCGCACCCAGTCGGCGCTGCTCGAAGCGATGCAGGAGCGCACGATCACAATCGAGGGCGAGACCATGACCCTGGCCGCGCCATTCCTCGTGTTGGCCACCGAGAACCCGGTCGAGCTCGAAGGCACCTTCCCCCTGCCCGAAGCACAGCTGGACCGCTTTCTCGTCCGCCTGCCGATGGGCTACCCGACCGAGGAAGAGGAAACGGAGCTACTGCAACGCTTCCAGGCCAGCGACCCACTCGACGACCTCGAACCTGTCATTTCAACCGCTGAGCTGAGCGAAGCCGCCGACGCCGTCCGTGAGGTTCACGTCGACGACGAGATCCGCACCTACTTGACGCGCATCGTCCGGGGCACACGCGAGCACGACGCCGTCGAGCTGGGTGTCAGCCCGCGTGGCACGCTGGCGCTCTTCCGGGCCGCCCAGGCGCTGGCGGCGCTACGGGGCCGCAGCTATTGCGAGCCGGACGACGTCAAAGCGCTGGCGCGTCCGGTCCTTTCGCACCGCATTCTGCTGAATCCCGAAGCGCGCCTGCGCGGGCGCACCGTGGACTACATCATCTCCGAGGTGGTCGGCCGGGTTGAAGCCCCGGTCGAGCCGCTTGCGACCTGACCGCGATGTCGTCGGCGCTGGAGCGGCTCAAGGTCTCCCGTTCGACCTTCTTCAATCATGTCTGGATCTACGGCGGCGTCTTCATGGTGCTGCTCGGCATGATGCTGCGCGAGCGTGCCGTGACGCTCCTCGGTGTCATTCCGCTCGTGACCGCCGGCGGCTCCTATCTCTGGGCGCGTTACTCGCTGACGAATGTCGAGTATGAACGCGAGCTGTCGGAATCGCGCGTCTTTTGCGGCGATAGCGTCAAGATGCATGTGCGGCTCACCAACCGCAAGCTCCTGCCGCTGGCCTGGCTCGAAATCGAGGACAGCGTCGCGGACCGGCTGCGTATCAGCGACCGCGACGTCTTGCCTAGCGGCACTCCCGGCGTCGCTGTGTTGCGGATGACAACGGCAATGCGCTGGTTCGAGCGCGTGACCTGGAACATGACCGTTGAGTGCCCGGCGCGCGGCTATTTTCCAATCGGTCCGGTGCATCTCAGGTCCGCCGACGCCTTTGGGTTCTTTCAACAGCGCGAGCGCATTCCGGACATCGACCACATCACCGTCTACCCGGCAATCGCCGACCTTGACAGCATCGTGATTCCGGCCCGGCATCTCTTCGGCGATCAGCGCATCGTCCGGCCGATCATTACCGACCCGATGCGCACAGCCGGCATCCGCGACTACCGCCCCGAGGACTCATTCCGCCATATCCACTGGAAGGCGACGGCCAGGACACAGACGTTGCAAACAAAGATCTTCGAGCCAACCACATCGATCCAGTTCGGCATCTTCCTCAATCTCGATACCTTCGAGCGCTACTGGGAGGGACTCGATTTCGAGCGCGCCGAGGGCGCGATCATAACCGCCGCGACGCTGGCCTCCCAGGCGGTCGAGGCCGAGCACATGGTTGGTATGTACGCCAATGGCGTTGTCGGCGGCTCCGACCAGGCCTTGCGCGTCCGGCCGAGCCGCGACGACCGGCAGCTCGAGCAGATCCTGACCGGCCTGGCCAAGCTCTCGCCCATCGCGTCGCTCGACTACGCCTCGATCGTGCGGGCCGAGACGTCGCGCTTCCCTATCGGCAGCACCGTCGTCCTCGTCACGGCGATCATGACCGAGCGGCTGCGGAGCGTCCTCGAGTCACTGGTCCGCGCCAACCACCGCATCGTGATCGTCACTGTCGGCGACGTCGATCTCCCGCCGCACCCGCGCATCGAGGTCGTCCCGATCAACCAGGACGCGCTTCGCAAATACATCCCCGACCATCATCACTACGCCGTGCGCATGACCAATGTGCCGGTGCCGCCGCTCGAAGTGCCAGCGGAGTAAGCCGATGGAATCCGAACAGCCGACCCAGAACACGCCACCGCCCCAGGTCCCAGTCTCGCTGCCGGACACGCTCCGGCGTCTGGAGTGGCGCGAGGAACTGCTAGCGATCGCCATTGTCCTGGCCGAGGCGTCGCTCGTCTGGCTCGCCTTCGGCCTCGTGATGGCGGAGACCGAGACGCGCTCGGCGTACCCCTTCGCGGTGATCGCCGTTGTCATGCTGGCTGCTCATTATGTCACGCACTTGCTGGACAAGGCCCGCGTCTGGAGCCCCGACTATGAGATCATCATGTCGGTCTCGATCATCCTCACGCTGCTGATCGCGCTCAAAGCAGCGAGCTTCCCGCAGTACGCCATCTACGATCTCAATTGGATCGTCGAAGCGATCAACGGACTAGCCTTCTTCGACACTGACTCGACGCGCCCGGCATGGGGCAGCGTCATCCTCATCGCCTACGCCTGGTTCCGAGGCCGCTCGCGCGAGGAACCTTCAATCGACAGCGCCTACACGATGCTGCGCTGGGGCACTCTGGCACTCGGGATCATCGTCATCGTGGTGCTGGTCGGCGCACCGGATGAACTCGAAGTCCGCAGTCTGTTGAGCATCGGGACAGTCAGCTTCTTTGCCTTTGCCCTGGCCTCGATCGGTCTCGCCAGAATGCGACTCGAAGGCGTCCGGGCGGCCGCGCCGCTCGGCGCGCGCTGGCTGGCGACCTTCGCCACGCCAATCCTCGTCATCTTGCTTGTCGCGATCCTCGCGGCCGGAATCTTTTCGCGGCGCTTCCTCGACACCGTCCTCTGGGCGCTTGCGCCGGTCTTTTTCGTCCTGAGCGTCGTCTTCCAGATCATCGTCCTGGCAATCGCGATTATCGCCTTCCTGATCCTGACGCCGATCTTCTGGCTCATCGGCGACTTCGAGCCGGCGTTGACCGACGTCACGGCAACGCCGCCGACGGACCAGGCCCAGGGCGTGACGGAACAGCCGCCGCCCGAGACCTGGGTCGTCCCCGAGGCGTTGCAGTACCTGATCGCGGCGATCTTCCTCGTTGCCATCATCTCCCTGCTGACGCGCTACATCTTCAAGCGTCGCGCCCGTAAGCGTCCGGTCACGACCGAGGAGCGCGAGTCGGTGCTCGACTGGAGCGATCTCTTCGGCTCGTTGGGCGATTCATTGCGGTCACTCTTCGAGCGCGACGGCGAGGGCGACCCGTACGCTGCGTTGCGTGGCGACGAGCGCTGGCGCTTTACGATTCGGGTGCGCGAGCGCTACCGCGACCTCCAGAACCGCGGCGGGGAGCTTGGCCGTGCGCGCCGCGAGCGGGAAACAGCCGAGGAGTACCGCCCGGTCGTCGGGAGCCGGTTTCAGTCCGAGGCGCGACCCATTGTCAATGACATGACCGCGACCTACCGGCGCGTGCGCTACAGCGGCGAGCCGGCTGAAGAAGCCGACGCCGACGGGATGGACAGCGGCTGGAGTCGGCTCAAGGACGCCGAGACGCAGGGAACCGGCGACTAGCGATGGCAACTGCCGTCTCCCTGCCAGTGCCGTTGCCTGCCGCTGCGGCGCCCGGCCTCTACATGCACATCCCATTCTGCCGCTATGTCTGCCCGTACTGCGACTTCAACGTCTACGCCGGCCAGGGCGAGCTCATCCCAGCCTATGTCGATGCGCTCGCCGCAGAGCTGGCGCTCTATGCGGACGCTTACCCCAATACGCGCGACGCGGCGACGATCTTCATCGGCGGCGGCACACCCTCGTTGCTATCGCCCGGCCAGATCGAGCGCCTCATCGACGCTGCGGCCAGTACAGTTGGCGTCGATGGTGACGCGGAAGTGACCATGGAGAGCAATCCGGACAACCTGACTGTCGACTATTGCCGCGAGCTGTTGGCCGCCGGCGTCAATCGGCTCTCGATTGGCGTGCAGTCGCTCCAGTCGCCGGGGTTGAAGGTGCTGGGTCGGCTGCATGGCGCTGCCGGCGCGGCTGCGGCATACCATGCGGCGCGTGACGCGGGCTTCACCAACATCAGCCTCGACTTCATCTACGGCTGGCCCGACCAGACGCGCGCGGAGCTCGATGCCGATGTCGACACGATCCTTGAGTGGGACGCCGAACATGTGTCGCTCTACGCGCTTATCGTCGAGCAGGGCACGCCCCTCTCGACCGCCGTCCGGCGCGGGCAGCTTCTGCCGGTTGACGACGACACCGTCGCGAGCTACTACGACCACATCGTCGAGCGTCTGGGCGGCCGCTACGAGCATTACGAGATATCGAACTGGGCCCGTGACGCCAACGCCCGCTCAATCCACAATCAGATCTACTGGCAGAACGGGCGCTACTACGGCGCCGGGGCAGGCGCGCACGGCTTTCTCGGCGATACGCGCATGAGCAACCTGCGGCTGCCGGCCAGCTACATCGAGTCCGTCCATTCCGGAGAGCTCCCGATCGCCATGACTGAGGAGATCGACCCTGAGCTGTCCGCCAGTGAAACGCTGATGCTGGGACTGCGGCTGCTTCGCGACGGAGTTTCGGCAGTCGACTTCGAGACGCGCCATGGAACGTCGCTCCAGACACGCTTTGGCACGCTGATCGACCGATTCCTTGCCCTGGAGCTGCTCGAGTTTCGTGCCGGCCGGCTCCGCCTCACCGAGCGCGGCGCGCTGGTCTCGAACAGCATCCTGGCCGAGTTCCTACCCTGACACAAAGACACCCGGCTGCCGATCGGCAGCCGGGTGTCGTGCATCTGCATGAGTGCTGGATGAAGCGGGTCTACTCCTCGTCGGAGTCGTCTTCGGCAGCTTCCTCGCCCTCTTCGCCTTCTTCTCCTTCGACGCCCTCTTCGCCTTCGAGCTCTTCGTCGCCCTCTTCCGGCTCTTCGACCTCGATCTGAACCTCCATGAGCCGGACAATCGGTTCTTCTTCATCGGTGATCAGATCGACATTGTCAGGCATCTCGAGATCGCCCACCCAGACGGTATCTTCGATCTCCTCCAGGCCGGTGACATCGACCTCGATTGCGCCGGGGATGTCCGTCGGCAGGCCGTCGACATCGACCGTATCGCGCAGCTGGGTGACGACGCCGTCGAGGTTCGGCGACTCGCCAATGAGAATGATCGGGATCGACGCCGTCATGCGGACAAGCAGGTTCGGCGCGAATAGCTCGGCATGGAGCGGGTTGCGCGACACCGGGTCTTGCTGCACCGTGCGGATGTAAACCGTGTGCGTGTCGTCGTCGAGGTGAACATCGACCAGCGAGATGTTGCCGTAGTCGATGTAGGTACGGAAGAGTTCCCGCGCATCAAGAGTGACACTGATGGGCTCGTCGACGAGCGTGCCGTAGATGACGGCGGGCACGAGCCCTTCCCGGCGTAGGCGCTTGACGCGCTTGCCGATAATCGTTCGTTTTTCTGCGGTGAGTTCGGGTCTGTCTGGCATCTGCCTATCTGCCTCCCTGGACCATTCGGCGCGGATGCACGCATGGCGCGACTCCGGCGGTCACGCGACCGCCCAACGCCAGACTCTATCACATTTCGGCTGCCAGACGGCTCAGACAGGTTACGCGCAACGTGAATTTCCGGCGGCGTGTATCCGGAGCTAGACCATTTGTACTCACGGGTATACGGCCCTCGTAGAACTTTGTATCCACGATCCAAATCACGTCCCATTCCATACGGGACCAAGTTCTCATGGTCCTAATGAGTCGCCCACTCCTACACTAACGAAGACGGGTTGAGCCACCGACCTAGCCCACGAAACCCGAAAGCCTGGAGGGACTTCAGATGCCGGGAGGCAGCCAACTAACCCACAATGGAGTAGCGTTTGGAACCTCGAGTCGGACTGACATGATGGAACACGCTGTCGAACTTGAGGAGCTGGCCGAACTCCTCCGCGAAACCGTCATCCGCCTGCAGCCATCCTCGGAAGAGATTTCGGCAGCCTGGTCATCGGCCCAGGTCACGATGCAGCAGCTACGGATCATGACGATTCTTTATCACGATGGCCCGACCAAGGTGTCTGACCTCGCGGTCCGGCTCGGCGTCTCGACGCCGACGATCACCGGCATCCTGGACCGGCTGGTGCGCCAGCGCCTGTCCTTCCGGATGAGCGACCACCGCGACCGCCGCGTCGTATTGAACAATTTGACCCAGGACGGACGCGACCTCGTCGAACGCCTGTTACCGGCCCACGGCAGCCAGGCGGAAGTCGCCCTCGGCCGGCTGAGCGTGCGCGAGCGCAATCAGCTGAGCGACTCGCTACGGGCGCTGCTCCGCGCCATGCCGGCCTCCTGACCAAACACTCCAACCAACGCAATCGAAGCGGGATGTCGGTCGATATCCCGCTTTTGCTTGCCCGCCAGCCGGGCCGATCAGCAGCACGGTGGACGGGTAGTCTATACTTACCTGTTGGTACACGTTGATTTCATGTGGACCGTAACGAAAGCCGAGAGGGGGTGAGTCCGTTTGCCATTGAAGGTAGAAGCCCGCGACCATGAGGCCTTTGAGCAGTTGATGCGACGTTTCACGCGCGAGCTGCAATCGTCAGGCATCCTCCGTGAATACAGGAGCAAGCGCCGCTTTGTGAGCCGCAGCGAGCAGAAGCGTTCCAAGATCCGTAAGGCGGAGCATAAGCGTCGACGCAAGGCTGCCAAGACCAACTAGCCAGCACGTCATAGAGCAAGTAACCAGAGGATTGAATCATGCGAGTCTCTGGGAGCTAAACGGGGCGGTGAGCACATCTCACACGCCCCGTTTTCATGCCTGCGCGACCCCCAAGCAGACCATGTCCAAGGTAACCAGAAGAGCCTGATGATAGTGTTTCACGGTGAAGGCCGGGTACCCGTGGAGCGGGTGGTAGTCGAAGGATCTAGCTACCCCACTGTAGCTTCGGAGTGACCACTAGGTCCTTCCGCTGCACTCCGTTTCGCTCAGGATGACGTCCTCGCGGACGTTGACCGAGGATGAAACACGTTCGCACTGTCCATTAGGTGAATCAGGGGCGTGATTCATCGCATCCCTACTACTGTCGCTAGGTTCCAGCCATCGACGACCTGAATCAGGACGAGCATAGAGAACATCCGCCCATAGCGGCCCCTCAGGCGGGCGTGTTCGCCTGCACCCCGACAACGAGCTCGAGGAAGAAGCGGCTGCCCGCCAGGAGGCCGATGAAGGCGAGTGCGATGACAACTGCGAAGGTCGCCGGCTGCGCCAGCTCCAACGCCGATGTCGCGCGCTGCTCGCTGCGTGTCACCAGCAATATGAATGGCAGCAATAGCCCGGCCACGACGGCAACGGCTGAGGCCATCAGGAGATAGGTCAACGGGAGGCGCACCGGCAGCCCCGCGTACCCGACCAGGGCGGCCAGCAGTGAGCACAATACCAGCACGCCGAGCAGCTCCAGCGGTCCGCGCCACAGGGGCCGCCTGGATGCGTCCGATGGCCGGAACGCCGTCTGGCCCAACAGCATCCAGACAAAGGTCGCCAGCGACATCCCGACCATCAGGCCAGTCCAGGTCCGCAGGGCATTCTGAGGCTCGTAGAGATAGGGCAGCTGGATGTCCTTGAGAAACGAATTTGTGCCATCGGCTGCCAAGGGCAATATCAGGAATGCCAGCAGGAGAATCGTCTTGACATCGGGCACTGCCGCGTGCCGCCAGCGTCCCCGCAGAGCAAAATAGACGCCAACGAGCGCGAATCCACTGTAGATCCCGGTCATGCGCGCATCAAAGGGGAGACGGGCTTCGCCGTAGTAGTACGAGTGTGTCGGCTCCTGGGCGCACAGCCCGTGGAGGACCGCCAATGACTTGCCCTCGACTGTGCCCGGCGCAAGCGTAAAGAGCGCAAACGCCAGCAAGCAGAGGGCGACAAAGACCGCCGGCCAACCGAGCAGCACGGTAGGCCACTGCCCTTGTGTTCTCCTCGTGCCGGCAACGGCCACCCGCTACACTCCCATGTTTACACGCCGACTGTCGCTGGGAGTATAGCCAACGCCGCGACAAGCCTGAAGCTTGGAGGTGGTACTTCCGGGCTGTGGGGCGTCGCGCGCCAATAGTGTTCAATTGGCGGCGGGGGACTCCGACGATCCGAACGCTGGACTTACCGGCGTCATGCGTGTACGGTAGCGTATGTACAGGCATACCGTACATGTCGGGGGTAGGGTGTGAATCCTCTCACGCGACGGCAGTTGCTGCGCTTAGCGAGTGGTGGGCTTGCTCTAGCGGCAACGGGACCGGCACAGCGCACATTGGCATTGCCGCAACCGGGCGGTCCCCCGGCTGCGGTCCAGGCGAACCTGCATACTGCAAGTGTCCAAACGGCTCTGCAAGATCCGGTCCTGCAAAACGGCGACGGCTTCACCACCGTGTTCGTAGCCTGGAACGGGCCGGCCGACGCCGCGCCGGAGGCCGAGCTGCGCGTGCGCGGGCCAGCCGGCGCTTGGTCCGCCTGGCAACCGCTCCACCAGGACCACCATGTGCCCGTCTCCAGCGACGGGCCGCTGCATTTCTATCCTGTCTTCCAGGTCGGATTGGACTACGAGCTGCGGACGGCCAATCCGGCTGACCTGACTCACTTCGAGACATCGACGCTCAACTCCGCCTCAAACAGCAGCCTGCTTGGCGTTCCCGAGGAAGATGAAGAAGACGAGCCAATCGAGCTCATCGACGGCTTCATCATCCCCCGGGCAGGCTGGGGCGCGAACGAAGACTACCGCCACGACGGCCAGGACCCGGACAACCCGATCGGCTGGCCGCCGCGCTACAGCACGATTGAGCGCGTCGTCGTCCACCACACAGCTACCGAAATCGGCTGGGACGACCCGGCCGCCGTCGTCCGCTCCGTCTACTTCTATCATGCGGTAATCCTCGACTGGACCGACATCGGCTACAACTTCCTGATTGATGTCTACGGCAACGTCTACGAGGGACGCTACGGCGGCCCCGGCGTTGTTGGTGGGCACGCCCTCGAATACAATCGTGGCTCCATCGGCATCGCCTTCGTCGGCAGCTTCTCCGGCGCGAGCCCATCACAAGCCGCCCAGGACTCGCTGGTGCGGCTGATCCGAACGCGCGCGCCCGACGTCGATCCGGCCATTGCCGCCGACTGGCTCGACTGGGGCGATGTCCCAAATATCTGCGGTCATGGCGACGTCATGGCAACGGACTGTCCCGGCTCCGATCTCCAGAGCGCCTTGCCGACCGTGCGTGGCCAGCTTGCGGGCTCGACGCCGGTCTACTTCCCGGCGCCGGTGCGGCTCTACGACCCGAAGATCGTCAATTTCGAGGTCGGGCCGACGCTGGTCGACCCCGAGGGCTTGATCGAAGTACGCGCCACGATCAGCCAGGATGGCCGTGAGCCCCTCATCTCGCAGGGTCCCGACCCCGGCTTCGTCTATGACGAGCGCGAGGATTTCGACACCGCCGGCTACAGCAAGGTTGAAGGCCGCTTCAGGCTGGCCGTTGATCTGGTCGGCGCGGACGGCGTGTCGAATCCATACCGTTGGGGGTTCGGCGAGGCGATCCAATCCGGAGATAAGCGCGAGATCGTCGGCTACATCCGCGCCGCCGACCTGGGCGCAAAACGGCTCGTGCCGTCAATCGTCAGAGAGTTCGTGCGCTACTACGAGGACGAAGAGCTCTACGAGTCCGTCTTTGTCGTCCACCCGCGTGTGGCGCGGGTCGCCGAGACGCGCGAAGTCGGCGGCCACTACTTCCAAGAAACCGGTCACAACGTCCCGGCTAGCTTCTACGAGTACTGGGAGAGCCACGGCGGACTCAACCGCTTCGGTTTCCCGCTTACAGAAGCCTACGAAGAACGCTCCGAGACCGACGGTGGGCGCTACCTGACGCAGTACTTCGAGCGCGCGCGCTTCGAGTATCACCCGGAATTGGAATACAAGAACGACGCGGTAAAGCTCGGCCTGCTTGGCTTCGAGCAGACTGTCCAGCGCTATGAGGACGAGCCCTTCTTACCGATCAAAGCGCTCGAGTCGACCGACGAGGTCTGGTACTTCCCGGAGACGGGCCACTCGACGTCATTTCGATTCCTCGAGTATTGGATCGCAAACGGCGGAGTCGAGACCTTCGGATATCCGATCTCGGAGAAGTTCGACGAGTACTCGGACACTGATGGCAAGGTCCACCTGGTCCAGTACTTCGAGCGCGCGCGCTTCGAGTACCACCCGGACGACAGCTGGGACAAACAGGTCAAGCTCGGCCACCTCGGGCGCGAGATCCTGATCGGTCGCGGCTGGCTGCCGGGACCCCGTGACATCTCGTGAGCAGCCCGGACCTGCCGGAGGCGGATACTCTCGAATCGGTCTGGGACTATCCGCGACCACCGCGCCTGGAGCCCCTCAGAAGACGCGCGCGTGTTTACTACAGCGGTCGCAAGATCGCGGATTCTATCCGGGCCATGCGCGTCCTCGAAACGAGCCATCCGCCGACCATCTATATCCCGCAGGCTGACATCGACATGACCTGCCTGCTGCGGGTGCCACACCGTAGCTTCTGCGAGTTCAAAGGCGAAGCGCGCTACTGGGATATCGCCGTTGACGGGGATGTCGTAGACGCCGCTGCCTGGAGCTACCCAAAGCCGACGACGGACTACGAGGCGCTCACCGATCACATCGCTTTCTACCCTGGCAGGGTGGAAGCCTGCTTCCTCGACGATGAACAGGTTGCCGCCCAGGCAGGCGACTTCTATGGCGGTTGGATCACGAACGACATTACAGGGCCATTCAAAGGGCCGCCGGGAACACGCGGCTGGTAACTACGACGCTCATCTGCCTACAATCAGCCCGGAGAGAGGCGTTTGAGCAGAGACACCGAAGCAACAGCCAGAGTTGAGCAACGTCACCGCCGTGCGCGGCATCGCCTTGTCGCGTCCGGGTTCAGCTTTCTCCTGTTCGCGCTACTGGCCACCATCGTGCGACGCAATCCGACACTCTCGGCAGACACGACGACGACGATCCGGCTGCAACGCCGGCAGCACCCGGAACTGACGCGAGCGATGTCGCTCATCTCCTGGCTCGGCTTCCGGCCGCAGTCGCTAGCGCTGCCGGGCGCGCTCGTCGCGCTCTACTGGCTCACGAACCAGCGCAGGAACGCCCGCTACCTGGTTGCCGCCTGGGGCGCGTCGATGGTCTCCTACACAACGAAGCGGCTCGTCATGCGGCCCCGGCCCGGCGGCACAGAGATCACGGTCGTCGAGGCAGGCTTACGTGACTCGAGCTTCCCGAGCGGCCATGTGCTCCACTACGTCGTCTTCTGGGGTTTCGCTTGCTACCTCTGGTACACGACCGTTCAGCTCAAGACAATCGCGCGTATCCCGGTAGCCTTCGTCGCGGCCCTCATCGGCACTGTCGGCATCTCGCGCGTCTACTTGGGCCACCACTGGCTCACCGACGTGCTGGGCAGCTACAGCCTCGGCTCCGGCATCCTGCTGACGCTCATCGGCTTGCATACCCGCGACGCCACCAACCGCAACCGCTAGCGTGCTCATCGTCGCGCATCGGGGCGGTAGTCCCGACGACATCGAGAACTCCGCAACGGCCTTCGACCACGGCATCGCACTCGGCGCTGACCTGCTCGAATGCGACCTCCAGCTCTCTGCCTCGGAAGAGATCGTGCTCTATCACGACTGCGAGATATTCGGCACGCCGGTGCGTCAATTCACGACCGACGAACTCCGGGCGCTGATCCCGTCGCTGCTGACCTTCGACCAGTTCCTTGAACGGTTCGCGGACGCGGGCACGACCACGCGCTTCGTCCTCGACCTCAAGACATGTGAAGTCCACCGGGCGCTCGTGCGGTATCTCGCTGATCCGGAGCTACGCTCACGGGCGCTTGTCACCAGCACCTACTCGTGGGGCCTGTGGCGGCTGCGACGGCGCTTCCCCGACTTGAGACTTGGGCTCTCCCGTGGCGCGACTTTTACCCGCGTCCCGCCCCGGCTGATGCAGCTTACGGCCGCGACCGTGGGCAACGGGATGGCGCTGATCGCGCTTATACAGATGGTCGCGTTTCGGATCGACACGGCAGCATTTCAGCACTGGCTGCTGACGCCGTTTGTCGTCGGGGCGCTCCGCGCGCAGAAGCGGCGTCTTTACGCCTGGACCGTTGACGACCCCGATCGCACGGCCGAGCTGCAGGCTATCGGAATCGACTACCTGACGACGAACACGCCGGCGACGATTATCCCCTCGGTTGGCGCGGGGGAGCGGTAGCCGGCGGCTCGATGCCGTAGCGCCACTCGTAGTAATGCCGGCCGACATTGCCCATCTCAACCTGCCAATCCGGCGCGTTATCCGGCGTATAGGTTAGCAAGCGCCGCTCAAAGGCCTGGACGAGCACCCAGCGCGGTTGCTCGCGGACCATGACCCGCGTCCAGTAGGGCTCGGTAATCGGCAGGCCGGTGATCTCCCACCAGGCAATCGGCAGCGTCTCGAAGTAGTCCTCGAAGACAGCCGCGACATTGTGACCGGTTGCAGGATGATAAGAGCCGTAGCTAGCGACGCCGGAGAGCTGCTCATTCTTGCCGGTCGTGCCGTCGTGGTAGAGCGTGTCGACGATAAATGCGCCGAACCGCGCCTCGGCACGATTGTCATCGCCATCGACTGAAGCAACGCTGTAGAGGCTGGCGTAGGTTGGGGCGTTCTCATTGAACTCCAGCGGGTCGCCGGCAAGCGGGATCTCGGCCGGGCCAATCTCGAGGAAGGTCTCATCGCCGACCTGCGCCTCGCCGAGGATCATGTCGCGCACCAGGAGACCGGCCGTCAGCGATCCGAGGTCTTCCAGCTCGTGCGCCTCGCCGGCCTCGACGCGGGCTTTGTCGAAGTAGTAGACATCCCGCGCGCCGGCTGGCTCCTCGGCGTAGGCTTCTTCGCCGGCGGCCCAGACATCGGTGCCCAGGATCCATGAGCGGATCTCGCGCTCGTCATGCACCGCGCCGTCGAGCGCGGTCCAGAGCGCCTGGACGCCTTCCGGGCTGAATTGCAGGCCCGGCGGCATCGGCAAATCAGGGTCGGCGTCCTCGAATGGCGGCGCGGCCGGCGCGATCTCAACCGCGGCAGTGTCGGCTGGCGCAGCCGTCGGCTCCGGCGATGGTTCCGGGGTCGCGGTAAGTTCTGGTGTCGGGGCAGCGCCCTCCTCGGGCACCTCGTCGCCGCCACGCGCCAGTGAATCGCTGTCGTCGATCTTCGTCGTGAAGCTCCAGGTACGCGCATAGGGCTCATCGCCAGCCGTGCCGGAGGCAGAGACGGTGTAGGTCGTCCCGTACTCCAGCGGCGCGGAGGCGGTGATCAGCGCGGCCCGGCCACTGAGGAAGCCCGTGCCGACGCTCCCAAACGAGGCCAGCTCCTCGCCGTTAGCGTGAATCGACCAGCTGCTGAGGCTGATGCCGCCGTCGCCGAGATAGCTCATCGTGATCGGCAGGCCGGTTGGGAAGGTCGCGCCGGGGAACGGGTTGGGCGACTCCCCCCAGAAGGACAGACCGACACCGGTCGTGCCGTCCGGCGGCCAAACGACCCACTCGGGGTCGCCGTTGTTCGAGTACTCCGGCATCCCGAACATGATGACCTCAAAGACGATGTCGCCATCGTCAACCGTCGCCATGCCGACGTCGGTGTAGCGCGGATCGATGATCGGCAGACGGTGGTTGATCGTGTTCATGAACCATTCGAGTGACCAGATCATCGACCCGGACAGCCCGACATTCTCATTGACCGAGCCCTCGTAACCCTGCGCCCGCGCGCGGTCGCGCATCGTTGCGCCGGTGAAGCCGGGCATACCGGGCGTCTCCATGTGGAGCCCCATGCCGGCCAGGTTCGGGTCGCCGTAGTTCTGACGGTAGTAGTTTGCGTGCGCTTCGGCGGCTGCTTGCAGCGCCGGGTTGATCGCCATCTGATCCAGGCCCAGCCAGCGCCGGTACTGGTTCATCGACGCCAGCGCTTCCTGGATCTCGGGATCGTTCTCTTGCGCGGCTTGCGTCGGTACGAACAACGCCGGAGCTAGCGTCGCGACCAGCAACAATGCCGTCGACGCGAGCACGATCAGCGACCGTGTCCGTAGAGGTCGGATACACCCCACTCGACTATCCCCTTGTCAATTCGCCGCCCCACCTGCGGCAGATCCAGCCATACGGATCTAGCGTGGACAATGCCATTGTACCGGAGGAAGCTACGCGAAACGTTTATGTTGACTAATTGGCAGTAAGGATCAGGACTTTCGGATCAGTCGCGGCCGGGCTGGTCTATGATGACCACGGAGCGAACATCCTAAGGAAAGGGCAAAACAATGAGCGATCACCAGATGTATCAACCGGGTGCCGGCGTCGAAATTGAAGCGCTACCGGCCGACGTCGGCTTCAGCGAGATCAGTGAGCTGGCCGGCTTCGAGCCGCTCCCAGGTGTAGGCATGAGCATGCTGGCGGGCGCGCGGGCGATGCTCAACTGGGTACGGATCGAGCCTGGCGCGAAAGTGCCAGCGCACTCCCATCCCCACGAACAGCTCGGCTTCGTCCTCGAAGGCACCATCATCCTGCGCATCGGCGACGAAACGCGCGAGATTGGACCAAGCACCTGCTACGTGATTCCGGGTGGCGTCGAACACGAAGGCACCGGCGGCGCAGAGGGCTGCGTTGTCATGGACGTCTTTGCTCCACCGCGTGAGGACTACCTGGCAGCCGCAACGGAGTAGCCGACGCGACCGTTCGAGTTTCAGCCACAACAAGCAGTTGCCCATTCTTATCAACCGTGCTATGGTCATAAGGTGATAGTGCGTCACTAGACGCAACCCCAGACACATTGGCCACGAAACGAAATGTCGAGTTGCGATGGGCGAACTGCTAGTCGGACGACCTGTGCTACGTCAGGTTGTGGCGGTGTCAGCGCCACTGGCGCTAACCTCCGCAATCTCCATGACCTACCGCGCCGTATCCCGCGACGGCGACCCAGTCCTCCCATCAGTCGACCCGTGGTTCGTCGAGGCCCGCGCGCGCCTGACACCGGAAGTTCAGCACGACCTCGACCTCCTGCTCGGATTCTCCGGACGCTTGCTCTACTACGCCGAGGAGCTGGTGTTCTCATTCGAGGCGCACGAACCGGACCGGCTCGACTCCAGCTACGACGAGTATCACCAGCACCTGCTGGACCTGCCGGCCATCGCCTACCAGCGCATGGCTGCCAACGCCGTCCAGCGTTATTACCGTGACCAGGAGACTCCGCTACCTCCTCCAGAGAATGGCAGCGCGGAGGACTGGCGGGCGTTCCTCGAGGGGGCCGTCATCAGCGGCAACCTGGATGAGCTCGTCGAGCTGGTCACCCATCCACAGGAACTCAAAAACCGCTCGCTACGTCTGCTCGAACAATTCTGGTCCGTCTGCTATGCCGACGAGTTCGAGCGGGACCATCAATCGCTCCAGCGCGCGGCGCGACGCGCCCAGTCGCTCGTGCACCCGGTCGTCCAGGTCTCCTTCGCGGAGCTGACCGGCCACCGGCTGCCCGAGAATATCGCGGTGCATCTGGCGGACGTCGAACGCGTCACCTACTGCCCGTCGAGCCACCTCGGGAGCTTCATCCAGTACATCTACTACGCGCCGGAGCTGATCCTGTTCTTCAACCCGGCAACGCTGCTCGACAGCCAGCAGCCGCCGGCAACACCGGCCAGCCCGACCGCGGTCGAGATCGCGGAAACCGCGGCGCTGGCCGGCATGAAGGCGATCGCCGACCCAACGCGGCTACGGATTCTCGGGATGCTCCAGGAGCGCGAGCACTATGCGCAGGAGATTGTCGGCAAGCTCGGCATCAGCCAGTCGGCCGTCTCGCGACATCTCAGCACGCTCGAAACCGCCGGCGTCGTCTCGGTGCGCCCCGATCAGGGAATGAAGTACTATGCGATTGACCGTGACCACCTGCGGACGCTGTCCGGCTATATTCACGGCCTCGCCGAGAAGTAGCCAGCCGCCGGACGCACTCTTAGGGAGCAGACGTTGTCGAACCTCCGGACCCGCTGGCTGACCGACGACGTTGGCGTCATCGACCTGAATTTCCAGGGACACCCAGCCCTCATTGCCGTCTACATCCTGCGAACCAGCGACGGGCTCGTATTGATCGAGACAGGTCCCGGCAGCACCATTCCCGCACTAAGGCGCGGCATGACCGAACTCGGTATCGAGCTTGCTGAGATCCGCCACATTCTCGTCACCCATATCCATCTCGACCATGCCGGGGCTGCGGGTAGCTTGCTTGCGGAGCTGCCTGACGCGACGCTGTATGTCCACGAACGTGGTCTCCGCCACATGCTCAACCCCGAACGGCTGGTGGCCAGCGCCCGGCAAATCTACGGCGCGCTCATGGACCCGCTCTGGGGCGATTTCCTGCCGACGCCTGAAGATCGCACACGCGCCGTCACCGACGGCGACAGCCTGGTGTTTGGCGATACGACACTCGACGTGTACTACACACCCGGTCACGCGTCGCATCACGTGTCATTCCACGAGCCGGAGCGCAACATCGTATTCGCCGGCGACGTCGCCGGGGTACGCGTGCCGCCGTCGCCGCTGATCTGGCCTCCCGCGCCGCCGCCGGACATCGACGTCGAAGCCTGGCACGCCAGTACCCAAAAGCTGCGCGAGCTCGATCCCGAGCAGCTGCTCATCGCCCACTTCGGCGTCCATGACGATGTCTGGTCTCACCTCGACGGGCTCGACACTCGTCTCGATGCCTGGGTCGCGCTCGTCGAAGGATGGCGTCGCGAAGAGCTGACGCGCGAGGAGATGATCGCGGCGCTCGAAGCACGCGTGCTGGCGGAGATCGAAGCCGACCCGGACTCGGGCTCACTCGTCCACGCATCGCAATACGTCACACCGTCATACATGAACGTCGACGGTCTGACGCGCTACCTCGACAAACGCGACGCGCCGTCGTAGCTGCGGCCGCTAGTCGCCAACGCTGAGCCAGGCCGTGACCTGCTCGACGAGATGACGCGGGTCGACCGGCTGCTCCGCGGTCGTGTCGCAGACGATTGTCAGTCCGTCCAGATCGAGCCGGTGATCTCGGCGAAATGCCGCGGCAAGTTGATCGAGGCGCGCCGGGTCGGCGTCAAGGTGGACCGGATGCCGGCCGCCGGCTGCGTGGCGCTGCCGATAACGCGCCATCAAGGTGTCTGGATCACCGCCACACACCACCTGCACCACGTTGCTGCGAAGCGCCAACGGAAGTAGTCCAGCGCGACTCAGCTGGGGGTGGAAGTTCGCTTCCAGTAGACAGCTCCGGCCAGCCTCGACAAGCTGCCTGCCGACGAGATAGAGCTGGCCGTAGGCCGCGCCGCCCAGACGCTGTGACCACTCTAGTGAGGCGCCTGGCAGGTCTTCGGCCAGCTGCTCTTTGATCGCGTCCTTGTGGATGGCCGGGATATCCAGCAACCGCGCCAGCTCCGACGCGATGGTCGTCTTCCCGCTCGCCGGCGGCCCGGTGACGAGCACCAACAGTGGCGCTGGGCCGCTCATCAGCCGGCAAACGGCTCGTCACCGCCGCCCGGATCCGGGATGAGATCGAGTGGCACGTCCTCGCCGAGCGTTA
>JAUIIK010000169.1 GCA_030431755.1 Chloroflexia bacterium
CCCAAAAAGAGGGCAAGCTGAAAGAGGCCATCCTCGGCCGCATCGAACGTGTGGTCTATACCGTGGCCGAGAAGGGCGATTTCGCCTTCATCTTCGGTGCTGGTAGTCCCAATGCACCGAACGTCTTGTATAACGATGCCAAGATCGACCTGACTTCCGAGGTGATCGCCGAGTACAAGAAGGTCTTCCAGGACAAGCCCATCGAGATCGATTCCAAGACTCCCACTTCGAACAAGTGATGATCGAGCACAGCGTCGTTGAGCTGGCCCAACGTTTGGGCGGTCGAGTCGTGTCAGGGCCCGAGCAGGTACGCCTGCGTCGGGTCATGCCTCTGGACCAGGCCGAGCCCGACGCCGTGAGCTTCGTGAGCAAGCCGACTTACCTCAAGTACCTCGACGACTGTCGGGCTGGCGCCGTGATCCTCACGTCTGGGACGTTCCTCAACGGCACCATCCACATCGGGGAGAAGCAGTTCGGGGGCGGACGCGCGGGCGCTCGCGCGGCCGTCGGGCTGACGGCGGCGTTGCAGGGCCTGGGGTTTGAGACCGGGCGCCTCAAGACGGGAACTCCCCCCCGCATCGACCTTCGCTCCATCGACCTGGGCGGGTTGGAAGAGCAACCCGGAGACGCCAGCCCGACGCCGTTCTCGTTCCTCACCGACGCGCTGCCGACCGGCCTGGCCTTCGTGAGTGCGACCGGCGATGGCTGGTCATGCGCCTTCGACGACAACTTCGGGACCGTCACCTGCACGACCGACGCTGTCCTGCAGCCGGGTGACAGCCTGCCGCCGATCACCTTGACCGTGATCGCGTCGGCCGAGGCGTTCCCCTCCTTCGTGAACACCGCTGTCGTTGACACCGATGGGGATGAGAACCCGACGAACGACGACGATGATGATGAGGTGGACGTGAGCGGCGGGCCGGACCTTGCGATCAACAAGGCCCACGAGACCGACTTCACAGTCGGCACTGAGAACAGCTACTCAATCACTGTGACCAACGTCGGCGCGGCGACAACCGGCAATCCGACAGTCGTCACCGACGACGTGCCGAATGAGCTCGTAGTTGTCTCCGCCGCGGGCACAGGCTGGGATTGCGAAGTCATCGGCCAGCTGGTGACCTGTACCTATGTGGATGGCATCGAGCCGGGTGAGAGCGTCAGCTTCGAGATCACCGTATTCGTCACCGAGAACGCCGCCGGCGAGATCATCAACACGGCCACGGTTGACAACCCCGACGACTCGAACCCGACAAATGACGAGGACGACGACCGCACTGACATCGATGGGCCCGACGAGGAAGACGACGGGGCCGCAGTCTGGGACGGCGACACCGAGCCGGGTCTGCTCTGCACCGAAGAGTGCAGCGCCGGTTCGATCTTCTACCCGTGGGTCGCGAATGACGATGACTTCGGGCTCGGCCCGGCAGACACATCGATCACGGTCCAGAACCTCGAAGACCGCGACGCCTACATCTTTGTCTACCGCGGTATCGGCGACGATGCGCTGCCGGGTGAGAATGGCTGGGACCTCGTTGGGGTCACCTTCCTCTCGCGCTATGCCTCGAAGACCTTTACCGCCGCGCAGCTTGGCCTCGCACCTGGCCAGGGCGCGCCGATTGGCGTCTCGGCCTACAACAAGGCCTACACCGACGGCGAGACCTGCGAGACGCTGATCGCCGGTCCGCTCGATCCCGGAAATGACGTCAACGACAACGACGCCTGTACCGATGTCGAGATCCCGAGTCAGTTCGAGGTCAGTCCGGACCAGTTCATCGACATCTGTCTGGTCGATAACGCGTCCGGCGACCCGGCTCCGTTCTTCGGCACCGACGGCAACCTCTACAGCGACCGCGACGGCCTGCCGGACGGCGTCTACCCGGCTGGCTTGAACAACGACGGCGACTGCAACGACCGCGAGTCCGTCGCCGGTGGCGAATTGGTAATTCAGCAGGTCGCGATCGGCGGCTACGCCAAGCAGGCCTCGGCCGGCGAGGATCTGCCGTACACGACGGCGGACGACGAGGTCGTCGACGGCTACAACGCCGTGAGCTGCCACGAGATCAACGAGTTCGACGACTGGTACCTGCCGATCGTCCAGACGAATGTCGGACCGGGCGGGGCCTGGAATACGATCATCCGCGTCGCCAACTACGGCAACTATTACGACGAGGGCGAGTTCGAGGGTGTCGGCTCCGCGGCGGTGACGCTGCGCTTCTTCCCGGCCGACGACGGTTCGGGTAGTCTCAACACCGGCTTCCAGCTCCAGTACCTGGTCAATGCCGGCGACACGGTGAACATCAACCTGAGCGACTACGTTGCCGAAGGTTGGGTTGGCTCGGTCCACGTCTATAGCGACGGCGCGATCTTCACGATGGCCGACCGCTATAAGGCGGGTGAGTACAAGGTCTGGCTGACGACGACCGGCGCGAACGCCGGCCATGAGGCCAGCTTCAACCAGAACCAGGGTGGCAACCAGGTCGCGCCGTACGTGCTCTTCGCGCCCGATGTCCGGCTGGACTTCTTCGGCTGGAATACCGGTATCAACGTGGCCAACCTCGTCAACGAGGACAACATCGTCACGATCCAGTACTTCAACCTCTACGGCAACGCGCCGACGACCCTAACGCGACGGCTCGGCCCGCAGGGCATGACCTACTTCTACGATCCGTCGCAGGGCGGCCAGAACAACTCGTCGCAGGACCCGACTACGGACATCAACGCCGGCATCGTCGGCAGCGCGCTGATCTGGTCGGACTACCCGGTCGCTGTCGCGGTCGACGCGACGAAGTACCCGGAGAGCGACCCGAACGCGCAGGTCGGCCGCATCCAGGGCACGACCTACAACGCGACGGCCAATGTCTACAACTGGCAGGCGATCCCGCTTGTGCAGAAGGGCAATCCGGCCAACGGCCTCGGGCCGACATCGGGCATCAACATCATGAACCCGAATAATGTCGCGACCCAGGCGACGGTGCACTGGTTCAATCCGTCCGGCGCGCAAGCCGACAACTTCGGCACGTCGCGGGTGGCGATCCCGGCCTACGCCAACGGCTTCATCTACACGATGACCCAGGGCAACCTGCCCAACGGCTACTATGGCTCGGCCATCGTCACATCGACCTACCCGGTCGCCGCGACGAGCGCCCAGGTTGATTACCAGGTCGCCGACGACGGCGCGGTGATATGGAACAGCTACAACCCCGGCGGCTTCTACCGCGTCTCGGGTTGCTACGAGTTCGGGCCGGTCTTCGAGCAGCCCAATGGCGGGCAGATCACGAAGACTGTCCGGGACGACGCCGGTGACGTCGTGACGGGTGTCAGCCTGACGCTTTACAACGAAGCCGCCTACGAGCAGATCGTTCTCGGCAACGAGAGCAATCTCGGGATCCCGTGGATCGCGGTCGGCGTGACCGATGTCAACGGCGCGGTTGAGTGGACGAACGTCCCCGAGGGCAACTACTGGCTCCAGATCAGCGGCGTGCCGCAGAACAGCCAGGACGCCGACATGTACAGCGGCGCGGGCGCGTTTGAAGGCCCGTATACGCTGAACGGTGGCGAGGACCTCGTGATCGAGAACGTCCTTGACCGCCGGCTGGCGTCGAAGATCGTCCTGCTGGGCGATGACGCCGCCGGCGTCGAAGTCTGCCTCCACCGCGATGCAGACAACGACGGCGAACTTGACGCTTCCGAGGCCGATGTGCCGGTGGCGTGCGAGCAGGCAGACGACAGCGGAGAGGCATCATTCGGCAACCTTGACGCGGGGCGCTACTGGGTCAGCGTCAACGGGGGCTACGAGTTCCCGGTCGTTGCCGGCTTCAATGCCGAGGTCTTCGGACCCGAGATATTCCAACTCGGCGGTATCTACGAGAACGACCTGAGCGGAGACGTTGACGGCGTGACTGGCAATCTCCAGAAGGTGCTAGTCCTACCGGACCTGCTCTGCAGCTTGACGCAGCTGGCCGGCGCTCCGCTGGAGTGTGGCGACTTCCAGATCAGCGGATCGATTACCTTCATCGGTCCCGACGGCGTTGAAGTTGTCGGCAATGTCCAGACGGCGGAAGCCGGACCATATGGCCCGAACAATGAGTCTGCCTATCTGCTGACTGACTTTGACGTCAAGAGTGGTGGACCCTACACGATCATCGAGGATCTGGTCATTGCCTACGATGTCGACGGTCCGGGCGGCGACGATCCGGTCTCCGTCGCGGTCAGCCGTACCCTCTCGGCTGCCGAAGATGGCCAGGTCGTCTGCGTCAACGCAAATGACGACACAGCCAGCTGCGCGCCATCGGAGGCAGATCCTGAGATCTACGTCTATGAAGATCAGACGACGCGCGTCTTCAACGATCTGAGCGGGATTGTGACCGGCCAGCTCGATGTCTTCGTGCGCGATGACGACACCGATCAGCCGCTTACTGACGCCGAGGTCTGCCTCTACAACGCCGAGGCCGCCTTGATCGCCTGTGACGACACCGACACGGATGGCCAGGCCGAGTTCACGGACGTTGTGGCGGGCACCTACTCGCTGACGGCAAGCCACCCCGACTACGAGGTTGATGGCTCCGGCAGCTTCGGCTACATCCCGGACGTTGACGCGCTGTCCGGCGGCGGCATGGATGATGAGCTCGGCGATGTAGACGATGGGCAGCAGGATATCGAGATGGCGCTCGATCCCATTGGCACGGTGCTGGATGTCCAGGTGCAACTGGACGGCGCGCCAATCAATGGCATCGAGGTGCGGCTCTACACTGCGCATCCCGACGATGTCGCCAGCAGCGCATGCGCCGGCAACCCGGTGAGTGCGGCGCTGACTGAGACGCAAACGGTCGGCGGCGTGCCTACCGACGGCATCGCTGACTTTGGCGTGGACCCGCTTGCGACCTACTGCGTCGAGGCGGACCCGAATGGCGTCGGGCCGGTCGCTTATGCGGTGAATATCCAGGCTGACGTCGAACCGGGAGGCTTCGTTCAGAACGATACCGGCGACGACATCGACCTGACTCTATCCGAAGGCTCGGCCGGCGTGCTCGACGTGCGCTACATCGAGAATGGCGCGCCGGTGAACGGCGTCGTCCTCTATGTGTTCCTCTCGGCGCCGGGCGACACCGCTGGCGCGACCGGAGTCTGCCGTGGCGAGTTCATCGGGGAGACGACGACCGGTCCCGAGGTCGTGAACCCCGGCGGCGCGCTCACTGACGGCATCGCCTCGCTTGAGGTGGACACGTCCGAGACCTACTGCGTCAAGGACTCCGCCGATGCGAACGTGCTTGGTGGCACGCAGGCTGGCATCTCGCTCGATCCTAGCGACCAGGATGACGACATCGACGGCGTGATCGATATCTAACGCCGCTTGGCGCATGGAAGTCCGGCGACCCTGCCTCATCGATTGATGGGGCGGGGTCGTTCGACAGGCCCGGTTTGCACATCCTTCGTGCATCAAGGTAGGCATAGGACAGGGAGATTGCGCCCGTTCTCTCCACCGCACGCCGCCAAGCATCGCCGTTTGCGAACGTCCCGCTCCGCACCTGGCATCCCGAGGAAGGCGTTGCGCTTGAGAGATCGACGACTTCCAGTACCGCGCTCCGAGGAGGCTTGTCCGGTCGCCAAC
Source organism: Chloroflexia bacterium (assembly GCA_030431755.1). Lineage (GTDB taxonomy): Bacteria > Chloroflexota > Chloroflexia > Thermomicrobiales > CFX8 > JAUIIK01. The sequence continues at coordinate 5,609 of JAUIIK010000169.1, forward strand.
GCTCCGTTGTTCACCGTCTTGCTACCCCGACATGTGACACGCTCGCAACAAGATCCCCCTGCGTCGGGATGCCACGGTTGTTGCTCTGGTGTCTACTCCAAGGCGCTGCGCACCAATAGCTTGCGGGCGCGGCGCCGGCGGACGCCTTACGTTGACGCACGATAGATTCCCGGAATACACACCCATACACCCGGAAGCTCATCAGGCAAGCGCCTCCGGGTCGCCGCCAATCAGCCAACCAATGCTAGATTAGGCCCATGTAATAGCGTAGTGCTGTGAGAGGCTGGCATGGCGATGTCTGGACGCGGATCTCGTTCGAGGATCAACGCTGTAACACGCAGGACCTTCCTGAAGGCGCTCGGCGCGGCCGGCGGAAGCGCCGCCGTGCTCGGTGCAATGACGGCCTGGGGCATGGCCGAGGATGGCTCCGGCCAGGCCGAACCACCGCAGCTTGACGGAGACGTCGATGGCGCGCGGGTTATTGTGATTGGCGCGGGACCTGCCGGCCTTGCGACGGCCTACGAACTCAGCGAACGCGGCTACGACGTCAAGGTCTTTGAAGCGCGCAACCGCGTCGGTGGGCACGTCTTTACCGTGCGCGGCGGCCAAGTCTCGGAGGAGATCGGGACGGCGCCGCAAGTCGCGCGGTTCGATCCGGGACAGTACTACAACGCCGGGGCATGGCGCATTCCCTATTACCACCGGGCGACGCTCTACTACCCCAAGCTGTTCGGCGTCAAGATGATCGTCCACAAGAACATCAACCATCAGGCCTACAGCTACATGGAGAATGTCCGCGGTCAGGACGGTGGCCGGAAGATGGTGCTGCGCGAGCTCTATGGCGACATGACGGGCCACACCTCTGAGATGCTCGCCAAAGCCATCGACCAGAATCAGCTTGACCTCGACTTGACCCAGGAGGACCAGGAAGACCTGCTGACCTACCTACAGCAGGAGGGCGTGCTGTCGAGCTCCGACTACAGCTATGGGCCGAACAACTCACGTGGCGTCGACCAGTATGCAGGGCCCGGAAATCAGCCGGAGATCGACTCAACTCCGCGCGATCTGCTCGACATTCTCTCCTTCGCGACGGCGACCGCCCAGCAAGCTTCGATCATCTACCGGATGGCCCCGTTGTTGGAGATGCAGGAGACGATGCAAACGCCGGAAGAGGGCATGAGCGCGATCTACGAGCGCGGCTTCCTGCCACGGCTGAAAGACCGCGTGCAGTTCAATGCCGAGGTGCTGGAGATCCACCAGTCACCGGACTCCGCCTGGATCGTCTACCGCAACAAGGAGACGGGGCAGACCGAGCAGCACCACGCGGAGTACATCGTCAGTACGATCCCGCTGTCGGTGCTCAAGGACATCCCAGCGGATTTCTCGAGCGCTTACAAGGAGGCGATCCTCGCTGGATCGAACTACCTCTCAGTCGGCAAAATGGGCTTGCAGTTCAAGCGCCGCTTCTGGGAAGAGGACGAGTGGATCTACGGCGGAATCACCTTCCTGGACAACCCGCAGATCGGCACGATCTCCTACCCGACCTGGGGCATGTTGACCCAGAAAGGCGTCTTGCAGGCCTACTACAACTTCGGTGACGACGCGACGCAAGTGGGCAACATGACGCCCGCGGAACGTATCGAGACGGCCATCGCGGCGGGCGAACGGATTCATGGTGCGCCGTACCGCGATGAGTTCGAGTCGGGCTTCTCGGTCTCCTGGGATCGCGTGCGCTACAGCAACGGCGGTTGGTCTGGTTGGAGCGCGTCGGCGCGTGAGCAGTACTACGACACGCTGTTGGAGCCCGATGGGCGCATCTACCTGGCCGGCGAGATGCTCAGCTATGTGCCGGGCTGGCAGGAAGGCGCAATCTCGGCAGCCTGGATGCAGGTCGAGCGGTTGCACCAGCGTGTCATGCAGAGCTAGTCGACGCGCAGCAGGCTAAGATGGCGGTCTTGGTGGGAGACAAGGAAAGGGAGCCATGAGCGCGGACAATGGTCGGATCTATGACTACATCATCGTTGGCGCGGGCTCGTCCGGCGCGGTACTGGCAGCGCGTCTATCCGAGGACCCGCAGACGACCGTGCTCCTGCTCGAAGCTGGGCCGGACTACCGCTCAGCTGACGCGCCTTTGGAGATGCGGAGCCCGAACCCGCTGGGCATCACCAACCCGGTCAACTTCCCCGACCACCAATGGCCGCAGCTGATGGCGGCCCGCACTGGCGTCCAGACGCTGCGTCTGTACGACCGTGGCCGCGGCATGGGTGGCAGCTCGGCGATCAACTGGCAGGTGGCCCACCGCGCGCCGCTCGACGACTACGACCGTTGGGCGGAGCAAGGATGTGTTGGCTGGTCCGGCGAGGAGCTGCTGCCGGCGATGAACCGCGTCGAGGACGACCTCGATTTCGGCGGCCCATTTCACGGTAAAGGCGGTCCAATCACCGTCCGCCGCCCGCGTCTCTGGGAGCTTGGCAAGGTCGATCTGACCTTCATCGAGGCCGGTCTGGACCTCGGCTACGGCTGGAGCGCCGACCACAACGCGCCCGAGGCGACAGGCGTCACCGTGCTGCCCTACAATCGCACGCTGGACAACCGTGTCTCGACCAACGATGCCTATCTGGAACCAGCGCGTGACCGCGACAACCTGACGATCATTGGCGACGCGCATGTCGATCGCGTGCTCTTTGACGGCATGACGGCGACCGGCGTCCGCGTGCAGGTGGGCGGTGTGTGGGTCGAGCGCTATGGCCGGGAGGTCATTCTCTCGGCGGGCTCGGTATTCTCGCCGCCCATCTTGATGCGTTCGGGCGTCGGCCCAGGCGAGCAGCTGCGCGAGCTGGGCATCGGCGTCGTCCGCGATCTGCCCGTTGGCCAGAATCTGCTCGACCACACCTCGGTCGGGGTCCACCTCTCGCTGAAGCCCGAGGCGCGCTCGACCAACTGGGATGACCGCCTGCTCGGCTGCTACATCCGCTACAGCTCCGGACTCGGTGGCGCGCTCGACAACGACATGATGATGGCCAGCCGCAACCTGAACGGCTACGACGAGGCCGGGTTCGACGCCGGCTCGATCTCAGTGGCGACTTGGCAGAACTTCTCGCGCGGTGAGCTGCGGCTGGCCGATGCCGATCCGTTGTCCATGCCGATCATCGACCAGAACATGCTCTCCGACGAGCGCGACCTCATGCGATTGCGTGATGGTGCGAAACGTCTCTTCACGATTGCGCGGCATCGGGCGATTCAGGCAATCTGTGATGACGCTGTGCTTTCCAGAGGCGTAACCGGGACTGCCGAGCTCAGTATTGATGACGTAGCGGGCGACGACCGGGCAATTGACGCCTGGATGATGGAGACCTGCCGCGATACCTGGCACCTAGTCGGCACCTGCCGGATGGGCGCGCCGGATGATCCGCGGTCGGTTGTCGATCCCGACTGTTGCGTGCTCGGTATTGAGGGTTTGCGGGTGATCGACGGGTCGATCATGCCGGAGGTCACACGGGCGAACACCAACCTGCCCTGCATGACCATTGCCGAACACATGGCGGCGCGGCTGAAGCGGCAGCACTGAGCGGCACGATTCCAGGCCGCTGCGTTGTCAATTTTCATCGTCGCGGTGGTATACTCTGCGACTGGGCATCTCCGGATCGCCGGGATGTAGATGTTCCGTGCGATCCGTGACAGCGGTGCTACGGGGGGATGCCAGAGTGGACAATTGGGCCTGGCTGTAAACCAGGTGCGTAAGCTTCGGCGGTTCGAATCCGTCTCCCCCCACTAGCCCATCCGGCAACCCTGCCCGGTGGGCTTTGATTTCGTTACGCGCCGGGGCGGTCCCGCGCGTTCAATCGCGAGCTGTTTGGCTGGCGACGAAGCGCGCTAGATGTTCCTTACAGGCCAGGGATCGACGGAAACGCAAGGGGAAGACAGAGATGGCGAAGGAGCGGTTTGAGCGGACGAAGCCGCACATCAACATTGGGACGATTGGGCATGTTGACCACGGCAAGACGACGTTGACGGCGGCGA
>JAUIIK010000014.1 GCA_030431755.1 Chloroflexia bacterium
GTCACAACAGTCGATGTCATCCTGCAACAGCTTATGCAATCAGGATTTCGGCTGAGTGATGACATCGCAACCCAGATTCTCACGGAAGCCGGCGAACTCTGACACAAGGTTCGTTACGAAACCGACAGTGGGGCCTCGACATGGGCGAAGATGCTGAGGCCGATCCAGTCCTGGAAGCTGAGGCGGAGAGCGCGGGAACCGTGGAGCTTCACCGCGCCGGAGCGCAGAGCGATCGATACGTCCATCTCCCCCATCCATACCCGGGTCATAGATTCCAGATCGGCTTCCACTCTGAGGTCGATCTCGTAGCCGGGATCGTGCAAGCACAGTTCAATCTCGCCAGCGCCCGCTTCTTTCAACAACCACCAGCGCCGCTGGGCGTCGGTCTGATCGGTGAACTCGAACTCGATCACGACCTGCTCGGCCGGTAGGTGTCGAATCTGAATGAGCCGGCGGATGTCCCACATCAAGAGCGACGGATCGAGATCCTGGTGCTCGAAATTACTGCGAACGTAGCGCTGTCCCCACTCGCCGATTGCGATGATGATCGGACGCAGGGCTTCGCCCGACTCGGTGAGGAAGTATCCGTTGACACTTTCGCCCGGGATCTCCTTCCGAACGATGATTCCGGCGTGCTCAAGTTCCCGCAGCCGCTTCGAAAGCAGCGACTTTGACATCAGCGGAACACCACGGTGAATATCGTTGAAGCGATTGCAGCCAGTGATCATCTCACGCAGCACCAGAGGCGTCCAGCGCTCGGCAATGACTTCGGACGCCTTGGCTACCGGACAGAACTGTCCGTATCCGGTTCGGCGCGGCATCGACTACCTCCCATTCAGCTGATCGAGGAGTCTCCGGCAGGTTGACTCCAGAATCTGTACCAGCCTAAGTGTGCGGAATCCGGCCGTTACCGCGAGAATCGGCGCTGTAGCGAGCTCATCCGGGCTGTTTCACGCAAGATCGACCCGAGTAGCGGTACAGAAATCGAACTTGAGTCCATCTTATCCGAACCATAGCCTGATATCGGCGTTGCAACGGAGCAGCGCAACACGCACATCACCAACGGATGGGGTGACACATATGAACACACTACGGATCCAGACCAGAGACGGCCGCAGGACCGATATCTCCGCCGACACGCTTGCTACGTTGACCGCAACGCTTCGGGGCAGACTGCTCACCGAGGACGCTCCCGGCTATGACGCAGCCCGCCGCATCTGGAATGGCATGATCGACCGCAAGCCGGCGCTTATCGCGCGCTGCCTGGGAGCGTCCGATGTCGTCGCAGCGGTGAACTTCGCGCGCGAGCACGAGCTGCTCTTTTCGATACGGGGAGCGGGACACAACATCGCCGGGACTGCCGTCGCCGACGGCGGGCTGATGATCGACTTGATCGAGATGCAGGGCATCCGTGTCGACCCCGAAGCGCGCCGTGTCTGGGTGCAGCCCGGCACAACCTGGGCCGATGTCGACCGCGAAACCCAGCTGCACGGTTTGGTCGTGCCTGGCGGGATCGTCTCGACGACCGGGGTCTCCGGCTTCACGCTCGGCGGCGGTTTTGGCTGGCTAACCCGCAAGTGGGGCTACACCGTCGACCTGCTGCGCTCGGTCGAGCTCGTTACGCCCGACGGCCAGTTCCTGAACGTCACGGCAGAGAGTCACCCGGATCTCTTCTGGGCGCTCTGTGGCGGTGGCGGAAACTTCGGTGTCGTTACCGGCTACGAGTTCGACGCCAAGCCGCTCGGCCCGACGGTCATGGCAGGTATCGTCTTCTACTCTTTTGAGCGGGCCGTCGATCTGCTCCGCCACTTTCGTGAGATCACCGGTAACGCGCCCAACGAGCTCGCCTGCCTGTTCGCCGTCCGAACCGCGCCGGCAGCACCGTTCATTCCCGAGGAGCAGCACGGCAAACTGATCGTCGGGATCGCGATGAACTACGCGGGGCCACTGGACGACGCCATGCGCTACGTCGACCAGATCCGCAACTTCGATGCCGAACCGATCGTCGACCTGATCCGCCCGCAGCAGTTCATGGAACACCAGAAGTTCCTCGACGCCGGCCAGCCGTACGGGCGGAACTATTACTGGAAGTCGGACTTCTTCGACCGCATCGACGATGAGCTGATCGACGTTGCCGTCGATCACTGGGCCCAGATCACCTCGCCGCTCTCGTCGTCGCTCATCATGCATCTCGGCGGCGCGGGGCAGGCGCGGCCACTTGATTCCACTGCCGTTGGTTTCCGGAACACGGAGTTCGTCTTCAACATGCAGTCAGCGTGGGACGGCGACGCCGGATCGGAGGAGCACATCGGCTGGGCACGGGCGATGTTCGATGCGGTGCATCCTTATTCCGGCGGCTCAAGCTACATCAATTTCCAGACCGAGGATGAGGGCGACGAGCGCGTGCGCCAGTCCTACCCGGCGGAGATCTACGAGCGCCTCGTCGAGGTCAAGGATCGCTACGACCCGACCAACATGTTCTGCTTCAACAAGAACATCCAACCGTCGGCAGCAGTCTTGCGCCGGCAGCGCGCCGACACAAGCCCGGTCAGCGACTGAACGGCGCCGGAAGCCCATGTGCTTCCCGTGTCAGCTGCTCTCGCTCTGCCAGGGGAAGCGCCCGCTGATCTCCAGCTCGAGGGTGATGCTCAAGAAGGTCCGGATCAGCACGATGACAGCGAGGACGCCGACACTTTCGAGTGTCGGCGTCACCGCAATCGTCCGGATGATGTCGCCGGCGACCAGCAGCTCCAGGCCCAGCAGCAACCCTCGCCCCAGGTGCCGGCGAAAGTTCACGTAGGCGACGCCGTACTCGCGCGTGCGCCGCAGGTGGTCGAGAAAGAGCCCGGTCGAGATCAAGACACCGAGGACGATCACAACGACCCCGGCCAAGTCGACAGCTTTGCCGACAAGCTCGACAGATTCGGTGAATTCCAGGTCCACGTGCTGGCTCCAATCGCGGTGCGCCGGCAGGGTCGCGAACTGTCCACGAGGCGCGTGGACAGCGCAGGCGCGAAATACATCCGTTCTACAATCGCACCATCGTATCAGCGAGTCGCGAGCGGACATAGCGCGTGAAACAGCAATTCAGAGCTGGGTTCAGCACCGATCAGTTCATCGGATGGGAGCATTTGCCTGGCCGCTGGAGGCTTATCGAGGAGGCCAGCTATGACAGCATCTGGCTCGCCGACCACCTGCTGCCCTGGTGGACTGACCCCGGCACACGCTCGCGCAAACCCGTTCCCTGGGATGAGCCAGAGAGCGGCGACAGCGATCCATACCTCGAAGGCTGGTCGCTCCTGAGCGCCGCGGCCACGCTGACCGACCGCGTTCAGCTCGGGATGCTCGTCACCGATAACCTGCTGCGCCACCCCGTCATCACGGCGAAGATGGCGGTCACCGTCGATCACATCAGCGGCGGCCGGGCCGCGCTCGGGATGGGCGCGGGCTGGATGGAGCTTGAGCACACCGCCTACGGTTTCCCCTTCGGCACGCCCGGCGAGAAGGTCGACCGGCTGGCCGAGTCGCTGGCGGCCATCAACGGGCTGATGCGCCACGAACGAACCACATTTCGCGGCGAATATGTCCAGATCACCGACGCGCCTTTCGAGCCAAAACCGGTCAACGGAGCGATGCCGGTCGTCGTCGCCGGGCGCGGCAACCGCATGTTGCGCTTGATCGCCCGCTACGCCGATGTCTGGAACGCGATGCTGACGCCCGACGAGTTCCGGGAACGGGGCGCGCGATTGAACGCAGAGTGCGAAAAGATCGGGCGCGACCCGGCGGAGATTCGCTGGTCCTATTACGGTTTCGGCGAGATTCTGGGCCTCGATCCCTTCGCCGCGGCCACCAACTTCCAGGAGATCGCCGAGCGCTACATCGAGGCCGGCGTCTCTGAGCTCCTGCTCGAAGCGCCCCCTCCGGAAGCTGGCCAGGATGAGGTCGTCCGAGAGATTGGCGCGGACGTCCTGCCCCGGCTGCGCGCTGCGACCACAGCTACGGATGTGACGGACGGGGGATAGACGCGCAGCCCCGCAGCCGACAGGCTCAATGGTGATTGGCGCCGACCAGGGCTATCCGGCTCTGTAACGGGTTTACGCGAGATCTCCGAAAGGGCGTGCGGTGGACTGGCTAGAATTCATGGATGGCCGGTTCGTCATCTCCGGCATCATCGGCTTCGCCATCGCCGGGACGCTCTTCTACTTCGTGATCCAGGGGCTCACCAACCGGGTCCTGACAGCCCTGCAACCGGAACCCAACACCGACCTACGGATGCCGAGCTGGATCGAGAAACAGCTACCGAACCGCCTCGACGACACCGTCCGCGACCTCCGCGACCTCGGGTTCTTCGCCAACCGCGCCGATGTCGACGACCGGACGCTATCCAGCATGGTCCATCTGGCAATCACGGAATCGCTCGAACGACGCAGCTTCAACAGCGTCATCCCCGGCCGCGCCTCGGGCTGGGTCGATCTCGCACAGCGGTACTCGATAGGGCTCCTGAAGCAACCGGAGCGCGATCTGCTGACCTTGGCCGAGGACCGCGAGCGTGTCTGGTGGCAGGATCTGGACCAGGTGCAGCCCGGCCAGCGCCCGTATGCGCGGATGATCGAGAGCTGGGCGGCGATATCGCGTGGCGCGTTCCAGCCAACCGACGTCCAGGAGTCCTGGGGCGCGGAGGGCGAGTCGATCTATGTGACCTTCAAGCACGCCGGCAGCGAACAGCTATTCATCCACCTCACCAGCCACGACACTATGCTGGATACCGCTGGAGTGCGCGCCGTGATCAACCCGTTGATCGCCGCGACCGGCGTGCAGTTCGAGATTGTCGGACTCCGGGGAACGCCGGACACGATCATCGCGCTGACTGCTCGCGAGCGGGAGCAGCTGGAGCTGCGCAACTGGAGCTTCGCCGAGCCGCCGGTGCTCGTCCTCTAACCCGCCACCGCCACAATTCGGCTATGCTCAACTCCGGATAATGGACGGTTGCGAGAGCGGGGGAGGGCATGGAGCAACAACCACTCGTCGGCGTGATCATGGGATCGCGCTCCGACTGGGAGACGATGTCGCATGTGACGGAGACGCTCGACGATCTCGACGTGCCCTACGAAGTGCGTGTCGTCTCCGCCCACCGAACACCAGACCTCATGTTCGAATACGCCGAAACAGCTGAGGAGCGCGGGCTGGAGATCATCATCGCCGGCGCGGGTGGCGCGGCACACCTGCCGGGCATGACGGCTGCCAAAACGGTCCTGCCGGTGCTCGGCGTGCCGGTGCAGTCGCGGGCATTGAGCGGACTCGATTCACTGCTCTCCATCGCCCAGATGCCGGCCGGCATTCCCGTCGGTACACTGGCTATCGGCAACGCAGGCGCGACGAACGCGGCCCTCCTGGCCGCCGCGATGCTTGGCGCGCAACATCCCGAAATCCGCGAAGCACTCCGCCGCTTCCGCGAGCATCGGACCCAGACCGTGCTGGACGACCCCGATCCTTCAATTCCACTGGAGTCGACATGAGAGTCGGCATCCTCGGTGGCGGCCAGCTCGGCCGCATGCTGGCCCTGGCCGGTTATCCGCTGGGCCACACCTTTCGCTTCTTCGACCCCTCGCCCGAAGCGGGCGCAGGCGAGGTTGGCGAACTCGTCAACGGCTCCTACGACGAGGAGGAGGCGCTCAAGCGCTTCGCCGACGGCCTCGACGTCATTACCTACGAGTTCGAGAACGTGCCGGTGGAAGCCGCCCGTCTGCTGGAGCAGTACGCGCCGGTCCACCCGAATCCCGCTGCATTGGAAGCGGCTCAAGATCGGCTCGTCGAGAAGCGCTACTTCCGCACCCTCAACATCCCGACGGCGCAGTTCCGGGACGTCGACTCCCGCGCCGACCTCGACGCAGCTGTTGAGGCGCTCTGGCTGCCAGCAGTCCTTAAGACGCGCCGAGAGGGGTATGACGGCAAGGGCCAGCGTGTGCTCCGGGAGCCGTCAGACCTCGACGCCGCCTGGAGCGATCTCGGCGACAAGGCGCTGATCCTCGAACAGTTCGTGCGCTTCGACCGGGAGCTGTCGATTGTCGCGACGCGCTCTACTGGCGGCGACTTCCGCTACTACCCCTTAGTAGAGAACACTCACGTCGACGGCATCCTGAGCCGCACCGTCGCGCCCGCGCCGGACGTTTCCGAGCGTCAGCAACGCGCCGCCGAAGGCTACGCCCACCGCATCCAGACGGCCCTCGACTACGCTGGCACGCTGGCGGTCGAGCTGTTCGAGGTTGACGGGCTACTGATGGCCAACGAGATGGCGCCGCGCGTGCATAACTCCGGCCACTGGTCGATTGAAGGCGCTGAGACAAGCCAGTTCGAGAACCACATCCGCGCCGTCACCGGCCAGCCGCTCGGCTCGACAGGGCTCCGCGGACAGGCGACGATGCTCAACCTGATCGGCACGACACCGGACCCGGCCGACATGCTGAAGGTCGATGCCAGCCATCTACACCTCTACAGCAAAGCTCCTCGGCCCGGACGCAAGCTCGGCCACATCACGGTCCGCAGCGACCATCTCGAACGGCTAGAGACAAGCGTCGCCGCGCTCGAAGCGTTGATCTCGGGGACAGAGGAATAGGCGCTCTCCGGTCACTGCAAACACCGCACATTTCCAGGATTGCGGTAGGGCCGGGGCTCGTCCCCGGCCGCGTTTGGATAGAGTCTCGTTGACCGGCCGGGGACGAGCCCCGGCCCTACGAGATTGGCCACCGGGTCATCGGCCATACCGACCAGGACGATTACTGCGCCCGTTATGCCCCGCCATCCTCCGCGAACGCGAACTTGCGTCCAGCGTCGGTTACGCGAACGCCGTCCGGGACAATCTCGATGTAGCCATGATCCAGCAGCCGGCGGCGTTCGTCCGGGGAGATGAGCGCGGCCGGCTCGATCAGGTCCGGCTCTAGTGACATGAAGTCACCAGCATAGTGAAATCCGCCGTCATGGCAGATCATGGCATCCTCGCCGGCTTCGATCTCCAGAAGGCTCCGGACGAGCTCGGCCAAACCACGCTTTTCTCGATGTTTATCGCACAATACTCGACTCCCGTGGATACAGGCGCGATACGTCTGAGCGCCCCGCGAATCTTGAAATTGCCCTCTACGAGACGTGCATTTCAGTCACAGTTGCTGTACAATTAGAACATCTGTTCTGCGAGGGCAGAACGCCAGTCGCTCTGGTAAGTGATCGTAACGTAAAGGAGTTTCAAGCGATGAGCGGCAAGACGAACGGACAGGCCACCAAGCAGTTCAATCCGAACGAGCACATGCGTGTCTTCGAGCGCCGCCAGCGGCAGCTCGACGGCAGCTACAAGACGGTGCGCGTCGACTACCTCGACGTCAAATGGCGCATTGTCTGGTTCCGCACCGAGCATCCCAACGGCTCGATTGCTACCCGCTTGCTCTCCGATCCCGGCGTCTCGCCGGCGGTGTTGCAAGCCACGGTAACGCTTGAGAACGGTGTCTCGGCGACCGGCTTCGGCCAGTGCGGCGAGGACGACTGGAGTGACTGGCTGGAGAAGGCAGAGACTCGCGCCATTGGCCGCGCGCTCGCCCTGCTCGGCTACGGCACCCAGTTCTGCGAGGACTTCGACGAGATCATCTCCGACGCGCCGGTCGAGGCGACACCGGCGCGCTCGAGCGGCAGCCAGCAGCCGGCGCTGCCATCGACCGACCCGATGACGGCCAACCAGCAGAAGTACCTCTTCTCGCTGGCGCGTGAGGCCGGTCTCCCGAACGACGAGCTTGATGAGATCGTGCACGCGCGCTTCGGGCATAGCGTCGGCGACCTGCTCAAGAGCGAGGCCAGCGCCCTGATCGGCTCGCTCCAGGAGTTGCGCGACGAGCGCCAGCTCGGAAACGCCGCCGCCTGATAGACCGACGACCCTTTCCCCACAACCCGACCCCGCCTGGAGCAATCCGGGCGGGGTCTCACCTTAAATGAGCATTGCCTATTGACATCCAGTCGCAGGCGCTTCTACGTTGACTGAATATACCCGTCGGGTTCTCATGAGGAAAAGATTGCCTGATATGAAGATCAGACTGGCCGGCCGCTCGCTCACGGTGTCGATTGCCCTCTGCACGGCGTTGCTCGCTGCGTCGCTGCCGATATCGCCGGGCCGGTTTCAAGCGCCCGCGCCATCCCCGGCGGTCGCCGCCTCGCTCTCGATCCCGCACGTACCCGGCGAGCTAATCGTGCGCTTCGCCGAAGATGTGGACGAGGAAGCCCGCAAGGAGGCGCTCGCCACCGGCAACCTGACCGAGCTCCAGTCGCTCGACGAGATTGACGCCAAGATTCTCGAAACCGATCCGGACAACCTCGAATTCGTCCTGGCGGAGCTCAGTCTCGATCCGCGCATTCTCTACGCCGAGCCCAACTACCTGCTCTCAATTGACAGCGTGCCGGAGGATCCACAGTACCCGTTGCAGTGGAGCCTGGACAACACCGGCCAGGTCGTCGAAGGCAACCCCGGCATCCCGGACGCCGACATCGACGCGCCCGAAGCCTGGGAGATCACGACTGGCGACCCCGGCGTCATCGTCGCCGTGATCGACAGCGGCGTGAATTTCAACCATCCCGAATTTGGCGGGAACAGCCGCAGCAACCCGGCGATGTGGACGAATCCCGGCGAGATGTGTCCCGGATGCTCGACCGACGGCCTCGACAACGACAACAACGGCTACATCGACGACTGGCGCGGCTGGGACTACGTGAACCTCGATAGCGACCCGCGCGACGACAACGGCCATGGCTCGCACGTCGCCGGCATCCTCGGCGCGCGTGCCAACAATGGCGAGGGCGTCGCCGGCATCGCCTACGACACGACAATCATGGCCCTGAAGTCCTTCGGCGCGGGCGGGGGCGGAGCAACCGGCGCGACGGCCGCGGCGGTCATCTACGCCGCCAACCACGGCGCGGACGTCATCAACGCCTCCTGGGGCGGCATCGCCCCGGCGATCGCGCTGCGGGACGCCATCGAGTACGCCGGCCAGCAGGGGACGCTCTTTGTCGCGGCCGGCGGCAACGACGGCTTCGACACCGATCTGATCGGCCACTTCCCCTCGGCCTTGGACCTGAACAACCTCATCTCGGTCGGTGCGACGAACAACCGCGATGAGCTATCAGACTTCTCCAACTACGGCCTCAAGACGGTCGATCTCGGCGCGCCGGGCGAGGACATCTACGCGCCCTGGTACCGGGACGATCTGACGCTGCCCTACCGGCACGCTTCCGGCACCTCGATGGCCGCGCCACATGTTGCCGGCGTCGCGGCGCTGATCCAAGCCCAGTTCCCGGACGCCACGCCGCTCGGGATCAAGAACCTGATCCTGAACGCGGCGGACCCGAAAGAGTCGCTTGAGGGTCTGGTCAGCTCCGGCGCGCGGCTGAACGCGGCCAACGCCGTCACCTGTAGCAACGAACCGCAGGTCTGGGTCGACCGGCCGGTGCCGGGCTTCGCCGCCGTGCCGGGCGAGCCGGTGGAAGTGCGGGTACTGGCCTCGAACTGCGCCAGCCCGGATGGCGTCGTCGTCAGTGCCAGCGCCGGCGGCGAAGCCTTCGAGCTCACCGCCCAGGGCGGCGGGCTCTACACCGGCACGATGGTCCCAACCGACGCCGGCCAGATCGTTATCACTGCGGAAGCACGGCTTGGCGACCTCGTCGACACGCATGCGGTCGCGGGAGAATCGGTCCTCAACTACCGCTTCCAGAATGACACCTTCGATTGGATCGACGCCACCGGCGGCACGCAAATCACCTTCGATGGTGAGCGGGACTTCCAGGTTCCAGCGGCGCTGCCATTCTCGTTTACCTTCTACAACCGCGCTTTCGATGAGCTGGTTGTCGGCGAGAATGGGCTGCTTGGCTTCGGGGGCACGAACGTCACGACCCCGTTGAACGCGGAGATCCCGGATGTCCTCGCGCCCAATGGCTTCATCGCGGCCTTCTGGGACAACCTCGATCTCGAGGATGGCGGGGAGATCTGGTACGACACCGTCGGTGCAGCGCCGAACCGCCAGTTCGTCGTCTCCTGGATCGACATCCCGAACTCGATTCAATCGAGCGGAACGTCATCAAGCAGCGGCCCCTTCGATGGCATCACCTTCCAGATCATCCTGGAGGAGACATCGAACCACATCGTCTTCCAATATCTCGACGCCGACTTCAACCTCTCGAACATCGACTATGGCATCCGTGCCACCATCGGCGTCGAGCACTTCAGCGGCACGGTCGGCCGGCAGTTCTCCTACAACGAAGATGCTTTGCGCCCCTACGAGGGCACCCAGGCGCTCCGCCTGTCACTCCGCGATCCCGCGCAGCCGGAGATCCTGACCCGCGCATTGGACAACGCGGCAGTCGGCAAACCCTATGCCCAGCAGCTAGCGGCCGACGGCGGCGCGTTGCCGTATACGTGGTCGCTTGTGGACGGTAGCCTGCCAGGCGGCATCGGCCTCGACGCAGCGACCGGCTACGTCGCCGGCACAGCCTACGAGACGGGCAGCTTCCCATTCACCGTCCAGCTCACCGACGCCAACGGCGCGGCGGTCCAGCAGTTCTATGAGATCGACGTGGCCTCCGGCTACGAGTGGCTCGATGATGCCTATGGCTGGATCGACCCGACCGGCGGCGAACAGCTGCCCTTCACCCGTGACGATCAGGCCTTCACCAGAGACCTGCCCTTCACCTTCAACTACTTCGGGACGGACTACGACCAGTTCCAGATCAGCAGCAACGGCTACGTCGCCTTCACCGACGAGCGCGCGACGAGCTTCATCAATACTGACCTGCCCAACCCGCGCGATCCCAACGGCACGGTCGCCGTCTTCTGGGACGACCTCAGCCCTCAAGATGGCGGCAGCATCTGGATGGACACCGTCGGCGAAGCGCCCAACCGCAAGGTCGTCGTCGCCTGGGTCGGCGTGCCGCGCTTCAAGGAGCACTTCGAGGGCACATTCCAGGTGATCTTCGAGGAGGGCACGAACGATATCGTCATGCAGTATGAGAACCTGAACTTCAACGACGAGAGCTACGACCTTGGCGCGTCGGCCACGATCGGCATCGAGAACGGCGACGGGACCATCGGCCTCGAATTCTCGGTCGATGACCAGATCCCCGCGCAATACGTCGGCGAGACGGCCATCCGCTACACCAGCGGCGGCGCAGAGTTACCGCAGATCAACACCGCTGAGACATTGGCGGATGCCCAGTTCGGCGAGCCCTACTTCAGCCTGCTCTCGGCAGCCGGCGGCAGCCCGCCCTTCAGCTGGAACGTGACCGGCGGCGAGTTCCCGCCGGGGCTAACGCTTGATCCTGCCACCGGCATGATCACCGGCGCGCCGGCGCAGACGGGCCTCTACACATTCACCGCCGAGGCTACCGATAGCGGCGAGCCCGCCCAGGCGGTCTCCAGCGAATTCACCATCGACGTCCTGCCGGACTACGAGATATCCGACGGGCTATTCGCCTGGATCGACGGCCAGGAGGCCGCGACGCGGCTGGAGTTCGCCGGTGACGACGCGGCCGTCACCGTCCCGCTGCCCTTCACGTTCGAGTTCTACGGCGACGCTTTCGGCGAGGTCCAGGTCGGCACGAATGGCTACCTCGTCTTCGGCGACAGCGAAGCGCGCTCGCTCCGCAACATGCCGATCCCGACGCCGAGCGACCCGAACGGGATGATCGCCGTCCTCTGGGACGACCTCGATCCGGACAACGGCCAGGGCGTCTGGGTGAAGACCGTCGGCGAAGCGCCCAACCGCCGCTTCGTCGCGACCTGGATCGACACAGCCCGCTTCAGGGAGATCGGCGCGGTGACGTTCCAGGTCATCCTGGAAGAGGGCACGGACCAGATCGTCTTCCAGTACCTGAACGTCTACTTCGATGACGAGCGCTATGACTACGGCGGCTCGGCGACGATCGGTCTCGAAACGCTGAACGGCACGCTCGGCAACCAGTTCAGCTTCGACACGCCGCTCCTCGGCCCCTACGAGGGGCAGAAGTCGATCGTCTTTACGGTTGTCGAGTAGCTAGTGCTCTGTTACTCATGAAGTGAAGGGATTATCCAACCTCACCAGGCAACTCAACCGTAACGAAACTGTCATTTCGAGAGGAGCGAGAAATCTCAGTTTTGCGCCAGAGCGACGTCAGACTGAGATTTCTCCCGCTGGTCGAAATGACAAGGTTGATGCGTGTTGAGTCACCCGGGATGCGCCAGATCATAGATTAAATCATGTGTCACAGACCACTAGTCGGTGTCCTTGAAGATGGATCGAGGGCTTGCGAGAAACGCGGCGCGCGCGTCATCGGGCGTAGCGTTCGTCGCCTGAGTGTCCGTGGCGCTGACTCGCGGTTCGAAGCTGCGGCGCACGATTGCTTCCGAGAGCATGCTCACGACTTGCTGATTCAAGCTCACGCCATCAAGCGCCGCGGACTCGACCAGACGACGATGTAGTGACTTCGGCAAGCGCACGTTGAAGCGGCCACTGTAGGTTTCGGGAAAACTCGGAAGCGGAATATCCCAACCGCTCTCGAGCGCCGTTTCGAGCCAGAGTGCCTTTGCCTCTGCTGCCATTGCGCCGAGCTCGTCGAGTGACTCCGCCTGCGTCATACATCCCGGAAGATCCGGGAATTCAATGACGTAGCCGCCATCATCCTCGTCCACTGTGACGACGAACGGATAGTCGCGCTCGAGTAGGTCAGTCAGTTCTATGCCTGATTCTCTCACCCGTGACCTCATGCTACTCATCCAATCCCAGCCGCTCGCAAATCAAGTCGAGATAGCGGCGTTTCACTTTGCGGCCGCCGACTAATGGACCGGTGATTATTCCTTCTCCAGCCTTGCTAAACACGACGTGGCTACCGCGTTGGCGAGTCCGCTCCCATCCGAACATCTCCAAGAGACGCTCGACATCTCGAAAGGTCGCTTCAGACGGCCGCGCCCGAATTCGGTCGACGAGTTTCGTATCACGACTCAATACAACATCTCAGCTATCTTCATAGTACCGCTTATGGTACCACGTGCGAATGCTCTGACAAACCAAATTCGAGGCGATTGCCGACGCCCGTCGTGTCAACCGCGTTGCTCCAGGTCCTCGATGCGGACATCTGTGATGAACATGTGGCCGGGGGCGTGGGTGATCATCAGCTCCGGCTTGCTCGCCAGGGCGACGGCCTGGGGTGTGACACCGCAGGCCCAGAACACCGGCACGTCGCCAGGCTGTGACTGTGGCGGATCGCCCCAGTGGGGCGCGTCGAGATCGTCGATGCCCAGCGCGGCGGGATCGCCGGAATGAACCGGCGCGCCGTGGACATCGGGGTAGAGCCCGGTGATCTCGGTCGCGAGGTCGACAAGCTCGGCGGGCACGGGACGCATCGAGACGACCATCGGCCCCTGGAAGCGGCCAACCGGCGCGCACAGACGATTCGTGCGGTACATCGGGACGACGGTGTTCGCGTCGATGCTCCGCACCGGCACACCAGCCGCAATCAGCGCCGGCTCGAAGGTGAACGAGCAGCCCAGGAGAAAGGCGACGAGATCATCCCGCCACCAGTCGCTGATGTCCGCCGGCTCGGCGACGAACTCACCCACCTCGAAGACCCGGTAACCCGGCAGGTCCGTGCGCAAATCAGCGCCCGGCGCGGTCTTCAAGGGCGTCGGCGAGCCGGCCTCGGTGACATCGAGCAGTGGACAGGGTTTCGGGTTCTGCCGGCAGAACTCCAGGAAATCCCCGGCGTCGCTCTCCGGGAGAATCGCCAGATTCGCTTGGACATAACCTGTAGCCATGCCGGCCGTCTGCTGGGCCCAGTGCCCGGCGCGAATCGCCGCGCGGGCCTGCGCGGGTGAAAGTGCGCCAATCTCATTGAGCGTTGGTGTCGCGGTCATGGTTGGTCCGCCCGTTCATGTATGCGCTGCTGCTACTGGTTGATTCTAGACGCTCGCACACAGCAGGCGCGGAAAAGGGCGACCGCCGGCCCTGTTGGTGTGGGGGAGGCCGGCGGTCAGAAGGGGAAAGATCAAGGGTGTTGGGGGTCACCCTCTGATAGATAGACGTCGGTTCGATTCGATTTGTTCCCTGCTTCCGTTGTGATCTGCCGGTCCCGCTCATACGGGACCGGCAGCCGTTGATCGCAGTGCCCTCACACGCTAGGGCACGGGCACGAACTTCTGCACCCGGAAGTTAGCAACATCCAGGACGTAGACAGCCCCGGCGGCGTCGACCTCGACCCGGTAGGGCGAGATGAACTGGCCGTTGCCGCTCCCGGCGATGCCAAACTGCGCGAGGTAGCCGCCGTCCGGCGTGAACTTCTGGACGCGGTCGTTGTCGACGTCGACGACATAGACATAACCGTCGTCATCGACATCGATGCCAACCGGGCCATCGAACTGCCCGTTGCCGGTCCCGACACTGCCCCACTGGCCGAGGTAGTTGCCATCAAGATCGAAGTACTGGACACGGTAGTTGTCGCTGTCGACAACGTAGACGGTGTCGCCATGGACCGCGATACCGGATGGAGCGTCGAACTCGCCATTGCCGTTGCCGTTGATGCCCCACTGGTTCATGTACGTGCCATCGCTGGCGAACTTCTGGACGCGGTCATTACCGTTGTCGACGACGTAGATGTTGCCGCTGCTATCGACAGCGACGGCCCACGGGCCATCGAACTGGCCGTTGCCCGTACCGAAGTTGCCCCACTCGGTCACGAAGCTTCCGGCCTGGGTGTACTTGAGCACCTTGCTGTTGCCGGTGTCGGCGACATAGATGTGCCCGTCCGGGCTGGCAACAACCGCGACCGGCGCATCCAGTTGACCGACCCCGGAGCCCTGCTCACCGATATCAGCAAGCCAGTTGCCGCTCGGATCGAACTTCTGGATACGATCGTGGAAGACATCCGTCACGTAGCTGTTGCCGCTCGCGTCGAGCGCCATCCCGAGGGTGAACGGTCCGAGACGGCCGCGCCGGTCGTCCTGGAACTGATCGAGATAGGTCCCATCGTTCGCGAACTTCTGCAACCGGTCGTTGCCGTAGTCGATGACATAGAGATTGTCGGCGTTGTCGACGGCAATCATCGTCGGGTTCTGGAGCTCGCCATCGTTCGTGCCGACAGTGCCCCAGGTAGCCAGGAACGTGCCGGTGTGGTCGAACTCCTGAACGCGCTCGTTGCCATTGTCGACGACGAAGACGTGCCCGGCGCTGTCGATGGCGATGCCGGCCGGGAAGACAAACTCCCCGTCGCCAGTTCCGTTCATGCCCCACTTGGTCAGGTAGGTTCCGGTGCTGTCGAACTTCTGGACGCGGTTGTTGAAGACTTCAGTGACATAGATGTTGTCGCCGCCGTCGACGGCGATGCCGTAGGGCCAGTTGAACTGGCCATTGCCTACCCCGCCTGAGCCAAACTCATCCAGCGGCGTGCCGTTCGCGTTGAAGATTTGCACGCGGTTATTGCCCGCGTCGGCGACCAGGACACGGCCGTTGCTATCAATGGCGATGCCATAGGGGGCATTGAATTGGCCGAGCGCGGCCCCGGCGGAGCCCCACTGCGTCTGGTACGCGCCGTGGGAGTCGAACTTCTGGACGCGGTTGTTGGCGGTGTCAACGACGTAGACGTAACCGTTGGCATCGACCGCGACACCTGAGGGATCAGTGAACTCGCTATTGCTATTGCCAACGCTGCCCCAGCGGGTCATGAACTCGCCGCCGGTCGTGTACTTCTGGACGCGGTCCGTGCCGGTCTCGGTGATGAAGAGCTCGCCGGTCGCGCTAATCGCGATGCCGTTCGGATTGTCGAAGGTGCTCGTCGTGTCGATCGCCTCGCCCCACTGGTCGTCGTAGCTGTAGTTCAGCGCGGGTTCCGGTGTCGGCGTGACGGTCGGCTCGACTGTCGGTTCAACCGTCGGCTCGGCAGTCACCGTCGCGGACGGTTCGACAGTTGGTTCTTCCGTCGATGTCGCCGTCGCGGTGCTCGTCGGCTCCGGAGTGGCCGTGCCACCCTCGGCCGGGATCTGGACATAGCGCCAGTCGTAGTAATGCTGGCCGACGTTGCCAGCCTCGACCTGCCAACCGGATGGGTTGTCCGGAGTGAAGGTCAGGCAGCGACGCTCGAAGCACTGGAGTAGGACATCCTTGTAGGTACCGGCAACCTTCACATTGGCCCAGTAAGCCTCGGTGATCGGCAGGCCGGTCGCATAGAAGGGGTCCTCAAAGAGCGGGGCGTAGCCGTACTCATCGAAGGCATAGATGGTGCCCGAAGAGTTCATGAATGCCCAGAATGGCGAGGCAACCTGGTGGTCGATACCCGGCACGACGACGTGGTGGGCAGCCGAGACGCCGGCAGCCGCTAGCGCTGGGTCATCACTGATGACGCCGGCCTGGTTGACACGCTGGGTGATTGTCGAGCCGCTCGGGAGCGCGGGCTCACCGGTCAGCATGGCAATCGTCTCGTAGGTTGGGCCGGTCGGATCGTCCGCGTCGCCGGCGACATTGCCGGTTGCGGGATCGTGCTGCTCGAACATGTTGTCGCCGAGCTGCAGGTTTCCGGTGATCAGCTCGACGACAAGCAGACCGTTGGTGACATACCAGGGCGAATCCTGGTCGCCGGCCGGATTGGTGATCTCCATGCGGCTCTTGTCAAAGTACTGCACCGTGCGCATGCCGCCGGGCGCTTCCGCGTACTCCTCGGACATCGAACCGGTGAAGCCATCGGGCCCCCAGAGCCAGGTGCGATCCTCGGTGCCGATTGCGACCGGCTGATCGGTTCGCGCCCAGGTCTTCTTGAAATGCGGATTGGCCGGTTCCGCCGCCGATGCTTGCAGCAGGGCAACGAAGACCAGCACGAAGGTCAGGCCGAAAATCGCCACGAGGCGGCGCGGACTGCCGACGAAGAGATCCGGCCGCGGGGAGACCCCGCCACCTCGATCTCGGTTGAATGCAAACTGTACGCGCGTCATCACGCGCTCCTCTCCGTTGAGTAACGTGTCCTCGGCCGGGCGCGGGGATCATCCCCGGCGTCCTGGCCGGCCTGTTACTAGGACAGGAGCGGCGCTGAGTTCTTACAGTTTCGAGATGAGATCGCCAGCTTTGGCCGCAGCGCCTAAAGGAATCTGCCGGCATCATGCGTGTGTCGCTACTTGCATCAACGCCCGATAGGCCCGCGGTTGGGGACTCATCGGCGCGCATCGGAGGGGCGGAGTTCATATCCACCCGGCTCGGGGCTTGCATTCGTACGTGGGCGGAGATGAACTCCACCCTTCATGCATCACGTTAAGCCGTTCGCTTACCGTGCGCCCGAGATCTGGCGACACCCAGTGCCATGCAGCAGACGCGACAGCAACAACATGGTCATCCCGCGGAAGGCTTTGCGCCCGAGGGATCTTGTTGCGCGCGTGCCACCCGCCGGTGCAGGAGACGGTGATCGACCGCGCTCCGGCGACCGTTACGGGCCTCGTCGGAGCGCGGCGCTGGCGGTCGGAGATCCCTCAGGCGCAGAGCCTTCCTCGGGATGCCAGGTGCGGAGCGGGGCGTCGGCAAACGACGGTGCTTGGCGGCGTGCGGCGGAGAGAACGGGTGCAATCTGATTGCCCGACACCTCACTTGATGCATGAGGAGTGGAGATGAACTCCACCCCCTACAGTTCCATACGCCATCGTTGCACTGTCAAGACAGTCTTACTGTCGGCGTTTCGCATGCGTGCAATCCAACACGCCGAGATTCGGAACTCATCTAGGCGACGGATGCGCTGTACCGTGTCCAGGCTCACCTCGGCTTCATTGCGAAGCCACGACGATCTCTACGAACGGCCTGGCAACTACCCCAACGCAGCGTAGAGATCGACCGGATTGCCGTCGGGGTCGAAGACGGTTGCGTAGCGTTGGCCCCAGAAGGCGTCGAAGGGCTCGGCTTTCGACGCGTAGCCGGCGTCGGTGATCATGGCGTAAGTGCTATCGACCTCAGCCGGCGCGGCGCAGCGGAAGGCGAAACCAACACGGTGGCCGCCGGTTGCCGGTTCGTACTCGCTGAAGCTCTGAACCACCTCGACAGTGTCGAACATCAGCCGGAAGCCACCGGCGAGCTCGGCTTCGACGTGGCCCTCGGACTCCGCACCGTCCAGGAACTCGAGCCCGAGCAAGCGGTAGAAGGCGAGGGTCTTGGTCATGTCAGTCGAAACTACACCGATGGCGTCGAAGGTCGGCATCGTGGGTTCCTTTCGGTAGCTGACGGGCTGAAAACGACTCCGAGGCCGTTGATCGCATTGGATTGCGGGCACCGGAGTCACCGCCTACGAAGCGAACATATGTTCTTACTCTGACACTGTAGCACAAGCGCCTGACAGCGCAAGCGGTTAAGAGCGCCGAGGGTAGCATGCGGCGGGCGTTGGTCGCGTATCCCGTTTGGTAGAGCTGATGATGACATTGTGCGCCGCGCACAAAGGAGCAGTTCAACTTCGGCATCCGGCATCTTGCCAACCGGCTAAGATCTCGCTAGCTTCATACAGCACCGGAGAGGGGGAGCGGAGTGAGTGAGATCGTCATCCGCCCGGCACGGCTCGATGACGCCGCCGAGATCGCTGTGATCTACAACCAGGGCATTCGAGGGCGCAACGCCACCTACGAAACCGAAGAACGTAGCGCCGAAGAACGTCGCGCCTGGCTCGCAGCAAAGGACAACCATCACCCAACGCTCGTCGCGATGCTCGGCACAGATGACGACGCGCCGGTCGTCGGCTGGGTTTCGGCAAGCGATTACCGTCCGCGCGAGTGTTACCGCGGCATCGCCGAGTTCTCCGTCTACGTTCACGACGACTATCAGGGCCGGCAGATCGGCCGGAAACTGATGGACGCCTTCATCCCCGCCTGCGTCGACGCCGGGCTCTGGAAGATTCTCTCGCGTGTCTTCCCGGAGAACGTCGGTAGCCTGGCGCTCTGCAAGGCGGTCGGCTTCAGGGAGGTTGGCCTCTACGAAAGCCACAGCTATCTCGACGGCGTCTGGCGCGATGTCGTGATCGTCGAGCGGCTCTTCCCGGAGAATGTCACCGATCCTCCGCCAGATCCCGCCGAATGGTAGCCGGGACAGCCGGAGACGAACGCTCGATCTTCGCCCGGACGCTGCCGCTGCTTGCCGTCGTCTTCATCATGGTCGGCAGCGTCAGCACCCTCTGGCCGGTCCTGACACCCTATGCCCGCGACCTCGGCGCAAACGGCTTCGAAATCGGCCTCGTGGTTGGCGCGATCTACGGCACGCGGCTGATTCTCCAGCCGGTCATCGGTGGCTTCGCAGACCGCCACGGCTACCGCGCCCTGCTGCTCTTCGGGACGTTGCTCTATATCCCGATTGGCCTTGTCTATGCCGCCGCCGGGAGCGTCGCCGTGCTCGTGGCCGCGCGCCTGCTGCACGGGGTTGGCTCGGCGATTGTCCTGCCGATGGTCATGGCCGTGCTCGGCTCCCACGCCGGCACGAAGGGCGGGGCAGCGATGGCCCGCTTCAACGTCGCCCAGTGGCTCGGCTACGCCGTCGGACCGGTCCTTGGCGGCTTGATCATCGAGTTCTTTGGATCAGAGACCGTCTTCATGCTGCTCGGCCCGGCCGGCGTCCTCTCGGCGGTCGCCGTCGGCTTGACCGACCGCGAGCTGATGGCCGCGGAATCCAACGCAACGACCGCTGATGCCCGGTCCGCCCGTCCCGCGAACGACCGCATACGCTCGGACCGTCTCGCGGTAGCGTTGCTGGCCTTTAACTTTCTGGCTGCGCCGGCCAGCCTGATCATCCTCTCGTTCTTCCCGCTGCTCGGCGACGACCGTGGCTATAGCCCGATTCTCATCGGCGTGCTGCTGGCGATCGCCAGCTTCGTGACCGCCGCTGTCCAGCCGTTCTGGGGCAACGTCGCCGACGAACGCGGGTTGAAGCCGCTGCTGCTTACCGGCGGCCTCGGCTCGCTGGTGGCCCTGGCGCTGCTTGGGCTCATTGACTCGCTACCAGTCGCAGTCGTCGCGACGTTGCTCGCCGGCGGGACGCTCGCGGCGCTCGTCGCCGGGACAGCGACGGCGGCAGTCGAAGCCGGCCAGCGGCGCGGCATGGGAGCGTTCATGGGCTGGTTCGCCTCGGCCGGCAGCACCGGTCAGGCAATCATGCCGCTGATCTACGGGCTGCTCCTCGGCGTGCTTGGCGTCGACGGACTCCTCGCCGCCGTCGGCGTCCTCATCGCCATCGGCTCGCTGGCCTACCTCTTCGCCCGCGAGGCAGCGCTGGAGTAGCGTTCTCACGCGGGACAACCGGAGCCACGCAATTGGGACTTTCAGGGACTTACCGCGCGTCAACTGAGACCGCACACTGGAAGCCGACCGCGCGACAGTCGGCCACTTGCGCCAGAGGTACGGTTTCATGGACGAACAACAGCAGCACCCGAGCGACGCACCCGCGAGCGGCAACGACGACGCCGCTGCATTTCTCGACACGGTAACCGGGCGGCTCGCCGTCGTCTTCATGGTGGCGCTGATCCTGGCCGGGTCGGTCGCAATCGTCAAGGTCGTGCGCGACCGCAACGACGCCAGCGCGAACCAAGCGCCCAGTGCGCGGCTACTCGACCGCGACTTCGCCGTCACTGGATCGGAAGTCTTGAGCATCACGCCACCGGTCATCACCGGCGCTTGCCCGGTCGAGACGCACTTCACCGCCAACATCCAGACAACCGGCGCTGAAGGCATCATCCGCTACCGCTGGTTCTTCGACGACGCCGGCGCGACCGAGCCGGAAGAAGTGTTGCTCCCGGCTGAGGTGTCGAGCATCGATGTCGAGCTCGTCAAGCCGATGGGCGGCCCCGATGGCAAGTACTCCGGCATGACCGAGCAGGTCTCGATCCAGATCCTCGAGCAGAACGGCGAAGAGATTCCGGTCGCCTCCCGCAAGAGCTCCTTTACCATCGCCTGCGGCACGTAGCGCTCAGCCTCCAACACGTTTTCGACCCAAACCCTCAATCCCACCGATTGTTGCCATTGGGTGGCAGCAATCGCCGTTACGCTCAAGGCTGAGCGTCGATGTACGGCGCATCGGTGTGTAGCGGTGAGGGAGTCGATATGTCTGTATCGCAGGTTTGGACGTTCCGAGTGAAACCCGGTCGCATGGGCGATTTCATGGGCTGGCTGGCAGAAAACATCGACACCTCACGCCGGCTCGATGGCAGCGACCAGGGTATCCGCGTCTTCCGGCGCAGCATCGCCGGAGAGCAGACCGGCCTGATCGATATCATGGTGGACTACGCGAACCTCGCCACGGCCGGCGCGGCAACCGACCTCCTCGTGGCGGAGCCAGACTACCAGCAGATCATGGCGCGAGGCGCAGCAGCAGACGCCCCGGCAACCATGATCGGTTGCCAGGTGCTCACCGACATCACTCCTTGATAGCCTGGGATGACACAACGATGGACCACCAACACAGAGGAGGCGCGGACGACATCGTAGGGGTGGAGATGAACTCCACCCCTACGATCCGCAAGTAGTGACCAACCCTTAGTACAGCTTGGTCTAGTCGATGGCGCTAGAGCGTGATCACCTGATCGGGCATGTTGCCCGACAACGCCGCATAGAGCTCCGGGAAGCAGCCGACCTGGACGCCGGCGACGGTGCCGGTTGGCGTCGCGTTGCGCGGTCCGCCCTCGGCCAACCCACGTTCGATGGCGCACTGATCGCACATCATCAGCAGGATGTTCTGGTCGGCGGCCACCTGCGCCAGCCGTTCGCCGGTCGGGTCGCCCGCCCGCAGGATGTAGTTGTTGTCGTCGAAGAAGAACATCCCGACGACCTCGACCCCATGATCGCCGGCTTCGAGCTGCGGCAGGATCATCTTACCCAGCTTGTAGCTGGCCGTGTGGCCTGACGTCGCGAATACGTAGGCTACTTTCATGAGAGCGTCCTTTCGGTATACCTGATCTCATCGTCCACTTGACCGCGTGCGAGCCGCGATCTAGCCTGAATCCCGATGACGCTAGTCGGAATTATCCGGCGTGTCAAATCATCACCGATTGGAGCGCGTCGTGAGTGTCGACAACCAGCTAACAAGCCCATTGAGCCCGCGCCTGGCAACGATAAGCGCAACGGCAACCAGTGACGCTCGGGCTGCTGCGGTCGAAGACTTCTGGCGCGAGGTCGAGCGCAGCGGAGCCCCGCTCTTCGAACGCGCCGACACCGGCGACGCCGGCAGCTGGCTCGTGACCTTCATCTGGCAAGACGACGGCGCGACAGATACCGTGGCCGGTGTTCATGCCCTCGGGAGCCGCGATCTAGCTGACTCACAACTCGAATTACTGCCCGGCACCGACATCTGGTTTCGTACCTACCGCGCCGTTGCCGGTGTGCGGACGCAGTACAGCCTGGCTATCAACGACTCGCTCGCGCCGTTCAGCCTTGGCGAAGACGCCTCTGAGCGCATCGCCGCCTGGCGGGCCGATCCCTTCGGCCGGGAGACGATCTCATTTCAGCGCCCGGCAGGTCCCGGAATCGACATTGACGTCACGATGTCGGTCCTCGCTGCGCCGGACGCCGAAGCGTTCGCACCACCACCTGAAGCCCGGTCCGGCACACTGACACAGCACAGGTTCGCCAGCGCCACGCTCGACAACGAACGCGATATCTGGGTCCACCAACCCGCGCAGACAGGCGCGGCACAACCGGATCACCTGCTCGTGCTCTTCGACGGCTATCACTGTACGACGGTCCTCGACGTTCCGGCGACGCTCGACCATCTCTATGCCTCCGGCACGACCCCACCGGCAGCGACGGTGATGATCGGGAATGTCGACCGCAACCTCGAGCTGCCCTGCCACGCGCCATTTGCGAGCTTCGTCGCCGACGAGCTTGTGCCCTGGATGACCGACCGGTTCCAGATACAGCACGACCCGGCGCGCACGGTCGTCGGAGGGCTCAGCTACGGTGGCCTGGCGGCGGCCTACGCCGGGCTCCAACACCCGGACGTCTTCGGCAACGTGTTGTCCCAATCAGGGTCCTTCTGGTGGGGTCCGGACTTCCTCGACGCGACCGACATCGCCGGCAGTGGCGCGCAGTGGGAATGGTTGACCCACGTCTATGCCCGCTCCGCGCCGCAATCGCTGCGCTTCTACCTGGAAGCCGGACTGTTGGAGAACCAGCCGCTTGGCAATGGCCAGGGACCGAGCCTGCTGGCGAGCAATCGCCACTTCCTCGATGTCCTGCTGGCCCACGGCTACGAGGTCGACTACGACGAGTTCGCCGGCGGCCATGACTACGTCTGGTGGCGTGGCCGATTCGCCCAGGGGCTACACACGCTGCTCGGCAGCCGCTAGTGCCCTGTTACTCGTGAAATGAAGGGCATTTCTCACCTCGCCAGGCAACTCAATCGCAACGAAACTGTCATTTCGAGAGAAGCGAGAAATCTCAGCTTTGCGCCAGAGCAACGTCAGACTGAGATTTCTCCCGCTGGTCGAAATGACAATTTCAATGCTGATGAGTGCCCCGGCGAGGTTGGCGATTACCGCCAATTCACGAGTAGCGGATCACTAGGCGCACAACGCGAAGCGACCCGGGCGATTCTTCGTCGTCCCGGGCCGCTAGGGCTGTGATTCTTCAGTTGTCACCAGTCTGCTCTCTATCCGCGCTCGACCTCGCCATTCTCATAGCGCCACTTGAGGAACTGGACCTGCTGGAACTCCTGGGCCGTCTCGAACTGCTCGCTAAAGGCGCTGTAGGTTGACTTGAGCTGCTGGAGCAGCGACACCTGCTCCTGGCTGAAGCCCATACCGATCAACTGTGCTGCGTCGAGGCTGGTCGTCGTCGTCGTTGCTGTCGCGGCGGTCATTGTGGTGCTCCTTTCGGGCGGTCCTGCCGCCCCGCTGTGTTGTTCCTATGCTTCACACTCTATGGCTGCGCGCCGGCTTGCGTGATCGCTGTCGATACACTCCGGCTGTTGTCTGCGCTACACCTGCGTGAGCTCGCTATACATCTATGACCGGCCAGCCGTGGATTTCTTACACGCTTCCGCAGCTCCGATTTCCCGGGTATCCTTCGCTGCATGGCTCGTGATTGCATACGTACCGCAAGATGAATCTGCTCGACGGCCGCCGGCTCGTTGATATCCATACGCACGTCCTACCCAAAGTGGATGACGGCGCGAAGGACGATCAGGCGGCGCTGGAGATGCTCCGGGCTGCCGCAACCGACGGCGTTGGGACGCTCATTGCCACCCCGCACGCCCACCACGCCGACCCGGCCCGCATCGTCGACGACGTCGGACGGCTCAACGAGCTTGCCGCGGCGGAGGGCGTCGACGTGCGGGTTCTGCCCGGCAGCGAGGTCCGCATCGCCGCTGATCTGGTCGAGAAGTTCGAGGCCGGGCGGCTGATCACCCTCAACGGCACGCGCCACATGCTGCTGGAGCTTTCGTTGGCCCACGAGTGGCGCATCGAGGTCGTCGAGAAGGTCATCGTCAAGCTACAGGACGCCGGGCTCAGGCCGATCCTGGCTCACCCGGAGCGCTACCCCTTCATCATTATCGAGCCGCAGCTTGCTGAAGCGTTCGTCGGGTTGGAAGTGCCGCTCCAGATCAACGCGCTCTCGCTGAGCGGCTATCACAGCCAGGCGTCACAGCGCACCGCCTATGCCTTGATCGACGCCGGCCATGTCCACATTGTCGCCAGCGACGCCCACAGCGCCCGCTGGCGGCCGCCGCAGATCCGCGCAGCGCTCGAGGAGATTGCCGCGCGCCGTGGACTGGGATACGCCGAGCGCCTGATCGCCAACGCCGAGGCGGTGATTGCGGGCACGCCGGTGCACCTCGACCTCGGCAGCGCTTGACTGATCGGCAATAATCGAGGTGGAACGCAGAGACTGCACGCACCGTCGCGCCGGGAGACCCGTATGCCAGACATCGATGAATGGATCCATGAGATTGGCAAGGTCGGAGACCTGCTGCACCAGATGCAGGCGGCCGAAGGCGGCGCGGGCAACATCTCGCTCTTCCTGCCAGCCGAGACAACCGGTCTGCGCGGCTTCTGCCTGGCGCGCTTCCCTCGCGACCGCGAGTACCGCCTGCCCGGCGACGTTTCGCTACCGCACGGCACGCTGCTCGTCACCGGCAGCCGGCGGCGCTTGCGCGATGTGCTGACTCAGCCCGACACGGCACTCTGCGCGATCCAGGTCGAGTCCGACGGCACGAGCTACCTGCACCACTCGAAGAATCAGGTCATCGAGCCGACCAGCGAGATCGACTCGCACATCGGCATCCACGCCGTCCAGCTGGCCGGCGCGCCGAAGGTCAGCGCCGTCGTCCACGCACAACCGCCGAATCTGACGTATCTCACCCATGTCCCAGAGTACCGCGATCAGGGCCGTTTCAACCGCCAGCTCTATCGCTGGCAGCCGGAGACGATCGCGATGATCCCGCAGGGCATCCGGCTGCTCGACTTCGAGACGCCCGGCACGCCCCATCAGGGTGGGCTGACTCAGGACGCGATGGTGCGCCACAAGATCGTCATCTGGGCGAAGCATGGTGTCATCGCCCGCTCGACCGAGGGGCCGATGGAAGCGTTGGATCTGATCGAGTACGCCGAGGCCGCCGCAACCTACGAACGCTTCGACATCCAGGCTGGCCGCCCCGCCGATGGCCTATCGCTCGATGAGCTGAAGGCGATCACCGCGCGCTTCGAGATCCACGCGCCGGTGCTCGACAACATGCCCAGCGACATCCTCCAGCAGGCCGGCTAGGACCTTGCCAGCTCCGATCGAGGCCGCTGTCCTCGTCCCGCTTTACCGGGACGCCGACAACGCATTGCGAATGATCCTTATCGTGCGCGGACCGGACGGCCCGCATGGCAGCCAGATCGGCTTTCCCGGCGGCGTGCGGGAGCCGGAGGACGAGACACTCCTGCACACGGCTCTGCGCGAAGCATACGAAGAAATCGGACTGCCTCCGGCCAACGTCGAGATCGTCGCCGATCTGGAGACGATCGATACGATGTCGACCGGCTTCACCATCGCGCCCTACCTCGGCCGGATCATCCCGCCGCCGCGCTGGGTGCTCCAGGAAACGGAAGTCGCCGACGTCCTCGATGTCCGGGTCGAAGACCTCCTTGTGCCCGGTATCCATGCCAGCCGCATGGCCCACTTCGAGGGCTGGCCCGCGCCCCGCGAGATCAGCTTCTACCGCCTCGGACCCCACGAGCTCTGGGGCGCAACCTACCGCATCGTCCAGCCACTCCTACCGCGCTTAATCGACGCGGAGTGGGATCTGTAAACCCGCGGGCAACGCGCTACTACCAGCAAGACCAACACCACCCCTCGTAGGGATGTGGCTCGTCCCCATCCGCCTCTCGGTCCCGAAGCATTCGTCGGTAGGAGCCAAAAACCAGGATGGGGACGAGCCCCATCCCTACGGGGTTGAGCGGGAGTTGTCACCGTGGGCGGACTGCGATCTCTGATCGAGAATCTGCTGCCAGGCTTGGTACTCGATGTCTTCAAGCCACCGTGGCGGATTGTCATCGATGTAAGCGCGGACACGATCAAGATCGCGATCATCACGGATGACATGGTCATAGAATGACTGCTGCCAGAGATGCCGCTCGAAACGCGGCCAGCGATCTCCTCGCACACCTGCAGCATAGGTGCGTGTCGTCAAAGACTTGAATGCGCCGATCACGGCGCTCAACGATTCCGTGCCGGTCGACTCTGCTGTGTTCAAGCCCACGATTGCATGCAGGTGGTTGGGCATCAGTACAAAGGCATCAAACTCGACATGCGGGAATCGGGTGGGCAGGCTTCGCCAATACCCCAAGACCATGTGACCTGCGTCGTTGAGACGGAGGCTAGCGTCAACAACGCTTCCGAATCTTGGCATCCTGTCAGCAACACAGATGGTTACAAAATAGGAGCCCGGCTGTGCGTAGTCGAACTTCGGAAGGCGACGTAGTTTCCGTTGTCTCCATTCACGCCTCACACCTATCACCCCACACCGAAATCAAGCCCTAAACACCGCGTAGGGATGGGGCTCGTCCCCATCCGCTTGTTGATCGGCATCGTTTGCAGCATGGGGACGAGCCCCCGTCCCTACGAGTGGGCGACCGTCAGGCTAATCCTGGTGCGCCAGCTCCGCGTCGCTGTCGGTGGCGAAGTCGTCGGGGTCGGGGCGCCAGTTCTTGGCGACGTGGAACTCCTCGGCGTACTCGACGTCGTGGCGCTTACCGGTCTCGTGCATCCAACCGCGAATCATCTTCTCGAGCCGCTCGAAGTTCGCGCCGAGCTGGCTGTCGTGGGCACGGAGTGAGGCGATCTTGCGGTCGGCGACGCAGCTGATGTCGACATGCGTGTTGGTGTTTGGCGCGCCGACGAACCAGATCTCGCTGACTTTGTGCGGCTTGAGCCCTTCATCCATCATGAGCTCCGGGAAGTCCCACGGGTTCTGGGAGGCGGGGTAGATGGCCGCGACAGCCGTCTCGGCGACAGCCAGATGGTCCGGGTGGTACATACCGATCATGTACTGCGGCTCCCAGTTGACGACCGGGGCCATGCAGACGACACGGCTCGGCCGGTGGGCGCGGAGCAGACGGACGATCTCCTTGCGGAGTTCGAGGGTGTGGAAGATCTGGCCGTCAGGGTAATCGAGGAAGGTGATGTCTGTCACGCCAAGCTCGGCGCAGGCGGCGCGCTGCTCTTCCTTGCGCATTGCCGAGAGCTTTGCCCGCGCTTCCGGGCCGACGTCGGTCGCTTCGTCGCCACCGCCGGCGGTGCCATCGGTCACGATCACGTAGTGGACATCCCAGCCGTCATCGGTCCAGGTGGCGACGGTCCCGGCGCAGCTGAACTCCGCGTCGTCGGGGTGGGCGACGATGACCATTGCGCGTTTGTCGAGTTGGGTTTCTTCGGGCATTCTCAGGCTCTCCTTTGAGCTGACTCGGGCAATAAGAACGGCAACCGGCCAATGCTATCACCCGCTGCCCGGCGATTCAGACTACCCGAAAGGTCAGGCGCTCGAAGTTGTCGAGCAGCGTGCCCATGTGCTGCCGGACGGCGGTGAAGGCCGCCGAGCCGCCGGCCCAGTCGAGGTCTACCTGGCGCGCGTCGAGGTCGGCGTACTCGCACTCCCAGACGAAGGTCGGCGCAGCGCCCTCCTGCGGGCCTTCCGACACCATGATCCGGCCGATCGGGCGCTCCTCGTCTGCACGCACCTGGCTGGCGCGGCGGCGGGTCGCCAGGCCTTCGTCCTCCTGGCCCGGCTTGATGAAGTAACGGTTCTGAACGACGATCGTCATCTCCGAATCCTCCTTTATGGCTAGTTGATAAGTTGGCGATGCTTATCGTAGCGTGCTACAAATGTTGCTGGTATAGAGGCGGTGGGGGATCGCTGGCCGCCTCCCGACGAACCGAAACGCTGCTCGCCTGGATTGAGCGCGCGACCGGCCGGTGGGAGGATCGACATTGAGCCGAATGAGAATACGCCGGGGAAATACCCCCCGGGTCCGGTTGCTGCTTGCACTATTCGTCATCGCCGCATTCGCCGCGCCAGCGGTGAGCGCCGAGTCGCCGCAACCAGCGCAGCAAGCACGCGACCCTGAAGCCGGCTACAACCCGGCGACAAACACCGCCCGCGTCTACGCGCACCGTGAAGGCCTGGTCGGCTACACGACCGCCAACGGCCATGTCATTCAACCCAACGATTTCTTCGTCGCGCTGCCCTGCTTCTGCGCCCTGTCGAGCCTGGGCGGCAACGAGTTTGAGGTGCGGCTGACCTACAAAGACACCTCGATCGTCGTGCCGGTCTGGGATGTCGGCCCCTGGAACACAACCGACAACTACTGGGACCCGCCGGCAGAACGCGAGTACTCCAACCTGCCACAAGGTATGCCCGCCGCTGAAGCCGCCTACTTCGACGACTACAACAACGGCCAGGATGGCTTCGGACGCAATGTCGCGTCGCCGGCCGGCATCGATATCGGCGACGGCGCGTTCTACGCGCTCGGCATGACCGGCTCCGATTGGGTGGATGTCACCTTCCTCTGGCTAGAAGAGCCGACGCGCGAGTCGATCATGGAGTCGCTGCCACCGCTGCCGCGACGTTTCGGCGACATCGAGACCGTCTGGTGGGACGAGCGGCCACCGGTCGACGACCACGTCGTGCCGATCCTCGACGATCGTTACGCCTATATTCCTGAGACGGGCCACAACGTCCCGGTCGAGATGCTCGACTACTGGTACGACCACGGCGGCTGGCGCACGCTCGGCCTGCCGATCAGCGAGTTCCACCGCGCCATTGAGGAAGATGGCACGGTCCACTTCGTCCAGTATTTCGAACGCGCGGCGCTCGCGCTCGTGTGGCCGGAGGCCGGCGGAGCGCCGGTCGTTGTGCCGGAAGCGCTTGGTTACGGCACCTTCATCAACCCCGGCGCATGGGAATCGGTCGAACCGTTTGAAGATGACGGCTGGGCCAGCTATTTCCCGGAAACCGGCCACTCAGTCGGTGGTGGCTTCCGCGTCTTCTTCGAAGCCCACGGCGGCACAGAAGTCTTCGGTCAACCGATCTCGGAGGAGTGGGGCATGGTGACGCCGGGCGGTGAACGCGTCGTCTACCAGGTCTTCCAGCACGCCCGCTTCGAGTGGTGGCCCGACCGCGCCGGAAGTGGTGACGAGATCACCCTCGGGCTGCTCGGCCTGGAGCTGATGATCGCGCGCGGTTGGATCGAACCCGGTCCCTCCTGATCCACAGCGCGACGGGTTGGACGTTGGAGGCTGATTGAGCTCGGCAGGCGACAAGCCTCCATGCGCATCAAGATAAGCTCCAGACGCAGAGAATTGAGCCAGTATGCTCCGTAGCGCCACACCAACCAGTGCTTCCCACGAGCTATCCCGCACCGCCATTGGCATCCCGAGGCACGGAACCCCGTCGCGACAGCCTCGTTGTCAGCGTTGCATCACGCCGGCATGTGACACGCTCGCAACAAGATCGCTCCTGCGTCGGGATGCCACGGTTGTTGCTGTTGAGTCTGCTGTGTGGCGCAGCGTGCCGAACGATTACGGACGCACCGCGAGCGAACGAACTAACTTGGCGCATGAAGGCCGCAGTGGGTGACAAGCCCCAGCCATTAAGCGGCCCGCCGGAATCACGCCAACATCAAGATAAGACGGCCTAAGCGACTCATTACAAAATTCAAACGGAATGGTTAACGGCGTAACCGCTTGGATCTGCTACGATTCCATTATGTGGAATCATCCAATCGTATCCGGCGCGCTTCCGACTCCCGCTTGATCCAATCCGCCGGGACAACGCAGAAGCGCGAGGGACACGGTATTGACCTGGCTCCCTGGTTCGGGCGGCTCTCCGGGCCGCTCAAAGCTCAACAGCAGTGTCCGCTACGAGCCGTTTACGCCGACCGTGCCGGACTTCATACTCGAACGGCCAGCCATCGCCGGCGCGCTGCTCGCTACCGCGGGTATCAGCGCCAGCCTGCTGATCATTCAGACGATGCACCGCTGGCCGCTCTGGTTGCTCATTCCAAGCATGGGGTTCGCCGTGCTGGCAATGACGGCGACGGTTATCGGCCTCGTCATCCTGATCGTCCTGCTCCTCCAACCGCTGATCGAGGGCAAGGACGACCTCGGCTGGGACGCTGAACCGCTCGCGTCGATGGGCATTCCACTGAGCTTGCAGCGCAAGGTCGAGGGGTTGGGCTACTGGACATGCGAAGCGCTGTCGGACGCCATCACCAAGGGCTTGTTCCCCTGGAACGATCTGAGCTATGACGAGCGCCAGCAAGTCCACCGGGCTATCGAGTTCTGGAGAGCCACGACAGTCACAGCGGATTAGGACCATGACCAATGGGCTGAAACCGCAACGGCATGTCAAGCGTTAGTTAAGTAGGCGGGTCTGGGGTTTCACTCGCCGATCCGAAACAGTGAATAGAAACGTGAACAGGTGCTCACACGCGTCTCGTTGATCCTGGTCGCATTTGCCACGCTCGTTGGCCTCCTCGTACTGGCCGAC
Organism: Chloroflexia bacterium; assembly: GCA_030431755.1. GTDB lineage: Bacteria > Chloroflexota > Chloroflexia > Thermomicrobiales > CFX8 > JAUIIK01. The sequence goes on from JAUIIK010000014.1 coordinate 31,014, forward strand.
ATTGAGCTGCTTGTCCAAGTCTTGGACGCGCTACCAGCTTCGAGTCTCGCTCTCCTGATTGGCGTCTTCCTCGCCGGCGCGGTCCTGAAGGGCCTGCGCTGGGCCTTCTACCTGCGCTCGGCGCGCCTCGACATCCGCTGGCGCGATGGCATGACGACCTTTCTGGCCGGGATGTCGACCTCGCCGCTGCCGGGCGGCTCTTGGCTGGCCCCGCGCCTGGCCCAGGAGCACGGCATCGCCCGCATGAGCCAGGCCGCGCCGGCGCTCTTCGTGAGCTTCATCGTCGACGCCATCACGCTGCCGACCATGATCCTGGCGCTCTTTATCATCACCGACCAGTCCCGCTATAGCTTCGCAATCCCGGTTGTCGGCATCGCCATCGGGTTGGTGCTGCTGGCGATGGGCCGCTCGACGCGGGTATGGAACATCGTCGCGCGCGTTCTCGACCGCAGCCGCTTCACCCGCCGCTGGCTGCCGCAGGAGCGCGATGTGCAGATGCGCGTCCAGGCGTTGATGAGTCCGCGCGTGCTGCTCGGCGGCGCTGCGTTCAGTCTGGGCGCGACCATCCTCTCGGCGGCGTTTCTCTATGGACTCGTCTCGGCGCTGACCTTCCGGGGCATCAGCCCCTGGGAGGCGCTCTGGATCCACAGCGTCTCCGAGACTGCCGGCATCGCCATTCCCATTCCTGGCGGCTTTGGCGTCACCGACTCGTCGATCACCGGGATGCTGACCCAGCACAACATCGGCCTCCGCCGCGCCACCTTCCTGGCGCTCGTCCTGCGCTCATCCGACGCCGCCTTCCGGGTGGCTTTCGGCACCCTCGTGCTCTTCCTTCGCTACGAACGCTTCCTGCTCAACGCGCTCGACCTGCGCGGCCGGACCCGCGGCGCATACCGCCACGCCTGCCGGGTGCCGGGCTTCCGAATGGCGTGCGAGCCGCTGGCCAATGCCGTGCTGCTACACGTTATCCAACCGGTCGCGGCGCTCGTGGAATCCACCCCGGTCGAAGAGCCCTCGCCCAGCGACTGACGCGTCGTCGGCGTCAATGTTCATGCCCGCCGATCCCGCCTTGCTTGCCAACCTGTCATTTGCCAACTATACTGCGTACGTACGCATGCAATCGGCCATGCGTTGGACGCGAACACCACGTCGCGCGCCGTGCAATTCAACCCCGCGTCATGTAGAATTAGAACATCTGTTCGACATAGAGATGAGGCTGGCGAGCGCGATGAGTAAGCGGGCTACGGACATCCGACGACCGTGTGAACGGCGACGGTCGAGCCACCTGGTTTCGACGGACCGGGCGCAGGAGCGCTGGACGTCGCAGCCGGCGCTGCGCTAATTCAACGAGCTTGCCGCCTGCCGGAAGGAGAGAGAAGCAATGACGACATCAGCGGCGATGACGCAACAGTCACTGACGACGGCCGATCTCACAGAATCCGGGTTCGCCGTCGAACAGGTCGACCGGCTGGTCGCGTTGCGGGCCGACCACAGCCCTTTCCGTGAGCAGTTCAGCGAGCGCGAGTACCGGCGGCTCAACTTCGTCCGTTGGCGGATTGACCACGGGCTGCTGCTTGCTGGCCCTGTCCGGGACAAGCGCGACCGCCGGTAGCCCTTCATACATCAATGTTGGGTGTGTGATTCGAAATCCGGTTGAAGCGTTTCTGTTGCCAGGTTCGTGTCGTCGCAACCGGCGTCGTGTCGCCCCAAGGATTCCTGCCCCTGTAGCTGCGACGCGATGCGTCGCCATACCCGCCGCGCTCACTCTCGGAGGATGAGGAACTCATCATCACGACTCCGTGTGACAGGAAGAACGCGGCTGTTTCTCCTCCGCACGTCGCCAAACAGCACCATGACGCACGTTCCGCTCCGAAGCTGGCATCCCGAGGGAGGCCGCGCGCCGAGGGATCTTCGACTGCCAGCGCCGCGCTCAGCTGAGGACTGCCCGGTTGCTTACTGTCTGCCACCCCGACATGTGGCAAGTGAGTGGTAAGATCCCCGTCCCTCGGGATGCCAGGAACGTTGCAGTCGTGTTTCGCGACGAGGTAGGGCATTCTCGACAGATCAATCCAAACAGCTCACGCCACCGGTCTACTCGGCCTTGATGCCTTTCCAAATAGTGTCGAGGACGCGCTCCGGGTAGTCCTCGGCGAACATGGCGTCCGAAGGCAGCTGGAAGAGCTTGTGGAAGATGATCCCGCCGGGGATCAAGTCGGCAATCAGATCGACATCGATGTCGGCGCGGATATCGCCGCGTTCGACGCCCCGCCGCAGGATCGCCTTGATCGATGCCTGACGCGGTTTCATCAGGTGCTCGCGGAAGGCGTCGAGGACAGCCGGGTTCGTCAGGGCCGTCCCGACGATCTGTCCCATCACCGGAAACATGACAGCAGTGGCGGCCCGGCCGGCGAATGCCTGGCCAAGCAGCCGGAGGTCTTCCCACGTGTTCCCGGTATCCGGCACGTCGATGACAAGATCCATCTCGCCAAAGGCGGCAACCAGGATCTCCTCGACCGAGCTAAAACGCCGGTAGATCGTTGTCTTGCCGACGCCTGCGCGTTCGGCGATGCCCTCGATCGTCAGCGCCTGGTAGCCGGCTTCGGCGAGGAGCTCGACCGTCGCTTTGAGAATAGCCTTGTCGGCCCGAACGCTGCGGGGGCGTCCAGGCCGGCGTGGCGCTTGCGTTTCGCGGTTGCCGGTCACGTCGTCACAGCCTCGGTTTCAGGTAGGTCGGCAATCTCCGTCGCCGCCTCATGCTCGCGAGCGGGCAGGAAGACCAGCGCGACAAGCGCGCCAGCGAAGGCAACAGCAGCGGCTGCGATGAATGCTACCCCCATCGCGTCAACGAAGCCCGCGTTCGCCGCATCTACTAACATCCGGCCTGGCTCGCCGCCGAGCCGGGCGGCGACGCCGAGCGCGCCACCGATCGAATCCTCCACCAGCGCCGCCTGCGGCTCCGGCAGCCCGCTCACACTCGCCGACATCTCGGAAGCATAGAAGGTCGAGAAGAGGCTGCCGAGGACCGCCACGCCCAGCGCGCCACCAACCTGCCGGGTCGTATCGTTGACCGCCGATCCGACGCCGGCGTTCGCCTCGGGGATAGCGCCCATGATCGCGTCAGTCGCCGGCGCCATCGTGTTGCCCATCCCGAAGCCAAAGAGCAGGAAGAGCAGGGCAATCGCCGGATAGCCGCTCGACACCGTCAAGGTCGTGGCATAGAGCAACGCCAGCGCCACGACCGAGAGACCGCCGAAGACGACCAGCTTCGAGCCGAGCTTCTGGACCAGCCGCGTGCTCAGCCCGGTGCCGAGCCCGATGCCGATAGCGACCGGCAGCATCCGCAAACCAGCCTCGAAGGGCGTATAGCCAATGACGAACTGGAGATACTGCGTCAGCAGGAAGATCGAGCCGAAGAGGGCAAAGAAGACGAGGCTGATCGACGCAGCGCCCGCCGTGAAACGCATATTGCGGAAGAAGTCGATCCGCAGCATCGGCTCCGGCGTGCGACGCTCCCACCAGATGAACGCGCCCAGCAGCACTACTGCGAGGACAAAGGCAACCAGCGTGCTCGGATCAAGCCAGCCGGTTTCCGGCGCTTCGATGATCCCGTGGAGCAGCGTCGCCAGCCCGGCGATCGAGAGGACGCCGCCGGGGATGTCAATGCGCGCCGCGTCCTTGTCCTGCGACTCCGGGATCAGCCAGAGGCCGGCGATCAGCGCGCCGATGATGATCGGCACATTGACCAGGAAGATCGAGCCCCACCAGAAGTGGTCGAGCAACCAGCCTCCAGCGACCGGACCGAGCGGCACGCCGACGCCGGCCACCGCCGACCAGATGGCGATCGCCTTGGCCCGCTCCTCGCGTGGAAAGACATTGACCAGGATCGAGAGCGTCGCCGGCATGATCAACGCCCCGCCCACGCCCATGACCGAGCGCGCTGCGATGAGCGTTCCGGATGAATCGGCGTAGGCTGCGCCGAGCGAGGCCAGCCCGAAGATCGCGAAACCAGCATAGAGCGCCAGTTTGCGCCCGTAGCGGTCGCCCAGGCTACCCATCACCAGCAGCAGCCCGGCGAAGACGAGCACGTAGGAGTCGACGATCCACTGCAAGTCGCTGCCGGTCGCGTCAAGCTCCGTGACGAGCGTCGGCAGCGCGACATTCAGGATCGTGTTGTCAATCGAGATCACCAACAAGCTGAGCGAGAGGACGACCAACGTCCACCAGCGCCGTTCATAACCCACCCGCGCATTGCTTGACGTCATTGGCGGCTCCTTCTCTATGTGAGCAGTTTCGATACTTCTACGTATCGCTATCTTTACGTATCGTAACGTTGACGTATCGTATTGTCAAGCGCCGCCGGCACATAGCGCTGAGGCGAAGCGAACACTGAACATGCACAACACAAAGCCCCCGCCCGGCTCGCGCCGGACGAGGGCTTTAGTGAAGAGGACACACGCCGCTCAGGCTGCCACTGTGCCCTCTTCCCTGTTACCTCTTCCCTACTACTCGAACTCCATCACCGGCCGCACCTCGATGGTGCCATCCTTCGCGCCGGGGATATCCTTGGCGGTCTCGATAGCCTTGTCGAGGTCGTCGGCTTCGATGATGTAGAAGCCGCCGAGGTGCTCCTTCGTCTCAGCGAACGGGCCGTCGGTGACGAGCGTCTCGCCGTCGCGCACGCGGACGGAGGTGGCGGTGCCAACCGGCAGCAGGGCGTCGCCGCCACGGATGACGCTGCCCCACTTTTCGCCGAATGCCATGTAGTCCTGGAACTGCTGGTTGCCCTCCGGCGTGTCGGGCTGCGGGTCGGTGTGGTGGTTCGTGTAAATCAGGCAAGCGTAGCGCATGGTAATGGGTCTCCCTTCGATAGACCAGCGCGATCATCGGCCGGCTCCCGGCCTTCATACTATTGTCGAACGGCAGCGCGCGATTTCGACATCAAACGACACCGATTTCGAAAATTCGTTCGAATTGTACGAACAGGCCGGGCCGGCGGTAGCGGAGCGCCTCACCAATCAGGCGCACCATGCCGGTCAGCGACGATAACGCGGCACGAGCGCGGGCAGCAGCTCGCGTCGCGCAATAGGAGCGAGGGCCGCTATACCGTTTCATCTTGTTGGCGGCATGAACTGACAGGCGTCAGTAGGGACGTGGACCCAAGGGTGCACACCTCTACAGCAAGCGCGACAATCTCACCGTGAAACGGTGGTAGAGAATACGGGGTTAGAGGCTCCCGGTCTGGAAGGTGAAGACGAAGTAGGCGACGACGAGCGCCATCGAGAGGGCGGTCGCGGCAATACCGGAGATAACCGGGTCCTTGTCGCGCCGGCGGAGCAGCCCGAAGAGGCCCATGCCAATGAAGAAGGGAACGATTACTGGGACATACGCGGTCATGCTTGAGCCCTCCCTGAGGCGCAACTCCGGATCACTCTCTCAGTGTAGGGACCGACACCGCGCCTGGGTGATCGCCCATTCGTCCCGTTTCGGAGACTAGAATACGTACAAGAGACCTGCATCTAGATATGAGGAAGAGCACATGACAACGTCATCGCTACGTCCCGATCCGATCGAGCTGGGACACGAATGGCGGCGCATCGTCGAGGAAGAATACGAACAGGTCGAGTCGATCCGCGAGTGGCGCGACGAGGACCACTACGAGCCCGTCGCCCACCACTTCGCCGCCGATCCCTATCGCGAAGACGATGAGATCGTCAACCGGCTCAAGTCATTTGCCGGTCCGGAGACGACCTGGCTCGACATCGGCGCTGGTGGCGGGCGCAACGCCTTCCCGCTCGCCCTGGTCAGCAGGCAGGTAATCGCCGTCGAGCCGAGCGCCGGCATGCGCGGCGTCCTTGCGAACCAAGCCGAAGAGCATGGCATCACGAATGTCGCGGTTCACGACTACCACTGGCCGGATGGCGCGGACCAGCTCAGCGCCGATATCTCGCTCAACGCCCATGTTGGCTACGACATCCGCAACATCAATGAATTCATCGACGGCCTCGAACGCGCCAGCCGCTCGCTTTGCATCACGTTGTTGATGGATCGCTCGCCCAGCGGCGGCTTCGTGCGGCTCTGGGAGCAGGTCCACGGCTTCAAGCGCCAGCAGCTACCGGCCATGCGCGAGTTCCTGCACCTGCTGCTGGCCCGCGGCGTCTCGCCCGAAGTCGAGCTTTACCCGAGAAAGCATCGCGAGTGGGCCGAGGGTGATCTCATCCGCAGCGCCCGCCAGCGGCTCTGGCTGGTCGAAGGCTCCGAGAAGGACGGCAAACTCCAGCAGCTTCTGGCAGAAGAGCGCGCCGCCGGGGTCAACGACTACCAGCAGCCGACGATGATCGCGCTCATCCGCTGGACACCTAGCGAGTAGCCCGAACCTGCGGGACGGCCGGCACGGAGTCCGGTATCCAGCAGCCGGCAGGCGCTCACTCGCCGCTGACGATGCGGAGACGCGGAGTTTCGGGGAAGCGCACGACCGCGGCCAGGTCGCCGGACTCGATGTAGGCATCGATGTCGGCCGCCGAGAGCGGGCGGGCAATGAGATAGCCCTGGCCGAGCTCCGCGCCGAGCGAATCGAGGTCGCTCCATTGCCCGCGCGTTTCGATGCCCTCGGCCGTGACTTCGAGATTGAAGGAGTGGGCCAGCGAGACGACCGCGTTGACCAGCGAGGTCTCATCGGCGCGAATGCCGAGCCCACTAACGAATGAGCGGTCGATCTTGATGCCCGAGACTGGAAACTCGCGCAAGTAGGCTAGCGCGGAATAGCCGGTGCCGAAGTCATCAATGATGACCTTCGCGCCAAGCTGCGCGATCTGCTCCAGCCGCTTGCCGGCCATCGAGACATCCCGCATCGTATGGTTCTCGGTAATCTCGAGCGTCAGGTATTCCGCCGACAGACCGCTCTGGCGCAACGCATGTGAGATGTCGTCGATGAGCGTCGGTTGCTCGACATGCTTGGGCGTGATGTTGACGCTGATCGACAAATCGGACCAGCCCTCGCGCCCCTTGAGCCGCTCGCGCCAGCCGGCAACTTGACGGCAGGCAGTGTTCAGCACCCAGCGGTCGATCTGCATCATCAGCCCGGCTTCCTCCGCCGTTTGCAGAAAATCCGAGGGCGGCAGCTCGCCGCGCTCGGGGTGCATCCAGCGCAACAGCGCCTCGAAACCGGTGATGCGCCCTGCGCCAATCGAGACAATCGGCTGGTAATAGACTTCCATCTGCCCATCGCGCAGCGCCGCCCGCAGCTCGGTTTCGAGGCCCAGCCGGTTCCACTGGTGGACGAGCATCGACGTATCGAAGATCGCCGCCCTGGAACGCCCGCGGCTCTTGGCCCAGTACATGGCGATGTCCGCATCGCGCAGGAATTCGTCCGGCGAGGAGTCGCCCGGTGTCGATGTGCGAACGCCGACGCTGGCGGTCACGACAACCTCCTGGCCAGTCACGACCATCGGCTGCCGAATCTCGTCGATGATGCGCTCGGCGACGAAGAGGACGGTATCGGGACTCTCGACGCTTTCGATGACGACGACGAACTCGTCGCCGCCGAGCCGCCCGGCGGTGTCGCCCGGCCGGAGGTTGGCTTCCAGCCGCTGGGCCACCGCCTCCAACACGCGGTCGCCGGCCTCGTGGCCGAGCGTGTCATTGATGATCTTGAAGCCATCGAGGTCGATGAACAGCACCCCGACCAGCTTGTCTTCCCTCGCGACTCGCGACAGGCTGTGGCGCAGGCGGTCGAGCAGCAGGGCGCGGTTGGGCAGCCCGGTCAGGGTGTCGTAGAAGGCGTAGTGCTCGAGCTGCGACTCCAGCTGCTTCTGCTGGGTAACGTCAGCGATGACGCCCTGCCAACGCAACGGCCCGCCATTGTCGTCGCCAATGATGACCGCCTCGTCACGCACCCAGACGATCTCCCCGGAGGCGCGCCGTAAGCGGTACTCGGCGGCGAAGTTCCCGTAGAGCTGAGCCGCCCGGCGATGCGTCATCAAGACATGTTCCTGATCCTCGACGTGGATCAGTTCCGCCCAGATCGGCGGCTCGTCCGAGCAGATGGCCTCCGCGTCGTAGCCGAGAAGATCTTGCACTTGCGGACTCACGTAGATCGGCTCAAGCTCGTCGGACCACTTGCGGATGTAGGTGACAGCCGGCATCTGTTCGATCAGCGTGCGGTAGCGCGCCTCGGCCGCCCGCAGCAAGCGCTCAGCACGGTCCTGTTCAGTAATGTCGCGGACGATGACCAGCCAGTGGCCGCTGGTTCGCGAGCCATTTTCATTGACGGCGGAGAGGCGCGTTTCCAGCACACGGTTTGACCCGGCGCTCACGGCGTCCGGAACCTCAATCCGCATGTTCGCCGTCAACTCGTCCGTAATCTGGAGCGCGGCAAGCGCCGGCACGGCCTCGTCAAGCTGGCTGCCAAGGACCGTCCGCCCGTCGAAGTCGAGCAGCGTGGCGGCGGCGGTGTTGTAATCGACGATGCGTTGGTAGTGGTCGAGCGCGATCACTCCGTCGCTCATGCCCTCGATACTGCGCGCGCGGGGGAGCGGCCGGATATCGAGCAGGTGCCAGCGCCACAGCCCCCAGGCCAGCAGGAGACCGCTGAAGGCAACCGCCAGCGGCGTTGGGTCGACCGTCGTCGGACCGCCGAGCAGCAAATAGCCGATGTTTGTCAGCCACGGCACCTGCAAGCCGATGATCATCAGAAGCGCGTGCCGCCGGTAGAGCCGCATCGCACGGGCGAACATCACGACGAGCGCGATGTTGCTCCCGAGCAGCGCAGAATAGGAGTAGACAGTGTGTATCCAGAACCACGGCCCGCGCTCGACAACCAGGCCGGTGGGCGACGCATCGGCGTCGAATGACACTGCAGACCAGTGCAAACCCTGATAGGAGGTCGTCCAGATCAAGGCGATGGTGATGGCTGGCACAACCATGACCGCCGCGATTGTTCGGCGCGAGAGCCAGCGGCGTTTCGATGACAGGCTCACGGCGAAGAGCAACCACACCGGCGGCAGCACCGCGATGCCGATGTATTCGATGCGGCCGGAATAGAGTTTGAGCGTCAACGTCGGCAGCAGGAGCCCCAGCGCCGACCCGGTCAACCAGAAGCAGGCGGCGAACAACACCGCGCCGAAGAGCCGCCCATCGAGCCCGCCGCGCTTCCAAGCCCGGGTTCCAGCAACCAGCAACACGATGGTCGCCAGCAGCATCAGGAATGCGGCAATATGAACCTGCGACGAGTGACCCACGCGCACGCACCTCTACAGCGGTTTGCGACCGCCCACGCAATGGACTATCCGCTCCCGAATGCCCCTTACCGGGCGGTCTAGACCCGCACGATAACCCGCCGGAGCACTTGAAACCAAGATACCATGCGTACAGGTTCTTACGATATCATAGCGAGAATTTGAATGCCCGAACCCCTGTCTGCGACGCAATCTACTTGGAGCAGGCTACGCGCCTCGCGCCTGCGCGGCAGATGCGAGACGCGATGTTCTGCGTGCGACTCTAACCAATGCGGTCCGGACCTCGCGCGCTGGTGGCTGCGCCGTCTTCCAGCGTGACCAAGTCTGTCGTCGTGCAGACCTCATGTACGACAGCCCCATCATGCGCCTCGGCGCAGTTGACGATAGCTGCGGGGAATGCGGTCGAGGGCTCCGCGACAACGGCGACATTGAAGCGCAGCGTCAGCGTCTCGCCAGGAGCAAGCGTCGCGTCTTCCATATACACCATGTGGAGCGCTTCGTCGTAGCCACAGCTTCCGCCGCTGCACTCGCTTACGCCGGTGAAACTGACCCACACCGGTAGCTCGTCGACGATCCCGGCGTCGGCTGCTTCGCCGAGGCTGGCGCTCGCCGGCACGATGATCGTGTACTCGAAGCTCTCACCTGGGGACACCTGCTCCTGGTCGGCCAGCTTCGCAGGTTCCGTGGCCGGGCTCGTCTCGCTCATCAGCGTCGTCGTCGCGCAGACCTCTTCCAGGAAGAGTCCGTCATTGACAGTCGCGCAATTGACGATCTCGGGTGGAAACTCCACTTCCGACGCTTGCGCGATGACGACGGTGAAGCGCAACAGCAACTGGTGGCCAGCATCTAGCGTCGCATCCGACAGCGTGACCTGGTGTTGCGCCGCGTCGTAGCCACAGGTTCCACCGGCGCACTCGGAGATGGACCCGAACTCAACAACATCAGGGAGGTCATCGAGAATCGATGCAGGACTCGGACCAGTCAGCCCTGGATTGGCCGGGACGATGATCGTGTACTCGATCTCCTCGCCCTGCCCAGCCTCCGCCTTATCGGCTCGCTTGATCGGTTCCTCTAGCTCATCGGGATCACCACAGCGAATGACGACCTCGGCATCGTCGACGTTGAAGTGCAGCCAGTGGCGACCGTCGTTGTGGGCGCGCTCTTCGTAAGCCTCGCGCGACTGCCGGTGGTGCTCGTCCCAGACCATCAGCCGGATCGGGTACTCGCCCGGCGCGGCGCAGGTGAAGGGCACGAGCTTCCCGACGGCGTCCGCGTCATCATCGGTCTCGTCGATCTCGTCGCGGTCGCAGTCTTCGTTCTGGTTCTCGGCGTCGGTGCAGGCGAAGAAGCGGACATTGGGCCGGTAGTTCGGCAGCGGGTTCGGGTTGTCCTGGCTTGGGTCGAAGTCCCAGTAGTAGTCGACCAGCCCTGGCTCGTCGTCCAGCGGGCCGATGCTGCCGTCGCTGTCCGAGGAACCGTTGGCGCTCAGCTCGACGGTCTGGCCAACCTCGACGGACGCCTCGGGCAGGCAGTTGTTGCCAATGCGGACGCAGGCGTCGGCGACCGGTTTGTAGTAGCGGTGCAGGAACTCATCCCAGGTCGAGTCATTCGGGAACGAGAAGCCGGGGTCGTCGCGCATGGCGTGCGGCTCCCCGGCAAGCGACGGGAGCTTGATGGCCGCATCGAGCTTGTAGAGATGGGTTCTGCCCGGCAACGTCGGATCGCCCTTGGGATCATCGAAGGCGCGCGCATCGCCACAGAGCGGGGTCATCGCGAGACACGACGACGGCAGCTCGGCACCGCCCGCTGGGCGGTTCTGGCGACCGTTCCAATAGTCCGGGTGGAGTAGCGTCCGCGGGAAGTAGATCGAGAGGCCGTGCGACTGCTCGTAGGTCGCCGTCGGACCGTGGGACTCCCAGCGCACCGCCGCCTCGACACCGTCGATGACCGGCCGCGCGAGATCCGACGCCTCGAGCAGGGTGAACCGGACAAGTTCGGCGAAGCGCTGGAGATCGATGAAGTTCGAGTCGTCGTACTCCATGACCAGCTCGCGCGCATCGTGCTTGATGACGAGCTGGTGATTGTCATCGCGGAAGTCATGGATCTCGATCATCTCGATATCCTCGATCAGCGCGGTCGCGAAGGCGGTCACGGCCGGCACGACCTGGCCCGAGACGACCGACGTGTCAATCACTGACCAGGTATAGGCGCGCCGCTCATGCTCAATCTTGCGCAGCTCGTCCGCCTCGTCGCCCTCGGCTTCGAGGATGTCCAGCGCCAGCCAGCTCAAGATACGCTCGTAGGCCAGCGTGTGCAGCTGGGCCAGCCGGTCGGCGACCGTACCGCCGTCCATCGAGGGATCGTTCTGCAGCTCCTTCATGAAGGAAGCCCAGGGGAAGCCGCCCCAGGAGATCTGCTCGCTGGCGACCATCATCCGGGCCTGCGGTTCGATCTGGTGGGCGACCTCGACCTGCGCCATCAGGCAGGCGTCGAACTTCACGACATCGAACTTCTGGCCGAGGGCCGCGAGCCCGGCGCTGAGCTCGGACATCCGCAGGAAGTCCTGCTCCCGGTAGGGGAAGAGCGCCTTCCAGCCATTGCCGTGGCCGCCGAAGACGATGGCGTAGCGCTCGGCCGGGAAGTTGGCCTTGGCGTAGTTGATGAAGCTCGAGAGTGCCTGGGATGTGCCGGGATTGACGTTCGTGTCCCGTCGCAGCAGCTCGTAGCGGCCGTCGGCGACGTAGATCGTCGCCGCAACCCCGGCGCTGTGGTGGTTCCGCACGACGATGTTGACGTCGGCGTTGGAGCCGACAGTTCTCATCTCGCGCAGTTCGTCGATCAGCTGCTTCGAGATGTTGCCGTCACGGTGATCGTTGTAGACGAGGATGGTCCAGGACTTCGCCGGCTGCGGCAGATCGAGCGCCTGCTGGAGCGCCCGTTGCTCCTGCGGGGCATCGACGAGCGCGTTGTAGTCACTCAGGAAGACGGACTCGTTGCGCGCGCCGGGTGTCGGGTCGAGCGCGTCGGCCCCGCCAAACGCCGCCCAGTCCGCCGGTGTATTGGAGTCGGTTGCCGCGGCGTCGCGGCCGATGGACTCATCCGGGCCGACGGTGTGCCGTCGCTCGTGTGGCTCAATCTCATCTGGAGCGACACCGCCATTGACATTGTAGGCCGCGCCGTCAATCCAGATGCCGGCAGCCACCGCGTCCGCCTGGACAGCGCCGCCCGTATAGTCAGCACCGTACCCCCAGGCGACGAAGTCGATGATTGAATCGACGCCCTCGGCGCTACCATAGAGACCAACGTCGAAGAAGAACGCGAAAGCATCAGCCTCCCCGGCATAGAAGGCCGCGCTACCGTCGGAGCTATCGGCGTCGTTGTCTCCGTTGCCGAAATAGACGGTCAGGTACGCGCCCGGCACGAGCGTCCAGCCGGGTAGCTCGACGGTGGCCGCGCCATCGCCGGTTGCCAGCCGCCAGCCAGAGAGATCGACGCCAACGCCGGCAGGATTGAAGAGTTCCAGCCAGGTCGTCGTCATCTCCTCACCGGGCAGGTAGAGGATCTCGTTGATGCGCATCGCGTCGGCGTCAGCCGGCGGCGGGGGCATATCATCGCCGTCGTAGGCGGAGTCCGTGCGCCAGGCGTAGTAATGCTGGCCGACGTTGCCGGCCTCGACCTGCCAGCCGGGGGCGTTATCCGGTGTGTAGGTCAGGCAGCGGCGCTCGAAGCACTGCGTCAGGACATCCTTCGGCGTCCCGGCCACCTCGACCGTCGCCCAGTACGCCTCGGTTACAGGCAAGCCGGTGGCGTAGAAGGGCGATTGGAACAGGTTATCCTCGACGAAGCCCGCTGCCTGGTCGTAGATCAGCCCGCTCGAGTTCATGAACTCCCAGAACGGCTGGGCGACCTGATGATCGATGCCCGGCTCGGTGACGTGGTATCCGGTCGTCACGCCGAAGCTCGCCAGGGCCGGATCATCGGTGACGTTGCCAGCGCGGTCAACCCGCTGAGTGATCGTCGCGCCATCAGCAAGCGGCGGTAGGTCGCGGAGTGAGGCGAAGGTCTGGTAGGTCGGTCCGTTCGGATCCCCCTGATCGCCGGCCACGATGTTCTCGGACGGCAACCGCTCGACGAACTCGGTGTCGCCAACCTGCATCCGGCCGGTCATCAACTCGACGACGAGCAGGCCGTTGGTGACGTACCAGGGACTGCTCGGATCGCCGTCATCCGGGTTGTTGATCTCCATGCGTGATTTGTCATAATACTGAACCTCGCGCATGCCGTCCGGGGATTCCGCATACGGCTCGGTCAGCACGGCGGTGTTGGCGTCCGGCCCCCAGAGCCAGGTACGGTCGCTCAAGCCATCGAGCACCGGGAGGTCAACCCGGGCCCAGGTCCGCTCGAAGTGCGGCGGGGCCGGCTCGACGGCCGCAGCAGGTTGGGCGAGGGCCAGGCCCGCGATGAGCTGTATGCCGAGCGCGGCAAGCGCGAGCAGCCTCACAATCATCGGAGCGATCTGCCGGTTGGACTGGCTTGCGCGCGTCTCCATCTGAACCCATCCTCTCCCTGGGTCGTCGCATGTTGTTCGTGTTGATATGACCGTCGGGCCGGAGATTTCTTACACCGTGGCGAGCCGGGGATCAGTGTCCGCGAAAGTCCGGCGGGCGGCGTTCGAGAAAGGCCTGGATGCCTTCGGCGGAGTCTTCAGTCGTATAGAGGTAGGCCGCGCGCTCCCGTTCGAGTTGGAGCGCCTCATCGAGCGGCATGTCGAAACCGGTGTTGACGAGCATCTTGATCTCGCGCAGCGCCAGCGGTCCGCTCGCCGTCGCGATCTGCAGGGCGAGGGCCGTCGCGGATTCCAGCGCCGCGCCTCGCGCCGTCGCCTGATTGACCAGCCCCCAACGCTCGGCCGTCGCGCCGCTGATGTGCCGGCCGGTGAACATTAGATCCTTCGCGCGGCCAGGGCCGATCAGTCGCGGCAGGCGCTGGGTCCCGCCGCCGCCGGGCAGAATCCCACGCAGCACCTCCGGCTGTCCGAGCTGGGCAGTCTCGGCGGCGATCCGCAGATCGCAGCACATCGCCAGCTCCAGCCCGCCGCCGAGCGCGTAGCCCTCGATCGCCGCAATCACCGGGATCGGCACGGCAGCCAGCGCGTCATAGGCGGCTATCGTCGGTGACGGGCCTGCGGTCGGTGTCGCCCGCTCGCTCAAGTCAGCCCCGGCCGAAAACGCGCGCTCGTTGCCGGTGACAACCAGCACCCGCGCATCACCAAGTTGCCCGGTGGCGGCGACGATCTCCGCCGCCATCTGCCGGTTGATCGCGTTGAGCTTCTCCGGCCGGTTGAAAGTCAGCCGAGCGACATCGTCTTCGATGACGAACTCTATGGTGGTGAATTCACTCGCAAGCATCGTGCACTCCCGAATCATCGTGGAAACATGCCGATTGTCGCACCGAGATCGACGTATCGACATCGTGTCTTACCGCCATGCCAATCGACGCTCCGCCCGACGGCCGCAGAATCCCCCCACACGTCATCCTGGCACTTGTTGCAGCTCCACGTCGCCACTGCACCTACGACACTCTCTCCGCGACCAGCGCCGAGCGGCGGATCTTGCCGGCCTCATCACGTGGCAGCTGAGCGACGAACTCCCACGTCTTCGGCACCTTGTAGGAGGCCAGGCGCTCACGGCAATGGGCGTCCAGCTCCGCCTCACTCAGTTCCTGGCCCGGCTGCACAACGGCATGGACGCGCTTGCCCCACTCATCGTCCAGCAAGCCGATCACCGCGACGTCGGCGATGCCGCGATGCTCACTCAAGGCCGCCTCGACCTCGGCCGGGTAGACGTTCGCGCCGCCGGTGATGATCAGGTCCGTTCGCCGGTCGGCCAGGAATAGGTAGCCGTCGTCATCGACCCAGCCCATGTCGCCGACACTGACGAAGCCCTCCGGCGTCGTCTTGGCTGGGTCCGATCCGATGTACTCGTAGGTAGTCCGGCTGCCGTGTGGCCGCATGAAGATCTCGCCGACCTCGCCGGCTGGGACTGGCTGCCACTGCTCGTCAAGGATCGCCAGATCGCAGCCGACCGGCCTGCCGAGCGAGCCGGGGTGCTCCAGCCACTCGTCGCCGCGAATCCGGCAGCTGCCGACAGCCTCGGTCGAGCCGAAGCCTTCGTAGAGCTTCTCGGGACCAAGCAGCTCGATCCAGGCCCGCTTGAGCCACGGCGGGCAGGGGGCTGCGGTGTGGAAGAATGCCTCGACGCTGGAGAAATCGCGCTCCTCGATCCCCGGCATGCGGACGATGCGCTGCATCATCGTCGGCGCGAGGAAGCCGAAGTTGACCCGGTGGCGCTCGATAGCAGCGACCACCCGCGCCGCGTCGAACTTCTCGAAGAGCACCAGCGTGTGATCCTCGAAGAGCCCCATGTGGCTCCAGCTGAACGGCGAGTTGTGATAAAGCGGCCCGGCGACGAGCTGGACCTGCCCCGGCCGCATCCCGACACCGACCCTTCCGACCTCGCCCGGCACGAAGGCCCAGGGACGCGGATCGACGATGATCTTCGGCAGCCCGGTCGAGCCGCCGGAGCAGACCGACTTCCCAGGATGGGCGACAACGTCCGGCAACCAGCCATCATCGAGCGCGTGGGACTGATCGAGCTCCTCGCGGGAGATGTACGGGTGGGCGCTCTCTCTCCCCCATGGCGCGGCCACGACGGTCGGTTGCGCCAGTTCGAGCAGCGCATCGCGTTCCCGGGCCGGCAGGTTGTAGCGAATCGGGATCACCAACGCGCCGAGCTTCCAGGCGGCGATCGTCAGCAGAAAGTGGTCCGGGCTATTCGGCATCCCGACGACGACCCGGCTCTCATCGTCGACGCCCCGGCTCGCCAGTAACCGCGCCAGCTGGTTCGAGCGCCGTTCGAGCCGCCCCCAGCTCACGCGCAGCTCCTCGCCCTCCAGCGGCACGAAGATGATCGCATCCTGCTCCGGATGCTCCTCCGCCAGCATCGACACCCGCCGGCCAAACGAGACAGCCTCGGTCATCCCCGTTCTCCTGAAATCTGCATGTCCGATGCGCCCATTCTCGCACAGTTGCGGGGATACTCGACGCCATTAGGCCGCCCCTGTCCTGTCATCCCGACCGGAGGCTTTGCGAAGTGGAGGGATCCCAACGAGGTGCCAAGGAGGGCTGCATAGCGGTACGAAGCTCTGGTCAATGTTGCCTTTTGAGGATGTGGGATTGACCAGAGCTTTGTACGGTATCGACTCTAACCCGTTGCTTGAGATTGGGATCCCTCCACTTCGCAAAGCCTCCGGTCGGGATGACGGCCGAGGATATGTCCGCGTGTCCTCGACGCAATACGGCGGCGAACCTTCGCAACCTTAAGGCAAGACAGCGTGTACGATGTTCGCGGGTGATTCAGGGAAGGTGGGGAGAGAGTGACCATGAGCACCGGGCACGGGCAGGGCTTCGCGACGCGGGCGATTCACGCCGGGGAGGCGCGCGATCCGGCGACGAATGCGCACAACACGCCGATCTACCAGACGGCGACTTTCACCTTCGGCTCGGCCGAGGAGATGGCGGCGGCGATGGCCGAGCCCTTCGACAACTTCTTCTACTCGCGCACCGGCAACCCGACCCCGGCCGCGCTCGAACGCAAGCTGGCGTCGCTCGAAGGCGCTGAGGAGGCGGCCGCGACATCATCCGGGATGGCGGCGGTCTCGGCGGCGGTGCTGGCCAGCGCCCGGGCCGGCGACCACCTGATCGTCGCCGACGATGTCTTCGTCATCAGCCGCCAGTTCTTCGAGCAGGATTGCGCCGACCTCGGCATCGCCGTTAGCTTCGTCGACATCACCGACCACGACGCCATCCGGGCGGCCGTCCGCGAGAACACGACGCTGCTCTTCACCGAATCAGCCACGAACCCACATATGTGGATCGCCGACCTCCCGGTGCTGCGCACGATCGCCGACGAGCACGACCTGACCCTCATCGTCGACAACACCTTCCTAAGCCCGGCTTTGCTGCGGCCGATCGAATACGGCGCGGACCTCGTCGTCCATTCAGCGACGAAGTACCTGTCGGGCCACGGCGACACGATTGCGGGGGTCATCGCCGGGCCGCGCCATCGCTTCGAACGCATCCGGCTGAAGCTCGACGCGCTCGGCCAGTGCCTGAGCCCCTTCAACGCCTGGCTGGTCCTGCGCGGTATCCGCACCCTGCCGATGCGGATGCGGGCGCACAGCGAAAATGCGCTGGCGCTTGCGAGCTTCCTGGCTGACCATCCGGCCGTCGAGTGGGTAAGCTATCCCGGGTTAGAGCAGCACCCGAACTACGAGCTAGCCCGGCAGCTTCTCGGCGAGCGATTTGGCGGGATGCTGTCGATGCGGCTGCACGGCGGGGTGGGCGAAATGAACCGCTTCGCCAACGCCCTGAAGCTAGCCGACCTCGGCGTTAGCCTTGGCGATGTCTACACATTGGCATACCCGCAGCCACGTCGTGATAATTTGATACGTGTCTCAGTGGGTTGTGAGGATACCGGCGACATCGTCGCCGATTTCCGCCAGGCGCTTGATCAGATCTAGAGTGGAGGTGACTTGATGTATCAACGACTCAGCCAGCGGGAGTTCGTCGCCCACAAAGGCACAGCCTTCACCGTTATCATCGAGGGCCAGGAAGCCGTCTTGCTCACGCTGGTCGAGGTCAAGTCGCTCGGCACCCGCGAAACCGGCTCGCTCACCATCGAATCCTTCTCGCTGATCTTCGAGGGCCCGACCAGCCCGATGCTCGCCCAGAGCAGCTTCGAGTTCGTCCACGACCACATGGGCGAGCTCGCCATCTTCATCGTCCCCCTCGGCCCCATCGAGGGTGTGATGCGGTATGAGGCGGTCTTCAACTAGGTTGTAGTACGTAGTTTGTAGTTAACAGCCGCCCTCACCCCCAGCCCCTCTCCCAATTTTGGGAGAGGGGTGTCTCATTGTTTGTTCTTGAGTTCCCGATCCGGTCCTCCTTCTCGGGGCGCCCTCTGGGCCATTGGGAGAAGGGGGCAGGGGATGAGGTCTATCCCGGCTTTCCCACAACCTACAAACTACGCACTACAAACTACTCCCGCCATTCCATAAACACATTCACCCCGCGGTCCTCGATGGCCTGGAAGCCGAGGCGGTCGTAGAGGCGGCGGGCGGGGTTGTGTTGCTCGACGTGGAGGCGGACGGGTTTGCCGAGGGCGGCGGCGCGGTCCATGACGTCGCGGATGAGGCGCGTGCCGATGCCCTGGTTGCGTTGCTCCGGGAGCAGGGCGATGTCGATCAGGCGGACATCTTCTTCCCAATCGCCAACGTAGAGGCGGCCGATGGGCTGGCCGTCGCCCTCGATGACGTTGAACTCGGAGGGCGGCAGATGTTCCAGGTAGTAGCGGTGCTGGGCCATGAACTGCGTCGCCAGAAACTCGGCGATCTGGGCCTGGTTCCAGCCGGTCAGCGCCAGCTCGTCCTCGCGGGTCGAGGCGTAGAGGGCCGATAGGAAGGGCTCGTCACCAGGCTGGATCGGACGGAGTGTGATCTTCACGCGCAGGCTATCCGGCGGATGGCATGAGCTTCACTGCAACAGGACGTTGCAGTGATCGTTCGGGTAGGGGTGGAGTTTATCTCCACCCGTCATACGCCAAGCAAAGCGTCGGACGGAGCGAAGCCGGTCCACGCATCCCGCATCGCAACGAGCGGTCTGACGCATGGCCGCTCGAAGGGTGTCAGTGGTGCTCTTCGGGATTGCAGTATCAAGTCGATACACGACGACTGCCGGCAGTCCGTTTCACTCTTGTTCGGCTCTGGCGTCACAAGATCCCTCGTGCCTCGGGATGACAACCTTGTTGCGATGGCTCTAGCAGTCACGACGATGGCGCGGACTAGTTGAAGACGGCTTCGTAGGCCGGGGTGTCGCCGGTTGTCAGCACCTGATGGACGAAGAGCTCGACCTTGCCGAGCGCCTCGTGCTCGAAGCGGACGAGGCTGCTCGCGCCCGGCGTGCCCGCGCCGAGCGTGAAGAGCAGACTGAAGGGCTGGCTCCGCAGGATAGAGGGGCGTTGCTCACCTGCGACCGCCTCCGGGATCGTCACGTCGGCCAGGACGAACTGCGCCCAGGTGTCGGCGGATTCGCCGCTGAGCACGCGCGCACTGAAGGTCTCGCCGACCAGTGGCAGGAACTGCTCGACCTCAAGGCCGGTCAGCGGGAGCGTCGTGATCGCTGTCGCTGAGCCGCCGGCGCTCGAAATCGGCAGAGCGGGCGCGGCCAGAGCTGCTCCCGCCACCGTCGCGCCGGCCAGGGCCAGCAAGCGGCGGCGGTTGAGCGCCACCCCGAGCGCCGGCGTCGCTTCCGGCACTGCAAGCGCGTCGCCGTCCCAGTGCAGTGTCTGATCAGTCTTTGGCATGACGTGGAGACGTCCTTCCAGGGCTACGCGACTAGCTCCGCGACGGGTAGAGGCCAACGAGCGCGATGATGTAGTTCATTGCCAGGAACGGTTGCATGTTGTTATGCGCTTGGCTGCCGCCGGCGGAGGGCATCGCGGCCTCGTTGAGCGGAACCAGGCTGCCGCCGGTCGCTTCGTAGGCGAAGCCATTCTGGGAGCGGGCCAGCGAACGGTTCGTCGGCGAGAAGAGATCGCCGGGGTCGGAAAGCGCTCGCGCGGTGTGGTTGTGGTTCGGCATCTGCGCTTCGGTGAGCGTGACCGCATCGACCCCGCCCCGTTGTCCGAGGCGGCGGTCCGTCAGCCCCGGCCCGCGGCCCGGGTGCATCGGCGTGCGGCCCTGGAGGTCGGGCAGCTGGGTCGTCGTCCGGCCATCGCCCCCGTAGGTCGTGCCGATCAGCGAGAAGAGCGCCGTGTTCTGGGCAACCGGCAAGAGCTGGCCGTCACAGAAGGCCCAGCCGCGCGGGGCGAAATTGCCCGCGAATATACGAATCTCAGCGATAAATGGCTCTGACACAGATCCCCCTAAGTTCGCGAAGGATAGATACCGACGAGCGCCATAATGAAGTTGACGCACAGAAAAGGCATGAGATTCGTATGTGACCGGCTGCCGCCGATGCTTGTGACCGCCGCAGTGTTGAGGTTTACGTCCTGCGGGTCGCCGCTATAGAGCTCGATGACGTTGCTCGCCGCCAACACAGCGTCCGAGGAGGGGTTCGGCAAAAACCCGCCATTGGAGGAGGCCATCAACGGGTGGCCGTGGGATGGCATCTGGTTGACCGTCAGCGTTACCTGCTCCGCGCCGCCCTTCGCCCCGAGCCGGCGCTCCGACAGACCCGGCCCATGACCAGCGTGGATCGGAATCCGGCCGCGCAGATCCGGCAACCCGAAAGTCGTCCGGCCATCGCCGCCGTAGATCGTCCCGAGGAGGCTGAAGAGCGCGTCGTTCTGGGAAACGGCCAGTAGCTGCCCATCGCAGAAGGCCCAGCCCCGCGGGGCGAAGTTTCCGGCGAACATTCTGATTTCGCCAACGAATGGCTCGGACATCGTGCCTCCTAGTTACGGGACGGGAATAGCCCCTGCAGGGCAATGCAGAAGTTGACCGCGGTGTAGGGTTGCATATTCTCGTGCGCCTGGCCGCCCCCGACGTTCGTGATCGTGCCGGCCCGCAACGAGACCATGTTCTCGTCGGGGTCACGGTAGATATCGGCAGCCGTCGTCCGGCCGAGGACGTTGCCACCCGAGACCGGCGTCGTGGCTTCAAGCGATGAGGCCTGGAAGTGGTGCTGGTGATTGGGCATCTCGTTGGCGGCCAGCGTGTGCGTTTCCTCGCCGCTGCGCTGCCCAAGCTGGTGGCCGTTGCCGACGTGGATTGGCGCGCGGCCACGGAGGTCCGGCAACGCGAAGCTCGTCCGGCCATCGCCGCCATAGGTGGTCCCAAGCAAGCTATAGAGCGACTGGTTCTGGTTGATCGGCAGGATCTGGCCGTCACAGAAGGCCCAGCCCCGCGGGGCGAAGTTGAACCCCATCATCCGTACTTCCGCCAGGAACGGCTCAGACATTGCCAATCCCTCTCATCACGTCGATCTTCTCCCTACCTACGCTCACACTTACGGCGTCTGACACGCGCCCGGCGCAGCCGCGAACGCTGTCCCAATCACGATATCGGTTGTGCCGGAGTTGGCCTTGTCTACCGTCACCCAGGCTTCGATGTCGATCGCCACGCTGCCGTCGCCGGTGAAGTCCTGGAGCAGGAAGGCCGTGCCGGAGCGCTGGCGTAGCCGGTAGCCCTCTTCGCCGCTCGTGACGCCGCTGGTGTTGTTGGCCAGATTGAGGCAGACGGTGTTAGCGTCGCCGCCGGCGCTCGAACCGGACTCGACGTGGATGCCGTCCAGCGCCAGCGTCCCGGTGCCGTCAACGGTATTGTTCGTGATCGTCAGGTCCAGCGTGCCGCTGCCAGCGCGGGCGTGGCCGCGAATGCCGTGGCCGCTGCTGTCGCCGGTGAGCGTATTGCCGTCGACCAGAACGACCGCGCTGCCGTCGCCTTCGACGATGACCCGGACGCCGTCGCCGAGAGCCGTGTCGTCGATTTCGTTGTTCGCGACCGTGCCGGTGATGACGCCGCCGAAGAAGCTGGTGACGTTGACCCCGATGCCACCGGCAGCGGCGATCCCGCCACTATTGGCGCTGTTGTTGTCGGAGACGTTGAAGCTCACCGTGCCGCCGGAGAGCGCGCCGAGGTTCACCCCGACACCGGCGCTGGCGACGATACCGCTGCCACTGACCGCGACATCGAGGCTGCCGCCGGAGAGGGCGACCGCTTCGATACCGTCCTGGCCCCCGCTCAACGCGTTCGGAGCGACCGAGGCGTCGACGCTCACGGCCAGATTGCCCGAGGAAACCGCGCCGATGAAGATATTGTCCCGGCCAAATGCGCCGTCGGGTTCGTTCAGATCCAGCCCGGAGAGCGTCAGCGCGTCCGCCCCGGTCGCGACCGCATTCTGAATCGAGATATTGGAGCCGGCCGCACCGGAGATCGTCGTCGAGACGATCTGCGACGTGCCGAGCAGGTCGGTGATATCGATGCCGTGCTCGTCGGCCGCGTCGCCGCTTGCGTCAATGACGACGTTCTCAATGTTCAGCCCGGTGACCTCCGCGCCGAGGATCGCGTCGCCGGTCGAGCCGGTGATCGTCAGGTTGCTGAGGCTGACATTGGCGACCTGGTTGAGCGTGATGGCGTTGACATTGTTCGTCAGCGTGCCGTCGGCAATTGTCACCGCGCCGGTGAGGTTGGCCAGGGTCACGCCGCTGTCGACGTCCGCGGCCGAGGCCTCATCGAGCGTCACGACGACGTCGCCGTTGGCGATATCGACGGCCGCGCCGGCCCCATTGACCGCGACCTCTGCGACGGTCAGCCCTCCGACGCTTGCGCCGCTCAGGCCCACGCCGGTCGTGTCGCCGACATTCAGGCCGCTGACACTGTTGCCGGAGGCAAGCGCGATGCCGTCGCCGCCGGTATTCGTCAGCGTTGGCCGGTTGCCGGCCGGGATCGAGATCGCGCCGGCTTCGAGCCCGACGCCCTCGCCGAGCAGCGTCTGGTTGTCTTGCAGGACGATGCCGCCATCGTAGGGGCCACCGCCGGCATAGACGAAGATGGCGTCGCCCGGCTCCGGCAGCGGCGAGGCGTTGAACTGCCCCAGGCTGCTGAAGGGATCGTCGAAGGTTCCGTCGTAGTCTGGACCGGTAGCGGTGTTGTCGATGAACCAGAGCGTGCCAAGCCCGCCGTTGTCGATGAGGTTCAGCGTCACCGTGTCGCTGTCGCTGCCGGCCGCGTTCTCGGCGGTGTAGTTGAAGCTGTCGCTGCTGCCGTTGTCCGCGCCGGGCGGTGGGTCGTAGCTAAAGCTCCCGTCGGCATTGACCGTGACGCTGCCGCCGTTGGCCGTCGGCGCGTCGGACTGTGGCACAGCCGTCAGCTCGCTGCCGAGGTCGTTGCCCAGGACGCCGGGCGCTGCGACCGAGAGGCCGCTATTGATATCCGCGTCATAGGTGTCGTCAATGGCGTCCGGTGGGGCGGCGGCGAAGGTCAGGATCAACTGCGGTCCACCGGCGGCGGCCTCGCGGGAGGCGAAGCGCGCGTCGCCGGCCCCGAAGCTGTCGGTGCGGCGGATGATCCAGCCATCGTTGTCAGCTGAGCCGTCGAGCCATGCTTGAACATCGGCGGTGACGTCCCACTCGACTGGACCGGTCTGGCTAGTCACGACTGTTGCAGTGTCGCTGGCGGTGGCCTGCCAGGGGCCAGACGGTGCGGAAGCGTTGATCTCCCACTCAGCCGGGCCGTTGCAGTTCTTGAAGATATTGGCGATGTTGGCGTCGACGGCGCAGTTCCAGGTCGCGCCGGCGCCGTTCCCACGCGTCCACTCACCACCCGGGGCTTCGAACTGGTAGCCGTTGCCCTCGGCCCAGGCGCTGTTGAGACGGTGGACGGCGATGTCACGGCCATTGAAGCCCCACCAGCCGCTGTTCTCGACAAGCGTCAACCGCAGCGTGGCCGACTGAAGGGTACTGCCGCTGACGGCGCTCTCCAGCTCGGATTGGTCGAACTGGACGAGCGTGTGGTGGTCGATCAGGGCGCGCACACCGAGGATCGGCGAGCCGCCTTCGTTGGCGTTGCGGGCGACCTGGCGGACGAAGGTGTCGGCCGAGGCGTCGAGCGTCGCCGTCTGTTCGACGGCGGTGGCGTCGCGGGCCGCCAGCGCCCCGAGGATGCCCAGCGAGATGAGCGTTGCGACGAGCGCGAATCTGGAAACGCGGCGACGACCGACTGCAATAGCCAAGGTGCACTCCCTGTTCGCTGGGCACTGAGGCTGCCGGGCCGCCCGTTTACGGGCTGGGCGGTCGGGCCTGCTTCACGATGCTCAGTTGCTTACCTGGGCTCATGCTAGACGAGGCGGATTTTCCTGACAATAGCCACAGCCGGGCAATTTGGAGATTGCCCGGCTGTGGTCGTGCGGTCCCTGGTTTCAGGCTACGGCGTCTGGCAGGGCGATGGCGCGTTGACGAAGCCGGTGCCGTCGATAATGACCTGCGTCGTGCCGGTGTTGCTCTTGGTCGTGTTGATCCATGTCGTCACATCACCCGCATTCGCGCCATTCCCGATGAAGTCCTGGAGTTGGAATGTCGTTCCGGCGCGCTGCCGCAGCCGGTAACCCTCCTGACCGCCATTCGAAACACCGCTGTTGTTCGCCATGTTCAAGCAGACGGTGTTGGTGTCTCCGCCAGCACTCGAACCGGATTCAACGTTGATGGCTTCGAGCGGGAATGCGCCTCCGGAGATGTCTACCGTGTTGTTCGTAATCGTAAGGTCCATCGTGCCGTTGCCGGCCCGTGCTTGCGCCCGGATGCCGCTCCCATTGTCGATGTTACTAATGTTGTTCATGTGGATCCGTGCGACAACAGAGCCGTTGCCCTCGACAATCGTCTGGATGCCCTGACCAGCCGTCGATCCATTGATCACGTTGTTCGAGATCGTCCCGCTGATCGCTGCCCCGCCGACACTTGTGGCGTTGATCCCGATGCTGCCGGTAGTAGTCGTCGTGACGCCGCTGACGCTGAAGGTGAGCGTCGAGACGTTGAAGCCGCCGATGTTGATGCCAACGCCAGTGTTGCCCGTCACTGTCGCGTGGGTGATCTGGACATCGAGCGTGCCGCCGGTCCCAGTCGTCGCCTGGACGCCGTCCTGGCCGCCGGTGAAGCTGTTGTTACCAACCGAGGTGTCGACGACCAACTGCATGTTGCCGGACGCGCCGGCTTCGACAGAGAGGTTGTCACCGAAGAACGCAGTCGGCGTTCCGCCATCGGTGAAGGTGTTGCCGGAGAAGGTGACGATGTCCGTCGGCGCAGCCGGCGCTGCGGCCGTCGCCGAGGTGTTGAAGATACGAGCGTGGATCGTGCTCGAATCCTGGAAGAGCGTGCCGGTCACCGACGACGCGCCAAACACATCGGTCAGATCGATGCCGTGCTCGTTACCGGCGTTGCCGCTGTTGAGTACCTCGCTGTTCTGGATCACTAGCGCGGTCACGCCGCTGCCGGTGATGCCGTCGTTGCCAGAGCCGTCGAAGGTGACGCTGTTGAAGGTCAAGCCGTTGACGCTCGTGACATCGGCGTTGTTGTCGGTCGAGTTGAGCAGCCGCATCTGAGTCAGCGAGACACTCATCGTCGAGTTGAACGAGAGCGCGTCGCCGGTCGAATTCTGAATCAGACCGCCGGAGTTGTCGGCGGCGGTGCCGGTGACGGTCAAGCCGCCACTTGTGCCGGTGCTATTGAGACGGATACCGTTCAGCGCGCCATTCGCGGAGATCCGCAGGAATGTCAGACCGGAAGCGCCAATGGTCGTGCTATCGACGTTGAGCGCCGTCCCGGAACCGCTGTCGATCGTGTTCGTCGCGCCGGTCACGGCCAGCGTCCCGCCGGTGCTGGCGTTGATGCCGCCGCCGGCCGTCGTGTCGATATCAAGGCCGCCGCTGAAGGTCGTCGTGTGGCCACCACTGCTGGTCAGCGACACTGCCGTGTTCGTGCCGGTGTTGGCCGTGACCGACCCGCTGAAGGTCGTCGCGCCACTGGTGTTGCTGTCGATCGTGATGCCCTGGCAGCTACCGGTGCAGCTCAACGTGTTGCTGAAGCTGACCGTCGCACCGGAGCGGTTCTCGACGTAGACGACCTCGCCGCTGTTGTTCTTGGTAACGCTCGCCGCCACCGTCACGTTGGCAGCGCCGCCATTGATCTGGACAGCATGGCTGCTCGTCGCGTCGGTGTCGGTGATCGTCCCGCCGTTGACCGCCACGGCATTGGTGGCGTTCAGCACCCGCAGGCCGTGATCGTCGAAGTTGGTTAGCGTCACCGAGCTGAAGGTGACCGAGCCGTTCGCGTTCTGCAGGTCGATAGCATGGTTGCCTGCGCCGTTGACGTCGGTCGTGCCATTGAAGCTGAAGGTCGCCGGAGCGCCGTTGAGCAGCACGCCCGTCGTCGTCACATTATCGATGTCGACCAGACCGGTCACGGTGAAGCTGCCGGTCGCGTTGGTGATCGCGACGCCAAACTGGCCGTTGCTGGCGGTGACGCTGGCGAAGGTCAGGCCCAGATTGACCTGATTCGGGCTGGCCAATCCGTTGATCGCGACAGCCGGCACGTTCGTGCTGGCGAGCGTCCCGGTCGTCGCCGTCACGCTGAATGAGCCGCCCACGCCATCGAGCCGCACGCCTTCTTCACCAGTGCCTGCCGACGAGAGACTCGCCAAGACCACGTCGATGGCCGCATTCGTCGTCGAGGTCAGATCGACGCCACCGCCGGTGCCCGAGATATTGACATCGCGGACCACCAGTGTCCCGACCTCGGCCCCGAAGAGGCCATGGCCGCTGGTGTTGCCGATATCGAGCCCGTGGATGACGTTGTTCGTCGCCAGGTCCACGGCATCGTCGCTGGAGGCAATCAATGTCGGGGCGTTCCCGCCGGTCGCCGGCAGGCTGCGGCTGAAGCTCGGCAGGGTGATGCTCCCGATATTCTCGATCGTGTCGTTGGCGGCTTCGCCGATCAGCTGCTGGCCATCCTGCAGGTCGATGCCGGTCGTGTAGTTGCCGCTGCCTTCATGGATGAAAATCGTGTCACCGGGACTGTCCGTCGCGGTCAGGTTGAAGACGTTGATGCTGACGAACGGGTTGGTCAACGTGCCCTGGTTCGTCCCTCCGGCGCTGTTGTCGATGAACCAGACCATGTCCGCCACCGCCAGCGTCACCGTCGCCGCGTTCGACGTCCCGCTCGCGCCGCTCACCCGGTAGCTGAAGGTGTCGTTGCCGGTGAAGCCGG
>JAUIIK010000015.1 GCA_030431755.1 Chloroflexia bacterium
AGCCACACTTTCAACGTCTCGACATCGTTGAGCGGCGACAGCAACAGCGGCAACAACAGCAAGACCTCGAACAGTGTCACGGTCAACGCCCCGCAGCAGACGGTGGATGCCGAAGTGGTCAGCGCCTCGGCCAGCCCGACCTCGATCACCCAGAACAGCGGCAACGTCGTCGTCACGGCGACGGTCCGCAACAACGGCGATGCCAGCGCAACGATCCCGGTCAGCGTCAGTGGACCGAACAACTGGTCCAACTCGACCAACCGCACCCTCGCCAGCGGCGCATCGACGACAGTCCAGTTCAGCTGGCCTGCGTCGGTCGTCGGCAATCACACCTTCACGGTGTCGACCAGCCTGAGCGGCGACGGCAACGCCGGCAACAACAGCAAGACAACGAACAACGTCAGCGTCAACGGCCAGACGTCGAGCAACACGATCTACGTCAACGGCATCGACGTGACGGCGACGCCGACCGGTGGCGGCAACTACAACCTCCAGGCCGTCGTCAACATCGGTCCCGACGCGGCCTCGGGCTCGGGCGCCTACATGTACGGCTACTGGATTAGCCCCCAGAACCAGTACCGCTTCGCCTACGGCTATGCGAATAGCTCCGGCCAGCTGACGCTGGAAAACACGACGAACGTGACCGGGACCCATCAGCTCCGGATCTACTACGTCAGCAAGTCCGGCAAGCAGTACGTCTCGAGCCAGAACGTCGGCAACCCCGGCACCGTCAACGTTGGCGGCGGCTCCCAGACGCAAGGCGCGTTCAACGGCGTCACGCCCTGGTAGCTCCAGACCAATCGCAATGTCAGAGCCCCGCGCGGGATAACTCGCGCGGGGCTCTCGTTGTTATGGCGTCTAGCGTGTCCGGGCGTTAGGCTTGGATCGTTCGCGCGAACACCAGTGAGACCGTGCGCGGCACGGATCGGGTAGAGAGCGGGAGGGCGGTGTGACGCACGCGCCGAGACAGATCACAGTCGTGTTGCTACTCACCCTCGCGCTTGCCACAGCATGCAGTAGCCCCCTGGGCGATGACGACCCGGACGCGACACCGACGACGCCCGACGCGACGAGCGCGGCGACAGCAACCACGCTCCCTGCGACCGCCGCGACAGCGACGCCGGAGCCGGCCGATCCGGAACCGAGCGCGACATCCGGCAGCCCCACGGCCACGCCCGCGCAATCAACCGCAACCCGCCCGGCTGCCACTTCCGCGGCGACGGCAACGGATGAACCGCTCCCGGCGGACGGCGCGGAGCTTCTCATTGAGGGTGGGCCGGCAACTGCGGTCGTCAATGGCGACGAGTCGGGCACGACGCTCTATGCGACGTCGGCTGGCCAGCTCTGGCGCTCAGACGACAGCGGCCGCACCTGGACAGAGATCAGCAAGGGCGAATTCGGCCCGCTCATCACTGCAATCAACAACGAGAACGTCCTCTTCTCGGGCGACCGTGGTGGTTGCGGCCGCGGCTTCTCGTTCCTGCCCTTCCAGCGTTCGTTAGATGGTGGCGAGACGTGGTCCACACTCAGCGACAGCATGGACATCGCGCCCTACCTGGCCTTCGCCATCCAGGACACGACGATCGTCTACGGCTCGAACTGCGGCCTGAGCGTCTCGACCGACAGCGGCACGACCTGGGTTCCGGTGCCCGACCTGAACGGCGAGGAAATCTTCGCCGTCGCGACCGAGCGCACCGCACCCATGGAGCAGCTCATCGTCGCCGCCGCGACCGAAGGCGGCACCGGGCGGCTCTTTCTCCTCGACACGGCCGACCCCGCCAACCCGCTCTTCGTCGACACTCTGGCACAGTACTGGGGCGACGCGGCGATTGACTGGAGCGCCGGCCGCATCGTCATCGCCCACGCGCACCAGGTCGGCGTCAGCGACGATGGCGGCGCGACCTGGCAGTGGAGCCGTGACGGTCTGGAGGACGCCACCTACTCGGTCGATCCATTCCTCGAGGCGATCCCCGAGGATGAGATTGATCCAGCCCGGCGCTTCAAGTATGTGCGGATCGATCCCGACGACCGTGACCGCATTTGGATCGGCGGGACGCGCGGAGCGTTCCTGAGCGTCGATGGCGGCGCGACCTGGGAGCGCATCGGCGACGATGTCGACATCACCGGGATTGCCGTCGCCAGCGAATCCAATCGGGTCATCATCTCATCGGCGAATGGCGCGCGCCTCTGGGACCGCGACCGCGACTAACCGCCCGGGTCCGGCGCGGAGTGGCTGACGACCGACGCAACCCGCGTCTCGCGCACGAGGAATAGCAGCGTCGCTGACGAGGCCAGACCGATCCCGGCCAGGATATAGGCCGTCGCCGCGAAACCAGTCGAATCGGCAAGCGAACCGACCGCAAGCGGCCCACCAGCCCTTCCAGCATCGCCGACGAAGCGCCAGAGCCCCATGAACTCGCCGACCGCCCCGCGCGGGGCCAGATCGGTGCCGAGCGTCATCATCGCCCCGCTCCCGAGCCCGTTGCCGAGCCCGATGACGAGCGACACGGCCAGCAATGAGAAGTAGCCGCCCGCGAACGGGATGAGCGCAAGGCCAATCGACATCACCGCGAACGACGGCACCGAGGTGAATTTCCGGCCAAAGCGGTCCATGATGTAGCCGGCCGGGAAGAAGAGCGACATATCGACCAGTGAGGAAGCCGACTGAATCGTGCCGATCTGCGTCGCGCTCAACCCGAGCACCGCCTCGGCATAGAAGGGGATGATCGCCTGCCGACCGGCACGGATCATCTGGCCGGCCAGCTGAGCGACAGACGCGGCGCTGAGGTCGCGCCAGTTCACCCGCAGGAGCTCCCAGACCATCGACCAGCGCGTGCGGTGGCTCGACTCGACATTGACCTCGGTCGAATCGACGAAGATCAGTGAGACGACAAGCGCGGCAACCGCCAGCGCCCCGGCCAGCATGAATGCCGAGCGCAGCCCGAAGAGATCGGCCACGACACCGCCGGTTACCGGCCCGGCGAACGCGCCGATGCGATTCAGGCCGCCAAAGATCGAGATAGCCCGGCCGCGCTCGGCGGGCTCTATAGCTTCGGCAATGTACGAAACCCGCGAAAGCGCCCACATTGAGCGTCCGACGCCGTCCGCCAGCCGGTAGACAATCAGCAACGGGAGAAATGACGAGTAGCCGAGCAGAAAGAGCGAGATCGCGATGATCGCTGTGCCGACCAGCATCGTGCGCTTCAGGCCGAACCTGCCGAGCACCATGCCCGCCGGGACATCGGCAAACATCGTGCCAAGCCCGGAGGCAGCCACGACCAGCGCGGCCATCGAGTAGCTGACATCGAATTGCAAGGCGAAGAGCGGCAGCGTCGGGAGCAGCAGTCCCTCGCTGAACGCCAGCAGGGCCGACGGCACGTAGACCGAGAGCATAAGCGCTCTGCGCGTCGTCACGAAGTCTGTGGCTCCCGCAGGATGTCCCGCGTCATCAATCTCCCTGACAGCTTGGGCGCATTGCCAGCGCGGATGCTAGCATGTCCCATCGTCCAACGGCGCAATTCCGGGTGGCGAATCAGCCCCCTGGCCCGGCAACCGCGTCTGAGGAGTGGACTACTAATACGCAAACTGAGGGAGCAAGCAGATATGGCAAGCGTCAGGCTCGAACACGTTGGCATCCCAGCCACAACCGACAACTTCGATGAGGTAGTGAGCTTCTACTGCGAAAACTTCGGCTGGACGGTCATCCGTGACCTGGAAGGACCGCCACGGATCAACTTCATCTCCGACGGCAGCGGCGGCAGGCTCGAGGTCTACGTCGCCGACGGCCCGGCCATGGCCCACCCATCGCACCTCGCCTTTGCAGTCCCGGTCGCCGAGTACGACGCGCTACGCGACCGCTTGGTCGAAGCCGGCGTCGCCTTCGACGTCGACACGACCAACCCCGCCGGCGACAAGCTCGGCTTCTTCAATGACCCGGCCGGCAACCGCGCCCAGATCGTCGGACGGATCGCCGCGCTACCGGACTAGTGCTCTGATACTCGTGGAGTGAAGGGATTGTCCGATCTCGCCAGGCAACTCAACCATAACGAGACTGTCATTTCGAGCGGGGACCCACGGCGTGGGTGCGAGAAATCTCAGTTTTGCGCCAGAGCGACGTCAGACTGAGATTTCGCTCGCTGGTCAAAATGACAATTTCAACGCAGATGAGTGCCCCGGCGAGGTCAGCGGTTACCGTCCATTCACATGTAACGGAGCACTACACTCAGTTGCAGAATCATTGATGGTTCGATTGCAGAGCGGGCCAATCGACATCGTAGGGATGGGGCTTGTCCCCATCCGCGTACGTACGCATGTGCCTTACCGGATGGGGACAAGCCCCATCCCTACAAGATCCGGGAATCTTTGGTACGCGGACCCTTCGATGTCTTCGACAGACGGTCTAGACATCCGCGCTCACGCCCGCTCGACGCGGAACTCATCTTCGAAGTAGCGGCGGATGCGTTCCTCTGAAGCGACGCTCGTCACGACGCCGACACGGTCGCCCGGCTCGAAGGTCGTGCCGCCGTGCGGGAACCGGACGACCTCGTTGCGCGTGTAGCTCACCAGCAAGGCGTCGTCCGGGAGCTCAAGCAGTCGTACCGGCAGATTGCACAGCGGTGAATCCGCCGTGACGCGCACTTCGAGCAGGGTGCTGCCGACCATCATCCGGTCGGTCCGACGGACTTTGCGGCGCAACGCCAACCGGTACGCCGACAGCACCGACTGCAAGGTCACGATGCCCACAAGCCGGTCGCGGCGGCCATGGACTGTCTCGGTGATCGGGATCCAGCCCAGATTCTCGGTCGCCATCGAGTCGAAGATCGTGTCAAGCGCGGCAGTCCGATCGTAGCGCGTGCGCGGGGCTGACATGAGGTCAATGACGTAAGTTGTGGGCCGCTCGCTTTCCTCGACAACCGCGATATCGGTGGCCGTTAACACCCCAACAAGCTCCTGGTCTTCGTTGACAACCGGCGCTCCAGTAAGCGCCGCGTCGTGCAACAGCTCCTCCGCCTCGGCAATCGACTGGCCGGGCCGCAACGTGCGCGCCGCCGTCTGGACCGCTTCGCCCGCGATGAGCGTCGATAGCAATGGAAATGCGTAGCGGTGCCGGTGTACCGGCGAATCGGACTTGACCGGCAGCTGGCTCCGAAAGAGCGTCTCCGGCCCGACGACCAGACTCGCAATTCCTAGGGCTACCATCGCCGGCGCGAGCAACGACAGATTGCGCGTCATCTCAGCGACCATCAGCATGGCTGCGAGTGGCACATGTGAGACCGCGCCGAGATAGGCGATCATCGCAATGATTGTCATCGACGCCGGGTCGGCTGGCATGGCCGGCAAGCGATCTTCAAACAGACGCCAGTAGGCCGCGCCGAGCATCGCCCCGATAAAGGCGCTCGGTCCGAAGACGCCACCCGATGTCCCGGAGCCGACGGTCAGGCTCGTTGTCAGGATCTTGAGCAGCGGCAGAAGCAGGAGCACGGCGAGCGAGATCTCGGCGAAGTTGCCGTCGATGACATGCTGGACCCAGCCGTAGCCGGTTTCCAGCGTCTGTGGCGCGGCCAGCCCGATGGTGCCGACAAGCACGCCGGCAATCCCGGTCTTGACCGGCAACGGCAGGGCCATGCGCTGAAAGAGCCGCTCGGTCTGATGAAAGCCACGCACGAAGAGTATTCCGAAGAGGCCGGTGATGACGCCGATGACAACGAAATGCGGCAACTGCGCCGCGTCGTTGAAGAGGACATCACCCTGTTCGCCAAAGAGCGGGTCGAACCCGCCGTACAGGCTCCAGACGGTGTAGCTCGCAATCGAGCCGATCAGCGCCGGAATGAGCGCGTCAGACTCGATGTCCTCCCGGTACATCATCTCGCTGGCCAGCACTGCGCCACCAAGCGGGGCGCGAAAGATCGCCCCGATACCCGCGCCCATGCCAATCAACACGCATCGGCGGAGCTCGCTTGTGTTGAGATTTAGCGCCGACCCGATGAGGCTTCCAAATCCGGCTGAGATCTGCCCGGCAGGGCCCTCTCGGCCCGCACTACCGCCGGTACCGATAGTGAGCGCCGACGCGGCCATCTTGACGAAGGGCACCCGCCGCCGGACACGCCCTGCTTCGTAGTGATACGACGCGATTACGCTTTCGTTGCCACCGCCAGCGCTCTCCGGAGAGAATCTGGCAACCAGTAGCCCGCTGAGGAAGCCGCCAAGTCCGACGACAACCGGCAAGAACCAGACGCTGCCAACCTGCACGACAACCCGGTTCCAGGGCCCACGCGGTTCTGCGGCGGTAAGCGGGATGGTCGTATCCGCCATATCGCGCAGCGCAATGACGGTAATCATGTTGATCAGGAGATCGAAGACTATCGCGCCGAGCCCGGCCACGACACCGATAGCGGCGGCAATCCAGACCCACTTGAAGGCGTAGTAGCCATAGATCGACTCACCGCCGGTTTGCGGGCCGGCCGCGCGCCGGCTATGCGACCCACGCCGCCCCTCGCGGTCCCGCCGATCGATGATCGACCGCCACAACGATCTCAGCTCGTGCATGCTCCCCCTACCGGCCGCCGCACTGTCAGCTAGACGCGGTGACCGACCATAATGTTAGTTCACGGCGAGGCGTCGCAGTGGCCAGACGTTGACGCTGCGGCCCAGTCCGCCGGTCAAAGAAGGGGATCGCGTCTACATCACAGTCGGAGCGGGAACACTGAGCAGCGCGAGCCCGTTCTCAAGCGTCTGACGCGTCGCGGCGACGAGGGTCAGTCGCATCGAGCGGGCCGGCTCGTCGGCGTTGAGGATCGGCCGGGCGTCGAAGTCCGCGTAGAAATCGTTGAAGAGCCGGGCCAGCTCGAAGACGTAATCGGCGATGACGAGCGGGCGGTATTCGGTGGCCGCCTGGGTCACCTCTTCCGGGAACTCGGCGATCTTCTGGATGAGATCGATCTCTTCCGGCTGCAAGTCGACGAACTCGACCGGTCCATCGGGCAGTTCGCCGGCGCGTTCGAGAATCCGGCACGCGCGGGCGTGGGCATACTGGATATAGGGCGCCGCGTGACCCTGGAATGAGAGCGCCTCTTCCATGTCGAAGGCGATCTGAGTGTTGTTGTCCCGCGAGAGCATCAGGTAGAGAATGCTGCCGACGGCGACCTGCCCGGCGATGTCCTCTTTCTTTTCGTCGGAGAGGCGGCCGTCCGGGTTCTTTTCCTCGATGATTTCGAGGGCGCGCTTGCGCATCGCCTTCATCGCGTCCTCGTAGAGCACGGTGATGCCGTGGCGGCTGCTCATCATGCCCTCCGGCAGGGTGACAAACTCATAGCCCAGGTGGAAGCACTTCTCGGCCTGATCGAAGCCCCACAGCTCCATGATCTTGAAGATCTGCTGCAGGTAGAACCCCTGGCGGTTATCGATCACCCAGATCGAACGATCGATATCGAAGTCCTCGAACTTGCGCCGGGTCAACTCCAGGTCTTTCGTCGAGTAGAGTGTCGTGCCGTCCGAGCGCAGCAGCGGCAGCGTGCGGTACTTGTCCTCCAGCCCGAGGGCCTTGTCGATGTCAACGACCGGCATGCCGTCGCTCATCTCGGCAATGCCCCGGTCGACGAGGTCGTAGACGATCTGGCGGCCTTCCTCCTCGACCTCGCTCTCGGAGAACTCGACATCGAAGCGGATGCCGAGCTCGTCGTAGATGCGGTGGAACTCGTCGATGCTCCACTGGCGCGTCTCCTCCCAGAGCGCGACCAGCTCTTCATCTTTCCGTTCCCAGGCCTGGAAGGTGTCCTTGATCTGCTGCTGCCACTCCGGCACCTCCGGCCACCACTCGGGCGTCGCGTTGAGCCGCTTCCAACGGGCAATCCGCTCGGTCGTGTTCTCAATGGTGACGACAGGCGGCGGGTAGCGCACGTTGGCCGTCCGTGACGTGGGCGGCGGCGCTTCCTGCGGGCCGTGCTCGCGCACGAAGGCCAGCTCTTCCTTGAGCTGCGGCCCGACGTACTTCAACAGCATCGGGACGCTCATCGGCTCGAAGAGCTTATCCTCGTCAATCTCCCGGTGGTTCGCGATCTGTCCGAGCAGGTAGGCGACATCCTCGCCACAGACGCCGTCCTCGCGGTACATCTCGGTCACGATGGCGTCGATCTTCTCGACAAAGAGCGCATCGTCCTCGGCCAGCTCGTGGAGCAGCCCGAGCACGTCCTTGCGGTAGTTCAGCCGCTGGACCGCTTCGGTGTAGTACTCGCCCAGCCGCCGGCCGCGCAGCTTGCGGGTGATGCGCCGGTCCTTGTGAAACGACTGGTAGCACCAGAGACACTGGATGACGTGCATCCCGATATCGCCCCAGTAGTTGGCGCGAATCGTCTCGAAGCCGGCGAACTCGGTGATGTTCGCCAGCGCATTGCCGAGCGCGGCGTTGCGGGTATGGCCAATGTGGAACGCCTTGTGGGTGTTGGGCTGGGAGAACTCGACCATGACCTTGTCGGCGCGCTGTGTGCCCCGGCCATAGTCCGCGCCCTGGTCGATCGCTGTCCGCAGCACGTCGGTCGCGACGGTCGAGGTGTCGAAGAAGAGGTTGACGTAGCCGTTGACCGACTCCGCCCGGCTGATCGCCGACGCGCCGTTCTGGCCGATGACGCCGCCGTTCAAACGCTCGGCAATCGCATCGGCCAGTTCCAGCGATTTCTCGCGCACGAGGCCCGACTGCCGTTTCTTGAGCTCTTTCTTCGAGAGCCCCTCGAACTCCTCTGCGTGTTCGGCGGCGACGATCTTGCTTGCCAGCGGGAACGACGCCAGCGATGTGCCCCATGAGCCGGAGAAGGGAATCGGCCTGAGCTGCAGCTCCTGGCGCTCGTAGCCCAGTTCCTCCAGCACGCCATTGATGAGATCAGACGCTCGATCTTCGTAGTGCTGTAACATCCCCAACTCCCGTCCCATCGGCCCACAACCTGACGCAGCTAAAAGTATGGCAGAAAACCGCCACTGAGCGCGGGGATCGCCCGTCTCTTCAGGAAACCGCTGACACGGTAGTGGATGCAGTCGCGACCGGCAGGAGCTACAGAGGGAAACGGACCGTCCGCAAGCTCACCTTGCGAACGGTCCGAGTGCTGCCTGGGGAAGCTTCGAGGCTAGCTCAGGTCGATATGGATGCTCTTGACCTGGGTGTAGAGCTCCAGGCCGTGCATGCCCAGCTCGCGGCCGATGCCGCTCTTCTTGTAGCCGCCGAAGGGCCCGAAGACTCCGGCCGAGCCGCTGCCGTTGACGCTCATCATGCCGGTGCGGACACCCTTGGCAACCCGCAGGGCCTTGTTGATGTCCTGCGACCAGACGGACCCGGCCAGGCCGTAGTCATTCTGGTTGGCCATCTTGATCACGTCGTCGACATCATCGAAGGGGATGACCGTCAGGACCGGGCCGAAGATCTCTTCGCGGGCGATGCGCATGTCGTTCGACGCCTGGGCGAAGATCGTCGGCTGGTAGAAGTAGCCGTCATTCAGCGCCGACGGGCGAGCGCCGCCGTAGACGACCTCCGCGCCCTCGTTGCGGCCGATCTCGACGTAGGCGTTGACGCGCTCCCACTGAGCGTCGGAGATGACCGGGCCCATCAGGGTATCGTCGGCCATCGGGTCGCCGACCTTGAAGCTTTCGGTCTGGTCGACGATCAGGTTCATGAAGTTGTCGTACTGGCCCTTGTCGAGGAAGAGCCGCGTCCGCGCCGTGCAGACCTGGCCGCTGTTGCCGAACGCGCCACCGACGGCGGCCGCGGCGGCCTTCTCCATATCGGCGTCGGCGAAGACGATGTTCGGGCTCTTGCCGCCGAGCTCGAGCGAAACTTTCTTGATCGTGTCGGCGCTGGCTTTGAGGATCTTCGCGCCGGTCTCGGTCTCGCCGGTGAACGCAACCTTGTCGATCAACGGGTGCGAGGCGAGGTACTCGCCAATCTGGCCGCCGGGCCCAGGTAGGACGTTGACGACGCCCTCGGGCACACCGGCCTCGTAGGCGATCTCGCCGAGAATCTGGGCCGTGACCGGGGTGTTCGAGGCCGGCTTCAGGATCAGCGTGCAGCCTGCCGCAAGCGCCGGACCGAGCTTCCAGGCGGACATCATGAAGGGGAAATTCCAGGGCACGATCTGGGCGCAGACGCCAAGCGGCTCGCGCAATGTCATGCTGAGCGCATCCTCGCCGAACGGGATCGTCTCGCCGAAGAACTTGTCGCCAGCGCCCGCGTAGTAGTCAAAGACCATCGCGCTGGCCAGAATCTCGCCACGCGCGCGGGCCAGCGGCTTGCCGGTGTCCTGTGCCTCGAGCTCGCCGATCTCATCAGCGCGCTCGCGCATCAAATCAGCCATCTTGGCCAGCACCCGACCACGGGCGAAGGGCTGCATCCGCGGCCAGGGACCTTCGTCGAAGGCCTTGCGAGCGGCGGCAACTGCCCGGTCGACATCCTCATTGCTCGCCTTGGCGATGGTCGCCCAGGCCTTGCCGGTCGCCGGGTTGACTGACTCGAAGGTCTCCCCTTCGGCGGCATCAACCAGCTTGCCGGCGATAACGAGCTGAACTTTCCTCAATTCACTGGCGGTATCAACAGCCATGATGCATTCCTCTCCCTGCTGGACGTAAGGACAATCCGTTCCCTACATTGTAATCGAGCGCAAATCCGGTGTCTCTTAACACCTGCCCAGGCCAACAGCGAGCCTCTCAGCTGGCATCCCGAGCGGAGGCTCTGCGGAGAGAGGGATCTACCCAGGATCATTGAGAGTGTCGGAGAAGGCGTCGCCGCCAAACTTCTGGTTTCTGCGTCACTTCGCGACACCGCAGCTAGATCCCTCTCTCCGCAGAGCCTCCGCTCGGGATTCCATTCGGGGGTGCAGAATGTCTTCCGCTGTCGCCCTGGCAAGTCCGACTAGGCCTCCGCCAGCCGCTCCAGGTAGGTCACAAGCGTCCGGACGGCGACGCCGGTCGCGCCCTTAGGCGTGTAGCCCTTGGACGAGCCGGTCCAGGCCGCCCCGGCGATGTCGAGGTGGGCCCAGCGCTTGCCCTCGGCAAACTCGGAGAGGAAGAGCGCCGCGGTGATCGAGCCGCCGCCACGACCACCGGTGTTCTTCATGTCGGCGATCTCGCTATCGAGCTGCGAGCGCAACGAATCCCAGAGCGGCATGTGCCAGAAGAGCTCACCGGACTCGTCCGCGGCGGCGATGATCGCCTCGGCCAAGTCATCGTCGTTGCTGAAAACGGCGACGCTTTCCTCGCCGAGCGCGACGACCTTCGCGCCGGTCAGCGTGGCGAGGTCGATCATGACCTCGGAGCCCAGCCCGGCGGCGTAGACCAGGGCGTCGGCCAGCACCAGCCGCCCCTCGGCGTCGGTCGAGATGACCTCAATCGTCTTGCCGTTCATTGCTTTGAGGACGTCGCTGGGCCGGTAGGCGGTGTCGCTCGGCATGTTCTCGGCGGCGGCGATGATGCCGTGGATCGTGATCGGCAGATCGAGCTCCGCCACCGCCCGCATCGCGCCAAGCACAGCCGCTGAACCGGCCATGTCCGTCTTCATCGGGACCATCCCCGCGCCGGTCTTGAGGCTCATACCGCCGGTGTCGAAGGTGATGCCCTTGCCAACCAGCGCGACCGTGGCCACTGACTCGCCGGAGGGCGTGTAAGTCATGCGGACCAGACGCGGCAGATGCTCGCTGCCCTGCCCGACCGCGACGATCGCGCCAGCGCCCATCTCGGCAAGCTGCACCTCGTCAAAGACCTCGTACTCGAGCTCGACGTGCCGCGCCGTCTCCTCGGCAACCCTGGCCAGCGATTCAGGGTAGATCGTGTTGCCCGGCTCGAAGACCATGTCGCGCGCTAGGTAGACACCAGCCGCGAGCGCCTGACCAACCCGGACGCCCTCGCCGGCATCGGCGGTCTCGTCGCCGACGAAGACCAGCCGTTCGACGTTCGGCTTCTCATCTCCGGAGCGGTAAGTCTGAAAATCGTAGAGGCCGAGCAGGAAGCCCTCGGTGGCGGCGCGGTAGGTCCCCGTCGCGCCGGCCGCGCCCTCTGGAACGATACAGGCGACGGCTGCACTCTTCGCGCTCTTTGCGGCCATCGCGCCGGCCCCGAAAGCCTGGCGGACGTCCTCCTCGCTGGCGTCATCCGCGTTCAGACCGACGACGACGACGCGCTTGGCTTTCAACATGCCGGGCGTCGGCAGAACGAAGGTCGAGCCGGGCTTACCGTTGAAGTCGGCATCGGCGAGCGCGGCCTTCAGCGAGCCGTCCAGCTCCGCGTCGGCGATCAGCGCGCCGGCGCTCCAATCATCGTCGCCTCCCGGCACGGCGACGACGATCGAGTCGACGTCGAGATCGGCCAGCGGCGCCTGGATGAATTCGATGGCGACATCCGGGGCCGCTCCACTTTGGCGTTGGGGCATCGGTCATTCCTCCTCGATAGCGTTGCCTTCGCGCACCTCGCGCGGCAGCCCGAAGATTGTAGAGCAGTCCAGAGGCGACCGGAGCCCAGCATCAAAGAAGGCCCGGCGACGGTGTGTCGCCAGGCCCTGCAGGCGTTCTACGCGTCAGTGCCACATCCACAAGTGCACTGAAACTGATGTATTCAGGAATGCTAGTCGGCGGCTTCCGCCGAGCGTGGTTTGTCAGGCGACTCCTCATGGTCTACCACGTGGACGCCCTCCAACTCCTTCCAACACTCCGAAGGTCCAGCAACAGCGAGGCACTTACAAACGTCTTCATCGGTCCGTATGGCGAAACCCAACGCGCAACGCGCCGGAACGCGGGCGCGTGGATCACGAATGCGGTACCGAACTTTGCCGAGTGCGACGCAACCGAAGTGGACTTCGTCTTCGTCCGGTTGCTCCTGCCGATAGCGGATCTCGCGGCTCGGCGACTCATGTTCGGATGCGGCCTGTTTGCGAGGACGCCGTCGACGACGACGCATCTTCGCATCCATTCCGCTGACTCATGCTACCCGGCCCCCGCCCGGTAGCGATTGCAAGATTCATCGCTGAGTACAGCAATATGACGACAGAGACTATCTCTGCCCACCTGCATTATACGCTACGCTACCTCGCGAGAGTTCAGGGGCTGTGCGGCCCCAGCAGGGAATGGAAACAACAACGATGGACACAGCGACAGCGCAATCCAGGGTAGCCGAGATCGTGGCCGGGCTCGACGGCAGCATGGGCGTCGCAGCCTGGACCGTCGGGTCGGAAGATCCCGGCATCCGGGTCAACGCCGACGTGCTCTACCCGACCGCCAGCACCTTCAAGATCCCGATCCTCTACTCGCTCTACCGGATGGTCGACCAGGGCGCAACGGATCTCGACGAGCGCATCGAGCTCACCGACGCCCACCGCGTGCCAGGTTCCGGCGTCCTCCAGCACCTGCGGGTCGGCCTCCAGCCAACGATCTACGACCTGGCGATGCTAATGACGATCGTCTCCGACAACGAAGCGACCGACATCCTCCACCAGCACGTCGGCGTCGAGCGGTTGCACGCCGACCTCGACGAGCTGGGCCTGTCTCGCATCCGCGTGCCGCTGACCTGCCGTGAATTGCTCTACACCATCGTCGGCATGGACGCTTCGAATCCCGAACACACCTACGAGATGTTCCGGGAGCGCGCCCGAGCCGGCGAGTACGACAAGAGCGGTCTGGGCTGGGACGATAGCGAAGGCTCGGGCAACGATCTGACGCCGCCAGACCAGATGTCACGGCTCTGCGAACTGATCGAGCAGGGCGTTGGCCTGAGCGACGAGGCGCGCGAGGGCGTCCTCGATACGATGAAGCGCCAGACGCTCAACGCCCGCATCCCAGCCGGCGTGCCCGAAGGCGTGACCATCGCCCACAAGACCGGCTCGCTACGCGGCGTTCGCAACGACGCCGGCATCGTCTACGCCGAGCAGCCCTACGTCATCTCAATCTTCTCGAAGCACCTCGAAGACGAAGACGCCGGCGTCGCCGCGATGGTCGAGATCTCGCGGACGGTCTGGGCAGCGCTCGGCGACGAGGAGGCGAAGTGAGCGAACCGACTGGACCACTCAAAGGCATCCGCGTCGTCGATCTGACGCGGGTCATGGCCGGCCCCTACGCGACGCTGATGCTCGGCGACATGGGCGCGGACATCATCAAGATCGAGCGACCGGGCGCGGGCGACGACACCCGCGCCTGGGGACCGCCCTGGGTCGAGCAGGAAGGTGTGCCCCGCGAGTCCGGCTATTTCCTGTCAGTCAACCGCAACAAGCGCTCGATCACGCTCGATCTGAAGTCCGGCGAGGGCCAGGAAGTGCTCTGGAAGCTGATCGAGAGCGCCGATGTGCTGGTTGAGAATTTCTCGCCGGGCACCATGGGGCGGCTTGGGTTCGACGCCGAGACGGTCATGGCGCGCAAGCCAGAGCTGATCTACTGCTCGATCTCGGGCTTCGGCCAGACAGGCCCGGGACACGCCCGCACCGCCTACGACCTCATCATCCAGGGCATGAGCGGCATGATGAGCGTCACCGGACCGCCGGGACAGCCGACGAAGATGGGCGTCCCGATCGCCGATATCGCGTCGGGCATGTGGGCCGCGTACGCCGTCGTCTCGGCCTTGTTCGAGCGCGAACGTAGCGGCCAGGGACAGGTCATCGACACGACGATGCTCGGCGGCCAGGTTGCGCTGTTGACCTTCCAGGCCGCGATCTACTTCGCGACCGGCGAAGTGCCTGAGATGACCTGGAACGCCCACCCCATCGTCGCGCCCTACCAGACCTTCCCGACGAGCGACGGCCACGTCAACGTCGCCGTCGGCAATGACCGCTTCTGGCACACCTTCACCCGCGTCATGGAGCTGGAGGAATACCGCGACGATCCGCGCTTCGTGGACAACGAGGGCCGCATCACCAACCTGCCCGAGCTCGAACGGATCATCGAGCAGCGCTTCGCCGATTTCACGACCGCGCAGGTCGTCTCGATGCTCGAAGAGGCCGGGGTCCCGGTCGCCCCAATCCTGACCGTCCCCGAGGTCTTCGCCGACGCCCAGACTCAACACCTCGGGCTCGAACGCAAGGTCGACCACGCGACG
Organism: Chloroflexia bacterium; assembly: GCA_030431755.1. GTDB lineage: Bacteria > Chloroflexota > Chloroflexia > Thermomicrobiales > CFX8 > JAUIIK01. The sequence continues at coordinate 15,049 of JAUIIK010000015.1, forward strand.
CTCGGCGAGATCTCGACAACAGGCTTCCCGTTCAGCATGTCACGCACCGACCCCAGCGCCCACCTCCCGCCACCGCTGCTCGGACAGCACACCGAGGAAGTGCTACGCGAGTTGGGCTACGGGGACGACATGATCGCGCGGCTTACGGGATAGCCCTCCACCGCTCGCCCCATCCCCTGTACCCGCAATACGGTGCATTGCTCTGTAGGGATTGCTTGCGCTCTGCCAGTATCCGGAGCGGCACACGCGATCGCTTCCCGGTCCGCAATCACATGCAACCGGGAATGGCAATGCACCGCATTGCGGGTACAGGGGGCGGATTTTACCGATGCGCCGGCCACTGTTCCGCAACATCAGTAGGGGCGTGATTCATCACGTCCGTGCCACGAGGTTACGTACGCTCGCAGGCAGTGAAACCGGACGTGATGAATCACGCCCCTACCGGCAAGGTTGGTTGTTGGCTTCGATGGCGCCTACCGGAATTTCACATCCCGGTTGACGTCTTTGTAGAGCAGGTAGGCCGCCTCGTCCCAGCCGGTGCAGAAGCAGAACTGCGGGCAGTACGAAGCCATCCAGATAAAGTCGCCCGCTTCCACCTCGTGCATGTCGCCGGCCAGCTGGTAGAGCATCTGGCCCTCGAGCATGTAGAGTCCGTGCTCCATGATGTGCGTCTCGACGTACGGGAAATAGTTGCCTGGCTTGAAGCCGAGGATGTTGACGTGCATGTCGAAGGCGATGTCGTCGGTCGGTAGGAAGTATTGCCAGTAGCGGCCGTCGGTGTGCGGCCGGTCCTTCTCGACCTCGTCGCGGTGGCCGACGATCGGGTTGGGCACCGGCACGTCGATCATCTCGTAGGGCCGCTTGATCCAGATCAGCCGCGACGGCGCGTCGCCATTGTCGAGCGTGTAGTGCGAACCGGCTGGAACGTAGCCGAACCCGCCGGAGACGAGCCTGTGGTGTGTCTCGTCGATGGTCAGATCGAGCTCTCCGCTGACGAGGTAGAAGAAATGCTCCAGACCATCGTGCCGCGCGCCCTCGGTGCCGCCGCCGGGCGCGATCTCCAGCAACACCTGGGCGAAGCGCGCGCCCATCTCCGGCGAGGTCTGAAAACGCACGGTCGTGTCGCGTAAACCCGGCAGACGGCTGGGCAGAATACCCGCCGGCGGCATGACCGAGTATTGCGGCGTCACGACGCCTCGATTGTGCGCATAAACTCCGAACGGCAGCACATCCTGCCCGGTACGATCTTCCACGTTGCCTCCCGCGTCTACTAGCTGATTCGCTGCACTAGCCTAGCCGATTCGGCTCAGGGCAGCGGAATGAGCTTGTAGAGCGAGGGCTCGCCGTCCGCCTGGCCCCAGCCTCCGACGATGGAGAGATCCGCCGGGTTGACAACGATGACCTCGCGACCGGACTCGGTTGTCGTTCGGATATAGACATGCTCGGCGGTAACGATCATCGACTGCTTGCCATGCGACGGTCGTCCCGGTAGATCAAGGCGCTCGACGACGTCACCGGTCGCGCTGTCGAGCAGAAAGAGCGTCTGCCCCTCGTCATTCGAGACAGCATCGAGCAGAAAGATTCTGTTGGCGGCATGCACAAGCAGCCGGTCTCCGACTGGCGACTCGGCGATAGCGTGAATGGCGCCGAGATGGCTCTGCCAGACCTGCTGGCCCGTGGTGGTGTCGACCGCCCACACCGGACCGTGTGTAGCACTTTCGAGATTCGAACGATCTTTGTTGAGATCCTCCCAAGCCGATGAGTAGGCAGCGAGTTCACCACCGTTTAGGGACAGCGCGTGTCCCCACGACAGACCCCGCACAACGGCATGGGCGGTTGGCACAAGCCAGGCCGCTAGCCTGTCGAGCCACGCCGCGCCCTCGTCGTATGTGTAGACACCCGGGACGGAACCATTGGCAAGGTCTAGGGCCGCTCCCTGCATCCAACCATCGCCGTTGTAGCCGATATAGAGACGGCCCGCACTGAGATCCCAATCCAATCCTGGACTGACGCTACGGACCGGATAACCGTCGCCTTCAATGTCATCGAGCGGCACACCGCCAGCTTCGACACCAACAAGCTCTATCGTGCTCAGAATCTCGCCGCTGCCAAGATCGACGGTGAGCAACTGAGCGTCGCCGGCTGCGAACTCGCCGAGGACGTATCCGTTGTCTGTCGGGAGGTTATGTTGGACCGGCGTGCCGAACACGTACCAGGTGCGCTCGTCAAAGCTCACGCGGTGGTCGATTGCGACGAAGCCCTCCGGCAACGTCGCCAGCTTCTCCTGCGCGCCGGTAGCGAGCTGCATGCGGTGGAGCGACCGCTCGCCAGAGCCAATAGATCTGGCAATCCAAAAGATAGTCGCCCCATCCGCTGAGAATGTCGAGTTGAGCGCGCTCGAGTAACCAGTAGCGAAGGACCACTCAGCCGCGACAACATCGGTCCAGTTCATCAAGTCAACGACGTGCAGCTTGATCATGCCCGGCTCCATCGAGCTGCTGGGGATATGCGTGACGAGGACGGCCGTCGTCCCGTCCGGGCTGACGGCGGTCTCGACGTAGCCGCCTGCCTGCGGCCGTTCAATCTCGATGGGGACGTAACCCGGCAGCGGTTCAAAGGTCACCGGATCGACCGGTTGGAGCAGATTCGTCTCGTCGCGCCAATCCCAGGGATCCCAGATCGCAAGGAGCGGAAACGGCGATGCGATCTCGACAACAGGCGCTGCTGCAATTGCGCTTGTGTCTGCAGGAACGGCAGCTTGTGTGGCCCCGGACGCCGGACGAGAAGCAAGCATGACAGTTGCGGCGATGAGTATGAGTGTGAGCAGCGGTACTCCGGAACGCGGCATCCGAGCCATGCGAATTTTCCTATCGCAGATCGAGATACAACCGCATCAACGAACCGTAGGGATGGGGCTCGTCCCCATCCGCGTTTGCACAGAGTCAATTCAGGAGGATGGGGACGAGCCCCATCCCTACGAGGCGACGTTCTGCTCGATGCGTGACGACGTCACCGTGTAATACGCGGCCGGATCGGAAAGGTAACGTCGAGCATTGCTGCGGGCTCGGGGCGCTATCTCCGGGTTCCGGGTTCAAGCGACCGCGTGCGCCTACGCCTCGCTAGCGCCAGGCAATGACACGACGTAGGCGTTGTCGATGTTGAGAGTGGTCTTGATCTCGTTGAGGACATCTGAGCCGATGGCGTCGTCGACGTTGAGCACCATCAGCGCCTCGCCGCCCAGCCCATGACGGCCGAGCTGCATGCCGGCGATGTTGACGCCGTGGCGGCCGAGGATCGTCCCAACCTGGCCGACGACGCCCGGAACATCGCGGTGGTGGGTGATCAGGACGTCACCGGCCAGTGGATGACCGAGCGAGAAGCGGTCGACCTCGTAGATCCCGACGTCGTTGCCGGCCCAGCGGATCGTGACGTGGTGCGTGTCGTCGTTGCGGACCTCGAACTCGAATTCGACATCTTCGCCTTCGGGCGTGTTGTAGCGTGACAGGTGTAGTTCAATCTTTAGCTCGCTGGCGATCATGCGGGCGTTGACCGGCGAGACGCGCGCGTCCGACCACTGCTCGAGCGCCGCCGCGAGCGCCGCGCTGAAGACGAGCTCGTAGACCTCGTCGGAGAGGTTGCCGCGCGCGGTCATCGCGAAGGACGCCGGGACATCCGGTTCGAGGACGCTGAGCAGGTTGCCTGCGGCCGAGGCTGCCCGGCCGAGCTTGCGCGAAGCGGCAGGTTCAATTTGGGCTGCCGGGAGGTTGACGGCGTTCGGGACCGCTTCGCCATGCAGCGCCGCCAGCACCGAGTGGCTGATCATCTGGCCAACCGCCGCCAACGCCTCATCGCTGCTGCCGCCGAGGTGTGGCGTCAGGACGACGTTCGGGCGACCCCAGAGCGGGCTGGAAAGCAGCGGCTCTTCCGGGAAAACATCAACCCCCGCGCCGCCGACCTTGCCGGCATCGAGCGCCTCTGCCAGCGCCTCGTGATCGATCACCTCGCCGCGCGCCGCATTGATGACGACCGCGCCCGGCTTGAGCTGCTGGATCGCATCGTGAGACAAATAGTGATAGGTCTCGTCGGTCAGCGGGACGTGGTAGCTGACGATATCGCTCGTGCCAAGCAGTTCCGGGTAGCTAACGCGCTCGATCTCGTTCTCTCTGAAAATCTCGGCGCTGACATAGGGATCGTGGGCGATAACATGGCAGCCGAAAGCCTTCAGGCGGTGGGCGACCACCCGTCCAACGCGGCCCAACCCGACGACGCCGACCGTCTTGCCGCGCAGGTCGAAGAGCTTGAATGACTTGCGCTCCCACTTCCCGGCGTGCATCGAGGCGTTGGCGCTCGGAAGCTGCCGGGCAACCGAGAGCATCATGGCGATGGTGTGCTCGCCGGCCGAGTAGCGGTTCGCGCCGGGCGCGTTGAGGACGATGATCCCGGCCTCGGTCGCGGCCTCGACATCGACGTTGTCGATACCAACCCCGGCCCGGGCGACGACGCGGAGCCGCGGCGCGGCAGCCATCAGCTCCTTGGTCACCTGGGTCTCGCTACGGACAACCAGCGCGTCGGCGTCGGCGACCGCTGCTGTCAACGCAGCAACATCCGTGCCATCGACATCGACCAGCTCGCCGCACGCGCCGAGCACTTCACGGGCCTGGGCATCGATGACATCGCTGACGACAATCTTCGGGCGGTCTCCCTGCGGCGCGGCGGCTGACACGATAGTGTTGATCTCCTTCAATGCGGCCTTCAGATCGGGAACCTGACGAATCGCGCCGTCGAGCTCCGCGTCTTCTTCTAACGTCAGGAGGATCGGGATTATGCCGGCCGCGGCGTAGTCGGTCGCGTGGCGCAGACTATCCTCGACGGCCACTTGGATGCCCAGCGCCTGCGCTTCGGCCACCTTGTGCGGATCGAACGTGACCTCGCAGCCGCTGAGACCATGCTGCTCGAACCAGCTAGCGGTCATGACCTTCGAGACCGCCGGCCGGGCGGTGATGATGTGGACATTGCCCTCGCCAACGAGCTGCAGCAACGCCCGCAAGAAATCGCGCGCGCCGTGCGCCGGCAGCAGGTTCGCCGCCGGGCCGTCCGCGCTGTAGACCCACTGGCGAATCTCCTCGGTGACACCGTACCCGGCCGAGTCGACGAAGACCGTGTCGGGGAAGTCGACGCCAAAGCGCTCATTGGCCGCGCGCGCCAGCGACGCCAGCGGCTCGGTCAGCACGCCGTCGATGTCAACCGCAATTCGCACGTTTGATTCCAATCCGGAATGGTTTACTCGGCGACCACCGGCGCGTACACAGCGTAGTTAATGACCAGGAAGACGCCGTCGCCCACACCGACCAAACCGGCGCTACCAACCGCAGCGCCCTCATGCTCGGCATAGCCGACAATCTCGCCATTAACTTCCAGCCAGTGGGAGCTGCCGCTGCTCAGAATGCTGATCTGGACCCCAGCCGACATTTCAGCCGGTTGGACATAGCCCGCTTCAACGATCAACGGCTCCTCGCCATACAGCAAGCTGACATCGCCATTGGCCCCGATGCAGGCCCGGTATTGAACACCCGCCGTATGCACAAAGCGTGAGACGACGCAGAACGCGCCACCTGCTTCTGCATCGAGGAAGCGCACCGTGCCGGTCACGATCACGTCCTCGACCGTCAATTGTGGGATCAGCGCGCCGATCTCGGCGTCGGCATTGTCAACCTCGATCAGGTAGCCCTCTTCGACGACCGTCCGCGAACCAGCGTCGATCTCGGCCGACCCGAAGACCTCGAAGCCGGCCTCGAAGATCAGCTCGCCGCGCGCTGGCGCATCGGGATCTTCCGGGGGTTCGATGGGCGGCTGACTCTCATCGTCGTAGCGCCAGGCGTAGTAGTGGAGCCCGACGTTGCCCATCTCGACTCTCCAGGCCAGAGGGTTGGAGGGCGTGTAGGTCAGGCACCGGCGCTCGAAGCACTGCATCAGCACATCCTGGACAACCCCGGCGACCTTGACTTCAGCCCAGTACGCCTCCGTCACCGGCAGGCCGGTCGCGAAGAACCAGGGCTCGAAGAGCGGCCCGTCGACCAACCCCTCATTTGTCGCGATTGGCCCGGTCGAGTTGAGATAGTCCCAGAAGACGTTGGCCACGCGGTGACCGGTCGTCTCGTCCAGATATGCGCCGACGACTCCGTAGCTAATCAGCAACGGATCCGCGCCAACGTCTCCGTCGCGCGTGATCGTCTGCGAAATCGGCAGGTTCTCAGCGACCGGGTCGGCGTCCAGGACTTCAGAGAATGTCGCGTAAGTCGGGCCGAGCGTGTCGTCGGGATCACCGGCTACGTTCACCGCGGCCGGCTCGCGGTCGATGAAGTCGCCGTCGCCGACCTGCACCCGCCCGGTGATGAGCTCATTGACGAGCAGACCGTTGGTGACGTACCAGACAGCTGCGCGGTCATCGAATGGATCGGTGATCTCCATGCGGCTCTTGTCGTAGTAGTAGACCAGGCGCACGCCATGCTGGGCTTCGGCATAGGATTCGTAGGCGAAGTAAGGCGGCGGGTCTTCGCCCCAGAGCCAGGTGCGCTGGACCGCGCCGCCGGCAACCGGGCTATCCGTCGGGAACCAGGTGTCGAACATCGCGGCAAAGGCGACCGAGCGCAAGGCTGCTTCGGCATCAAGCTGCCCCGCGCCAACCCCGGCTTCGTTGCCCGGCTCGCCGGAGTCGACCGCGGTCGACGTCAGAACCGACCGCACATCCTCCGGACCGAGGTCGCCATTGACGGACCGCAGCAGCGCCGTCACTCCGGAGGCTATCGCCACCGCGAAGGATGTTCCGGAAACGGGCTGGTTGTTGAGGACGTTCGTCCAGCCATCGCCGGCCGGCGACCAGTGCGGCGAGTAGATCAGCACGCCCGGCGCGGCGAGATCGACCTCGGAGATGACCGAGGAGAAAACGGCTCTGTTGCCGCTGCTATCGAGCGCGCCGACCGAGATCGCCTCGGGGTAGCTGGCCGGATAGCTAATGCGGTTCGTGTAGTTGCCGGAGGCCGCGAGCACCGGGACGTTGGCGTTGTAGGCATACTGGACAGCCTCTTGCTCGATGGTCGAGGCCGACTGCGCCCCAAAGCTGAGGTTAATCACATCCGCGCCGTTATCGACCGCCCACATGATCCCGTCGGCGATTGAGGCAGTTGAGATGAAGTTCTCATCATCTAGCACACGGACCGGCATGATCTTGACGTCCATCGCGACACCGGCCGTGCCCTGGGCGTTCGAGCCGCTGGCCGCGATGATTCCCGCAACATGGGTGCCGTGACCATTGTTGTCGGCCCAGTTCTCATCGCCGTCGACGGCGTTGTAACCGCTGACCAGCTTATCTTCGAAGTCCGGATGGGTTGGGCTGACGCCGCTGTCAACGACACCAACGACAATCGTGTCATTGCCGGTCGAGATGTTCCAGGCGGCCGGCAGGTTGACCTGCTCGACCCACTCCTCTTGCAGATCATAGTCCGGCTCGTCATCGGGCTCCCAGAAGAGCTCGCGACCCTGCTCCAGCTCGGCGACCAGCACCGCCGGATGGTGGCGCAGCTGAGCCAGGGCACGCAGCGCGGCGGCGTCATCGGCATAGGCAACCCGCGTGATGTTCGCGTCGCCGGAGAGCTGCCGTGCGGCTCCGCCGGAGACTGTCTGGAGCGCGTAGCCGTCGTAGGTCGCGAGCACGCCGTCAAGGTCTGCCCCGGGCGCAAGTTTCAACAGCAGCTCGGTAGGCTTGCCCGACGAGGCGGGCGCGCCCGTTGCCGCAACCGGCGCGAATACCAACAGCGCCAGGACGAGACTGGCGGCCAACGGAGCAAAACGTCGTAGAAATGTCACCTGATCCTGGACTCCCTGCCTGCCGGATGTCGGGCCTGAGAGTGATCGTACAGGCCTCGATACTCCGCGCAGGATTGTACCTAGAACCACGGTCCCATAACGACGACGGACCGGGAATGGTTGTGCTTCGGCGTCAGGACTGGGTCACGACGATGCGGTGTCCATCCGGATCCTCGAGCTCGAACTCCCGGTCACCCCAGGGCCGTGTCACCGGCCCGTTGATCACGACGCCCGGCTGCTGATGATCCAGTGGCTGTAATCCGGCCGTCGTGACCTGCTCGAACAGCGCGTCGACATCTGGCGTTGCGACGTGAATGTGCGGCGCATTGCCGGACGGCCCCTGCTCGGCTGGATGGAGCATGAACTCGTGCGGCCCGGCGTTGAACCAGTGCATCCCGCCATAGCCACGGTTGTACTCGAACCCGGCGCGGGCGTACCACTCACGGCTGCGCTCGGTGTCGGCGCAGAAGAGCACAACATGGTGCAGACCACTAAGCATCGTTGACTTGTCCTTTCCCAATCCAAAGAGATCGCGCCGCAGCTCGGACCTGAACGTGTCAGCCGGCTGCAGCACATCGAGCGCCATCGCGGTGAGGAGACGGCGCAGCACGCGAGACGCAGCGACGTCGACCGACTCCAGGCTATCGGGGCTGAGAGCATCGAGGGCCGCGTCCAGGCGCTCGATGTCGCGGCGTGGTTCACTGCTCATACGCCACCTCCCCCACCGTCCGACATGGCGTGCCGACGCTTTAGCTCGGCAACTGCGCGAAACTGCAACGCCCGCACCGCGCCCGGCGTGCGCCCGGTTGCCGCAGCGATCTCGACGGCGTTTAGCCCGGCCAGCCGCAGCGTCAGGACCTCCTGCTGATCGGCCGTGAGTGTAGTGAGCGCGGCGTGCAGCCAGCGGGCATCCTCCGCCGCCATCAACGCTGCCTCGGGCGACGGCGCGATCTCGACCGGGACCGACGGCGCATACTCAGTCAGTTCCCGCTGGCGTCTGCGTTGGATGTCGATAACGGTCGTGCGAGCTATCGCGAAGAGCCAGGCAGGGACCGACCCGCCGCGATAGCTGTCCAGCGCAGCCAACGCCTTCACGAACGTCTGGCTGGTTGCGTCCTCAGCCTGCTCGCGGCTCCAGAGACGCACGGCGCAGTAGCGGTAGAGCGGGCCGACGTAGCGCTCAAAGATCGGCGCGAACTGATCCGGGTCAGCGCGCGCTGCCTGCATCAGCCGGCTCTCGTCACCGCCACGCTCCAACGGCTGCACCCGGCCAGTCTGCCTCTCATTCCCACGCGAAACACTCGCCCCATCTACTGTATAGACGCGCGCACGGCGCGGGTGTTACGCAACTCTCGAACTCGCCAGCAATCGCATATCTCGGCTACACTGTGCGATCTTGCTCGATACACGATGAAGGGACCACGTCACGTGGCCGTAGATGTCAAGGAAACGACCGACAAATCGCTCGAAGCTTCATTCCAGCAATCACGCTCACCGGCCTTCTCACGTGGCGGCATGGTGGCCGCCGCCCACCCGCTCGCCGTCGCCGCCGGTCTCGATGCACTCCGCAAAGGCGGCAACGCAATGGACGCCGCGATTGCGGCAGCGCTGACCACCGGCGTCGTCATCCCGGCGATGAACGGCCTCGGCGGCGACTGCTTCATGATCCACTGGGACAACAAGAAGAAGCGCGCCACCGCCGTCAACGGCTCCGGCATCGGGCCGCGCTCGGTCGACCGCGACTGGTTCGTCTCACGCGGCCACGAGAAGATGCCCTTCTACGGGCCGCTCTCGATTGCCGTGCCGGGCGCGGTGGCCGCGTACTTCTGGGCCATCGAGAACCACTGCAAGCTCGGTCCGACTGAGCTGTTTGAGTATGGCATCCACTACGCCGAGAATGGCTTCCCGCTCTCGGTCAGTGGCGCCCGCATGATCCGCGTCGCCGGCACTGAACTGGGCAACTTCAAGAGCTCGCGCGAAGTCTTCATGCCGGACGGCGAACCGCTTGGTGTCGGTGAATTTCTCGTCAACAAGAACCTCGCCAACACGATGCGGCTCGTCGAGAAAGGCGGCCCCGAGCTCTTCTACGACGGCGAGATCGCCCAGCGCATCGGCGCGGCAATCGAAGAAGCCGGTGGTCAGGTATCCGCGTCCGACTTCGGCGGCCACGTCAGCGAGATCTACGAGCCGATTTCGGTCGACTATCGCGGTATCACGATCTACGAGACGAAGCCGCCGAGCCAGGGCCATCTGGTGCTCCAGGAGATGAACATCCTCGAGAATGCCGACATGGCCGGCTACGGCCACAATAGCGCCGACGCGCTGCACCTGATGATCGAGGCCAAGAAGCGCGCCTTCGCCGACCGCCTGGCCTATGCCAAGGACCCGCTCTTCGGCCATGTCCCGCTCGACGAGATGCTCTCGAAGGAGTTCGCCGCCGAGCGCTACGCCACGATCGACATGACCAAGGCGACTGAGAAGGTCGCTGCTGGCGCGCTGCCCGAGTCCGGCGGCGACACGACCTACCTCTGCACGGCGGACGCCGAAGGCAACATGGTCTCGCTGATCACCTCGCTCTCGGCCGGCTTCGGCAGCCAGTTCATGGCCGGCGATACCGGCGTCCTGATGAACAACCGCGCCGGACGCGGCTTCTCGCTCGAAGAGGGCCACCCGAACGTCATCGAGCCGGGCAAGCGCACGATGCACACGCTTAACTGCTACGCGCTCGGGCGCGACGGCGAGATCTTCCTCGTCGGCGGCACGCCCGGCGGCGACCAGCAACCGCAGTGGAACATGCAGGTGCTGACGAACATGATCGACTACGGCATGGACGTCCAGGCCGCCGTAGAAGCGCCGCGTTGGACCTCCTTCCCCGGCACCGACCCGATCAACATCGACAACGAGTTCGTCGTCCGGGCCGAGTCACGCATTTCGCCCGAAGCCCTCGCTGGCCTGCGTGAACGCGGCCACCGCGTCGAAGTGCTCGAGCCCTACGGCGCTGGCGGCACGATGTTCGTCATCAGCCGCGACACCGAGACCGGCGTCCTCCAGGGCGGCGGCGACCCACGCAGCGAAGGTCTGGCGATGGGCATCTAGCGGGAGAGTTTTTAGTAGGTAGGTTGTAGGAGAGTCGAAGAGGCCCCCTCCCTCGAGATCAAGGGAGGGGTACCCATCCGAAACTCATGAGTCCCTGCGTAGCTCATCTCCATCGCAGAAATCCCCCGTCCCTTTGGGCGCACTCTGGGCACGAGGGAGGGGACAGGGGCGGGAGCCTTACGGAACCTGCCAGAACTCCGACGTCAGCCCGAAGCGTTGGAACGTCGCGCGGACGCGGTCGGGCTTCAGGCCACGGAAGTCGGGGTCGAGCCGGTCCCGATACCATTCCTTGCCAAGCTCCCAGACGGTCATTAGCGGAACCGCTTCGCCGCGGTTGTTGCCCGTCTTGCCTGCCCAGGTCTCGATGTCCTCTTCCGACCGGAAGAGCAGCATCGTCGCTCAGGTGTGGATCTGGTCGGCGTACCAATCCTTGAACGGCACCGAGAAGTTCACCAGGTAGTCGCGGTCCGGTTGCGGTTCACCGCCGACCACTGGAATGCCAACCGTCTTGCTGACGACCTCAAGTTTGGCGCGGATCAAGGCATCGGTCCCGAGCATTCCCGGAATGCCAAGCATGTCCCAGGCGCAGTTGGCGAAGTAGCGCTGCTGGCCCACCTCGACCGTGTACGCGGTTGGGATCGCCGAGAACGGGTTGAGGATGCGTATTCTATCGCCGCCCGGTTCGAGGAGAAGGGCGTGAGCATCGTGCAGCCGCCGGTAGGCCGCGCGGGCCTCGCGCTCCGAGATACCGAATTCGGTGGCGATGTCGGTGTATCGGGGCGCTCGGGCACGCTCGACGAAGAACTCGTAGACCCGCGTCCTTATCGCCCAATCATGGGTTGTTGGTTGGGTCGTCATCTTGAGCCTCTCAGATCGTTTGTCGCTGTCGGTCGATATGCCGGGCAAGCACACCGGGGCGGTCGATTGGCACGAAGTGATTGCTATTGCGGAGGACGACCAACCGTGCCTGCGGCATCAGCTTAAGTATGTCGTGAGCGCGGTCGATGCGAAAGGTCGGATCGCGTCCGCCCCATATGATCGATGCCGGACCAGCGTATGCCGTGAGCGCTGCACACCATCGCGCAACTGCCTGTTCGTCCACTGCATCGGACCGGAAGAGTCGCAGGAGCGTTGCCGAGAACTCGCGCTCGAACGGGCGCCAGAAGGCATCCAGAAGCTCCGGCGTCAGCCGCCGCTGGCAAGCGACATAGGGCCTGAATGCAAGCCGCAGCATCCACCGCCGGGCACAGAAGAACGCCGCCTCGCCGATCCACGGAAGCGCGATCAGCCGGAGCGGATTGAGGCCCGAGCCAGACCAATCAGCCAGTCGCAGGCTCGTGTTCGTCAGGACCAGCCCGGATACCCGTTGCGGCGCAAGGCTCAGGATCTCGCACGCCACGAGCGCGCCGTAGTCATGGCCAACAAGCTGAAACCGGCAGACATTGCAATCATCGAGGAATGCCAGCGAGTCCCGCGCCTGCTGCCGGGGCGAGAGGTCTGACACCGGCGGCGCAGGCTCCGAGCCAAAACCGGTGAGGTCGGGCGCGATGGACCGGACTCGCGATCCAAGCCGCTCGACTGTCGCGTGCCAGAGATAGTGATTCGTCGGGATGCCGTGGAGCATGACAACCGTCACTGGACCGCCGCCAGTGTCGACATACTGGCGGCGGCGTCCGGCGACTTCGGCGACGTGGGGCTCGAGCAAGTACGACTATGGCTCTTCGGACTCGGCCTCGAGCGTGGCCTCAGCTGCCTTGGCAGACTCGTTCTCGAGTTCCTCAATCAGCGGACCGGCCACGGCCTCGACTGCACGGCCGACATTGCGGAACGCGTCGAGCAGGTCGATCGGGATCGGGAAGAGAATCGTCGAATTGTGCTCGGCCGAGATGTCATTGAGCGTCTGCAGGTAGCGTAGTTGCAGTGCAGTCGGCTCCTGAGCGATGACCGTTGCCGCCTCGTGCAACCGCTGAGCTGCCAGGAACTCACCCTCGGCGTTGATGATGCGGGCGCGCTTGTCGCGCTCGGCTTCAGCCTGCCGCGCCATCGCCCGCTGCATGACCTCCGGCAGCTCGACGTCCTTGACCTCGACGATATTGACCTTGATGCCCCAGGGCTCCGTCTGTTCGTCGATGATGAGCTGCAAGCGGTCGTTGATCTCCTCGCGCTCGGAGAGCAGCTCGTCGAGCTCGGACTGACCGAGAATCGAGCGTAGCGTCGTCTGGGCGATCTGTGATGTTGCCCGGATGTAGTCGTTGACCTCGATCACGGCGCGTTCCGGATCGAGCGCTCGGAAATAGGCGACGGCATTGACCTTGACCGTGACGTTGTCGCGTGTAATGACCTCCTGCGACGGGATGTCGAGCGTCAGGATTCGCAGGTCGACCCGCTCGATGCGTTCGACGAAGGGAATAAGAAAGATGAGACCGGGTCCCCGCGTCCCGACGTAGCGACCCAGCCGAAAGATGACGCCGCGCTCGTACTCCTGCGTGATCTTAATCGCCGCCGAGAGGACGATGGCGACGAAGACGACGATAGCGATAAGCGCGACGAGAATTCCAGTATCCAACGACTAGTCCGTTTCCAACCCTCTGGCCGAGGGATTCATGATCGGTTCCACCTCAACACTCGCGATCTCTTCCTCAACGGTAACCCGCTCGACCTCGAGCGTCATGCCCTCGCGCTTCACGACACGCACCGGCTCCCCTTTCAGGATGACCGGCTCGCTGACTGCCACAGCCGACCAGATCGTGCCCTCTACAAAGACACGGCCGCCGGGATCGAGATCGGAGCGCGCGACGCCCTGCAACCCCTGCATCGCCTCCCGGCCGGTCGAAGGTCGCTGGCCGCGCGTCCTGACAACTGAACCAACGACGAAGAAGAAGAACAGACCGATCAAGAGCGCGACGGTGATGATGACCGAACGGGAGATCTGCAAGACCTCGGGATTGCGGGTGTTCGACAAGAGCAAGCCGCCGAGGACGAACATGATGATGCCGCCAACGGTCAGCACACCGCCGCTGACGACGAAGACCTCGAGCACAAAGAGCACGAAGGCCAACCCGATCAGGATGAAGCCGGTCGCGTTGCTCTCAAGCGTGCCGAGCGCGTAGAAGCCGATGATGACCATGATCGCGCCAGCGACACCCGGGAAGATCGCGCCCGGATTCGAAAGCTCGAAGATCAGCCCGAGGGTCCCGAGACTGAGCAGCACGAAGGCGACGTTCGGGTCGACGATGATCTGTAGCAGGCGCTCAAAGAAGGACATATCGGTCGTCGAGATAGACGCGCTGGCAGTGTTGACCGTGGCCGTATCACCATTCACGATCACGCTCATCCCATCAGCCTGGTCGAGCGCGTCCTGGATATCGGTCGCAATGAAATCGACGATGTTCAGCTCGACGGCATCGGATGCGCCCACGTTGACTGCGTCCCGGACGGCCTCCTCAGCCCAATCGGCGTTTCTACCGCGCAGCTCAGCCAGCTCGCGGACGCGGGCAACGGCATCGTTAACGACCTTGCGGTCGAGCGCTGTCTCCTCCGCCTGTTCGCCCTCGCCGCCAAGCTGCACCGGGGTCGCCGAGCCAATGTTCGTCACCGGCGCCATCGACGAGACGTGCGCCGCATAGGAGATGTACATGCCGGCCGACGCGGCGCGTGCCCCTTCCGGACCAACCCAGACAATGACCGGGATCGGCGACGCGAGGATATCGCTGATGATGTCGTCCATCGCCGAGGAGAGGCCGCCCGGCGTGTCGAGCCGGATGATGACCGCGTCGTGGCCATTGTCAACGGCACTGTCGATGCCGCGGTCGACGTAGGTCGCAACGACCGGCGTAATTGTGCTGTCGACGGTTAGCTGGGTCACCCGCGGCGACTGCTCTTGAGCCGAGAGCGGCATCACGAGCAAGCCGAGCCCGATCAGCGCGAGGCTACAGGCGCGGACAAGCAGTTGTAGAGTGCTGGAAATGCGCATCACTTCCCCGGCAATTCACTACGGATACGGGACGCTGGACCGGGTCTTGTTTGAGTATATCGCGGCGCAAATCCCAGCCGGGCGGCAGCGACGACAGGTAGAATCACAGCGCCTCGGGCTAACGTCCGTACCGAACGTGGACAGGGATGCAAGAGCTCACACAACCGGCTCCCGCGCGCGCGATCTATGACGCGGCAGAACGCTATATCTTCAGCCTCATCACCGGCCCGCCAACGCCGGCGGCCGAAACGCCGCCGGAGGTCATCCGTGAACGCGCGCTGGAACGGCTCGACCGAATGCGGGCTTTTCTCGACTTTCTCGGACGGCCGCAGGACCAGTTCCGCGCCATCCACATCGGCGGGACCTCCGGCAAAGGCTCGACCGCTGCGCTGACGGCGGCGATCCTGACCGAGGCGGGTTATCGCACCGGCCTGCATGTCTCGCCCTATCTCCAGGTCGCGACCGAAAAGCTTGTTGTCGACAACCGGCTGGCCTCCGCGCGTCGGTATCATGAACTGGTCGAGCAACTTGCCGAACGTGTTGCCGCCTGGATCGGCTCCGGCCAGCCACCAATCAGCTATGGCGAGTTCTGGGTAGCGTTGACCTTCCTCTACTTCGCCGAGGAGGCGGTAGATGTCGGCGTTGTCGAGGTCGGCGCGGGCGGCCGCTTCGATCTAACCAACGTCATCGCACCCGAGGTCGTCGCCATTACGAGCATCGGGCTCGACCACGTCGTCACCCTCGGCAACACGCTGGCCGAGATCGCCTGGCACAAAGCCGGAATCATCAAACCCGGGACGACTGCCGTCACCGCTGTGACCGAGAGCGAGCCACTCGACGTCATTCGCGCAGAGGCAGACGCGACCGGCGCGCGCCTGATCGAACTCCGCGCCGGCGACAGCTACTATCTAGAGTCAACCGACGCCAGCGGCACGCGCTTCGTCGACCACGCCTCGGGCGAGACCTTCGCCGCGCCGCTCGCGGGCGCGTTCCAGGCGTCCAACGCGGCGACCGCGATTGCGCTTGCGCGGGCATTCACCGGCGGCTCTATCGACAACGCGACAATCCGGCGCGGCCTCGCTAGCGCGCGCTTCCCCGGCAGGATGGAGATCGTCCAGCAAGCGCCACTGGTATTGCTCGACGGCGCGCACAACCCGCAGAAGGTTGCCGGCCTGGCAGCGGATTTGGGCCAGATCACCGGCCATCGCCGGACCGTCGCCGTCTTCGGTGTCTTGGACACCAAGAACTACACGGACATGCTGGCGGAGCTTGCGCCGCACGTCGATGTGTTGGTCGCGACAAGCCCGCTGGTCTACGCCAAACCCGCCGTGCCCGCAGCGGAGGTCGCGGAGCACGCCCGGGCCTTCATCGACGACGTCCACGTCGAACCCGAGCCGCTCAAGGCCATTGAGCGAGCATTGCAATTGGCAGCGGAATCCGACGCGGTTGTCGTGACCGGTTCGCTCTACCTGATCGGCAACGTCCGCGAGCGCTGGTTCCCAACCGAAGCCATCCTCAGCCAGGGCACGATGTGGCCGCAGCGTTCCAATGGGCAGTGACCACCGAACCACAACGCCCGCAATCCCTCTGTAGCTGCAACGCGACGCGTTGCCTCGTTTGGAGATTCAATTTATCCGCGGGTGCCGCAGATTCCCGCAGCGTGGCAACGCATCGCGTTGCAGGTACAGGGTAAATCACTCCGTCGTGGCTAGCCCCGCCAAGCCAGCCGGCGCTCGACAGGCGCGAAATCGTTGGCCGGAGAACGGCTCGATGTAATCGTGCTACCCCGACAAGTCAGCAGCGAACACCAACGCGCTGCGTCCGCGACTCCCTTGTAGCCGCAACACGATGCTTTGCTGCAGAAATCTGCGGCTGCCAGGAATAGGTCGAATTGCGATACGGGGCGACGCATCGCGTTGCGGCTACAGGGAGACGAGGGTTCCGGTGTGGCTATCCCCGCCAAGCCAGCAGGCGTTCGACGGGCTCGAAGTCGTTGGCTGGGGAGCGGACACTGTAGATGAAGTGGCTAATGCCGGCTTCTACATACTCAGCGGCACGGTCAACCTGCCGGGGATAGATCAGGAGCACCGAGCGCTCGATCTCGGCAGGGTCGCGGCCGACGCGCTCGCACCATCGATTCAGGACAGCGCTAAGCCGCGCAATCTCGGGCGGGTCGCCGAGGCCGTTCCAGCCGTCGGCGTGCTCGGCGACGATCCGCAGCCCGAGCTGCTCGCCGTTCGTCCCGACCATGATCGGGATCGTTCCGTTGACCGGCGGCGGGCTCTTCTCCCGCCAGCGTTGCCGGATGATCGGGATCGCCCGCTCCAGCTCCTCTAGCCGTGACCGGGCCGTACCAAGCGGGTAGCCAGCGTCGAGCAGATCACGCTCCCAGCCACCCCCACCGAGCCCGAGGATCAGCCGACCACCGCTCAGCACGTCTACCGTCCGCGCCATGTCGGCCAACAGGGCCGGATTCCGCAACGTGATCGCCGACACCGCCGGTCCGATCTGCACCCGCGACGTCGCCTCGGCCATCGCTCCCAGCGTCGTCCAGCACTCGTAGACATCGCCGTCGAGATCCCCGAAACGCGGCGCGAGGTGATCCCAGTTGAAGAGCCCATCGACTCCGAGCGCTTCGGCTCGCTGCCACGCGTCGCGCATCGCAGCGACCGGCTGGTGATGCGGCTGGACCTGGACACTGACCCTGATCGGGGCTGACATTGCCGTCCCGCCTCCTACTCGCGGCCAAGCATGAAGGTTTCTGCCGTCCTAAAGTGAAAGTCGTCATCGGGCCGAATCCAGGCGACCGATGTCAGTTGGAAGCGGCCACGTGGCTCGCTCCCAGCGAGCGCGGCCAGGGTCACGCGCGTTTGCGCCTCGTCCGGATATCCGTCGGTGATGCTCATGTGGGGGATGAACTCGTCCGGATCGCTGAAGGGTAGCGAGAGATCGAAGAGCCCGAGGTCGTGGAGGGCGCGCCTCAGGCTTCGCACGGCGTTCGCAGGTTGGATGTCGAGGTAGACACAGGGGTAGGGTAAGAACGTCGCCAGCGGGCCATACTCGAGCTCGACAGGCGCAAAGTCGCTCACGGTCTCGCTGATGCGAGCGAGATCCTCCGCCGAGGGTTCGCGCACGAAGGGCTGCGTCAGGGTGATGTGCGCGTCACAGATTGCCTGGGAAGCCGGGTCGTAGCGTTGTCGGAGCGCGCCGACAGCGGCACGGACATCGTCGGGCGGCCAGATGACGAATGTGCCGTGGCAGTAGGTCTGTTTGAACTCGTCGCTGGCTCCCACGGTACGACGTCCCTAGAACGGAACGGTCAGAGCTTCGACCCACTCCTGCGCCAGGTCGATGACCTGCCCGGAGAAGACGCCGACCAGGACTGTGCCCGCCACCATCGTGATCAACCCCGCGCCGAGGAAAGGCGTGCTGCCCTCCGGCGCAGGCTGCTCGGCCTGCGAGAAATACATCGTCGCGATCAGGCGCAGATAGACGAACGCCGACGCCGCCGACGCCAGAACGATTGCGACCGCCAGCCAGATCAGGTCGGCATCGACCGTCGCCAGAATGACATAGTACTTGGCGTAGAAGCCGACCAGTGGCGGCAGCCCGGTCAATGACAGCAGAAAGATCGTCATGATGACGGCGGCATAGGGCGATTGACTCGCCAACCCCCGGAAATCCTCGACATCGACCCCGCGCCCACGGTCCTGCAACCAGGTAACGACCGCAAACGCGCCGATGTTCATGAAAGCATAGGCCAGCAGGTAGAAGAGCAGCGATGTTACCGACAGGTCGTCGTTCAGGTCGCTGCTTGCGCCGAAGGCCGCCAGTGCCGCCAGCATGTAGCCAGTATGGCCAATCGACGAATAGCCGAGCATGCGTTTGACGTCGGTCTGGGCAATCGCGACGATGTTGCCGAAGAACATCGTGACGACAGCGAGGACGGCAATGATGATCGTCCACTCATCGCGTAGTGGCGCCATCGCCTGGACCAGCAAGCGCACCATCGCCGCGAACCCGGCCGTCTTCGGGATGACCGACATGTAGGCCGAGACGGGCGTCGGCGCGCCCTGGTAGGCGTCCGGCGTCCACATGTGGAACGGGACTGCCGCCACCTTGAAGCCGAGGCCGATGATGACCAGCAGCACGGCCAGCAACAAGGACGCTTCGACACCGCCAGCGGTATCGAACGCGGTCAACTCCGTGGCAATTTCAGTGAGGTTCGTCGTCCCGGTCGCGCCGTAGGTCCAGGCCATGCCGTAGACGAGAATCGCCGAGGCGAAAAGCCCCAGCAGGAAATACTTCAGCGCGCCTTCGAGCGACGTCGTCCGGTGCCGGGCGAAGCCGGTCAATGTGTAGGCCGCCAACGAGGTCATCTCGATGCCGAGGAAGACGATCAGCAGATCGCCAGCCGCGCCGACGATCATCGTGCCGAGGATCGAGAAGGTGATCAGCGTGTAGTACTCCGGCACGGGCATCGAGCCGGGTTCCGCCCGGGAGGTCATGTAGTTGATCGAGATCAGCACGGAGAGTATGCCGGCCGTCAAAACGATGATGTTGACGAAGACGCTGAAGTCATCGGCCCGGAACATGCCGTTGAAAGTTGTCTCGTTTGTGTCGATCATCAGCAACGTCGCAACCAGCGCCGCGGCATAGCCGATGATCGTCAAGTAGGCCATTGGCGCGCCACGCCAGCGCGGCACGATGACATCGATCGCCAGGAGCAGCAGCGCCAGCCCCAGGATGATGAGGTGCGGCGTCAGCAGCGCGAGATCGGGATTTACCGTTTCAAGTCCCGGCAGCATCTGGCGTCCTTACACTCCCTGGCTTCCGAAAGGAATCAGAATCGTCTCCAGCGTCGTCCGCATCAGCTCCATGAAGGGTTCGGGCCAGACGCCGACAACAATCGTCAGCAATACCAGCGGCAGGATCGTCGCCAGCTCGATGCGGTTGAGGTCCGGCCACTGCGGGACGCCGTGCTCATCGACCGGCCACTCATCATCATGGTCGTGGACGTCGGCCGATGCTCCCGAGACAGCCGGCAGGGCGTTGTCATGCGGGTCCGGCGGCTCGCCCGGCGCGCGTTCGAAGACGACGCGCTGGAACATCCACATCATGTACCAGGCCGCGAGGATGACGACGAACATGCCAATGACGCCCGCCCAGCGATAGGAGTTGAACGCGCCCACCAGCGCCAGGAACTCTCCCACGAAGCCAGAGAGCCCCGGTAGCCCGAGTGAGGCGAGCATCAGGACACCGAAGAGCACCGAATAGACCGGCATCCGCGACACGATGCCGCCAAATGCGCTGATAAGCCGCGTGTGAGCGCGCTCGTAGACGACGCCGACGCAGAGGAAGAGGCCGCCGGTGACGAAGCCATGCGAGAGCATAACGATCATCGCGCCGTAGAGGCCCTGCATGTTGAGCGCGAAGATGCCAAGCGTCACGAAGCCCATGTGGCTGACTGACGAATAGGCGACCAATTTCTTCATATCGGGCTGGACCAACGCCACGAGCGCGCCGTAGATGATGCCGATCAACGACAAGACCATGATGTAGGGCGCGAGATCCTCGGCGGCGTCGGGCGTCAACGACAGGTTGAAGCGGATCAGGCCGTAGCCGCCCATCTTCAGCAGGACGCCGGCCAGCAGGACCGAGCCAATCGTCGGCGCTTCAACGTGGGCATCGGGCAACCAGGTGTGGAAGGGCCACATCGGCACCTTGATCGCGAAGGCGATGAAGAAGGCCAGGAAGACCCAGAATTGCAGTGTGTCACTGTACTGAACTGCCGCCAGATCGAGAATGTTGAGCGTTGGGGCGTTGCCGAGGTTGATGTTTTCCCAGTAGATCGCGACGATGCCGACGAGCATCAACAGCGACCCAAAGAGCGTGTAGAGGAAGAACTTCACCGCTGCATAGACACGGTTGGCGCTGCCCCAGACGCCGATCAGCAGCGCCATCGGCACGAGCATCAGTTCCCAGAAGATGTAGAAGAGGAACAGGTCGAGCGCGAAGAAGACGCCAATCATGCCCGTCTCAAGCAGGAGTAAGGAGATATAGTACTCGCGCCGCCGGTGGGTGATCGAGGTCGAGGCGATGATCCCGACGAGGGCCAACAGCGTCGTCAGCACAACGAGCACCGCAGAGATGCCGTCGACGCCGAAGTCGTAGTTGACACCGACGTCCGGCAGCCACTCGATATGTTCCGTGAACTGCATGCCGCTCTCGTTGACATCGAAGCTCACCAACATGGCAAGCGAGAGAATGAAGGCCAGCACGCCTGCGCCAATCGCGACCTGACGGCTCGTCGCGGCATCGACACGCGGCGTGAAGAAGAGCACCAACGCCCCGAGCAAGGGCGCATAGGTGATCATGCTGAGAATCGGGAGATTATCCAAGAGCCCTCACCCCCTGCCCCTCTCCCAATGCTGGTAGAGGGGTGTCTTCTCGTTGCATTGCCAGTTCCCCGTTGATCCGTATTCTTCCCATCTTTTCCCCCACTCCTAGGATTGGGAGAGAGGGCCAGGGGGTGAGGGCTGTTCCCTCAACCCAACAAATCGCTCTGCAGCGCCAGCGCGATGCCGATCACGATGACCGCGCCGATGGCAATCGCCAGCGCGTAGTTCGCAACGAATCCGGTCTGGACGCGGCGCAGCTGGTTGGACGAGTAGTTGACCGTCGCCGCGACGCCGTTGACCGTGCCGTCGATGATCTCGATATCGACGATCTTCCAGAGAATGTTCTCGGAGATCCAGTAGAGTGGGTGAATGATCAGGCGTTCGTAGATCTCATCAAGGTAGTACTTGTTGTAGAGCAGGTCGTAGACCGGCCCGGCCCGCTCGGCCCAGGCGCGTGGATCAAACGCCGGGTGCTTGGCGACGTAGGCAAGATATGCGATCGCCAGACCGCCAATTGCGAGGACCGTCGAGAGCGCAAAGAAGGTTATCGTCATCGCCGTAGAGACGTGATGTCCTTCCTCCGCATGCTCCTCCCCCTCCTGGAAGATGGCGATTGCGGATGCGGTCTCCTCAGCGTGTTCCTCGACATGGAACGCCGGTTCGAGGAAGTCGTGGATCCAGCCATCTTCGGGAGGCAGGCCGACGACACCAGCGGCGAACGCCGGGATCGCGAGCAGGATCAACGGCACCGTCATGATGCGCGGAGATTCGTGCGGATGGACATGCTCGGGGTCGAAGCGTTCTTCGCCCCAGAAGGTCATGAACACCGCGCGGAAGATATAGAGCGACGAGAAGAATGCCGCGCCGAACATGATGATTGTCAGCGCGTACTGATGATCGAGCCAGCCGCCAACCAGGATCTCGTCCTTACTGAAGAAGCCCGCAAAGACGATGATGCCGGCGTTGGACGCCGCGGCAATCGCGAAGGTCCAGTAGGTCGTCGGCATGTATTTCCGTAGACCGCCCATCTTCCGCATGTCCTGCTCCTCGTGCATCCCGTGGATGACCGAGCCGGAGCCGAGGAAGAGCAGGCCTTTGAAGAAGGCGTGCGTAAACAGGTGGAAGATCGCCGCGACCCAGGCGCCAACGCCGATGGCGAAGGCCATGAAGCCGAGATGCGATACCGTCGAGTAGGCGATCACCCGCTTGATATCAAACTGCGTCAGGGCAATCGAGCCGGCCATGAAGGCGGTGATTGCGCCAACGAGCGCGATGACGAACATCGCGTCCGAACTGGCCGAGACGATCGGGTACATCCGCGCCAGCATGTAGATGCCGGCCGTGACCATCGTCGCGGCATGAATCAGCGCCGAGACCGGGGTCGGACCCTCCATCGCGTCCGGCAGCCAGACGAAGAGCGGGAGCTGGGCCGACTTGCCGGCCGCGCCGGTGAAGAGCAGCAGGGCGATGATCGTCAACGTGTCGACGCTGACCAGCTCGAGCCGGGCGAAGACCTCCGAGAAGACGACCGAGTCGAACTTCCAAAAGATCAGCATGATGCCGGTTGCGAACCCAAAGTCGCCGACGCGGTTGACGATGAATGCTTTCTTGGCAGCCTGATTGGCCGAGTGGCGTTTGAAATAGAAGCCGATCAACAGGTAGGAGCAGAGCCCGACCGCCTCCCAGCCGAAGAAGATCACCAGGAAATTGTCGGCCAGGACCAGCATCAGCATCGAGAAAACGAAGAGCGGCAGGAACGAGAAGAAGCGGTAGAAGCCGGGGTCACCGGCCATGTAGCCCTGCGAGTAGATGTGCACGACCAGTGAGACTGACGTCACCACCAGCAGCATGATCGCCGTCAGGTGGTCGACGTACAGATTCAGCGGCACATGGAACAAGCCCGCCGGAATCCAATCATAGAGATGCTGGGTCAGCGGCTCGTCGGAATCCAGCTGGTTGCCGAAGGCCGCCAGGCTGAGCGCGAACGAGCCGGCGATGGAAGCCGTCGCCAGCCATGCCGTCTGGGCATCCGCCATCCGCCGGCCAAAGACGAAGTTGATCGTCGCGGCCAGCAGCGGCAGCAGTGGAATGAGGAATAGAAGATCGCTCACGCCACACGTCCTCCATAGTAGTGGGTCGAATCCGCCGCCACCCCTGTACCGGCAACGTGCTGCATTGCCTCGCAGCAGCTGCGTGCGCATACCGAAACAGAGGCGCTGTGTCGCATCAGGCAACGCAACGCGTTGCGGCTACAGGGCGCGGGCTGTGTGCTGGTTAGCAAATGCGCCATCATCACTCCCGCAACTGCCGGACGTCGGCGACGTCGATGGTGTCAATACGGCGCTGGAGGGCCATGATGATGCCGAGGCCGACGATCGACTCTGCGGCCGCGACAGCGATGACGAAGAGCGCGAACGACTGGCCGACCATGCTGTTCTGTTCCCAGGCGAAGCCGATCAGCGCGACGTTGACGCCGTTGATCATCAGCTCGACCGACATGAAGATGACGATGACGTTGCGTCGGGTCAGGACACCCATCATCCCGATGATGAAGAGCGCCGCGCTCAGCAGGAGGAAGTGCGTTGCGGTGAGTTCTTCCACCTAGTCGTCCCCCTCCAGCCGGTCACCGCCCCAGGCGGTCTGGTCGGTGAACGCTTCGGCGTTGTCGACGAGGATGACGCCGCGGTCATCGAAACGCACGCCGGAGGTCTCCCCACGCCGGGAGGCTTCAAGGCCGGCCGGCAGCGCCGCGGCAACCTCGCGGTCCGCGCCGCGCGGGTGGGCCAGTGAAATGAGCCCGGTACGCTTGACGCGGTCCGGCAGCGTTGCCGACGCCGGCCGTGCCAGCACGAGCGCCGCGACCGTGCCAACGAGCAACAACACTGCGGTGATTTGAATCGCCAGGACGTACTCCGAGTAGAGCACCTGCCCGATCACCTCGGCGTTGCCGCCGGCGTCGGCGATCGCTTCCGCCGTCCAGATATCGCTTGCGCCGATGGCCGAGCGAGTCAGGATTGCCGCCGCCACCTCGCCAAGCAACGCCAGTCCAATCAGCAGCGCGAAGATGCGTTGCACCGGATTGCCGCCGTAGAACTCCGGCAGATCATCGACCTTGACAAGGAAGATGACGAAGACGATCAAGACCGTCACCGCGCCGGTGTAGACCAGGAGTTGGACAGCGGCCAGGAACTCGGCGTGGAGCATGACGAAGATCGCCGCGAGATTGATGAAGGTCACGATCAGGGCGACGGCGCTGTGGACCGGGTTGCGGGCCAGGATCACGCCGAGCGCCGCGATCACCGCGACGACCGCCAGGATGTCGAATACGAGTACTTCGGTAGACATCAAATCCAGCCAAACAACAGGTCGCGTATGAAGCCGAGCACATTTGTGTCACCGTTGCGCTCTAGCACAATGAAGCCGGTCAGCAATAGGTTGAAGAGCGTCAGCGGCAGCAGCACCTTCCAGGCCAGCCCCATCAACTGATCGTAGCGGAAGCGCGGCAGCGTCGCCCGCAGCCAGACGAAGAAGAAGAGGAAGATGAAGGTCTTGAGCAGCAACCACCAGACGCCGTCCTTGATCGGCCCGTCGATGCCGCCGAGGAAGAGCGTCGCCGCCAGCAACGAGATCACGATGACGGCGATGAATTCACCGAGGAAGTAGAAAGACCAGCGGAAGCCGGAATACTCGGTGTGGAAGCCGCCGGTCAGCTCCGTCTCGGCCTCGGGCAGGTCGAACGGCGGCCGGTTCGTCTCAGCCACGCCGGCGATCATGAAGAGCACGAAGGCGAGCGGCTGGGAGAAGATGAACCAGTTCGGGATTTCGACGCCGAAGAAATCGAGCGCCTGCCGCTGCTCATTGACGATCGTCACCAGCGAGAGCGAGCCCGACAGGATGAATACGCCGACGAGCGAGAGTCCCAGCACGATCTCGTAGGAGATAACCTGAGCCGCCGAGCGCAACGCGCCGAGCAACGAATAGCGGTTGGCCGAGGCGTAGCCGCCGAGGATGATGCCGTAGGTGCCGACCGAGCTGATGCCGATGACAAAGAGCGCCGCGACGCTGATATCAGTCACCGCCAGGCTGATCTCCTGGCCGGCGATTGTCACCGGATCGCCAAAGGGGATGAAGAGCGCGATCAGCGGCGCGGTGACGAAGGTGATGAGCGGCGCGATCAGGAAGATGCGCTTGTCGGCATGCTCGGGGATGATGTCTTCTTTGCCGAGCAGCTTGACGCCGTCGGCGATGGGTTGGAGCAGGCCAAAGGGGCCGGTCCGGTTCGGGCCGACGCGATCCTGCATCTGGGCGAGCATGCGGCGCTCGAACCAGGTCATGTAGGCCATGCCGATGAGCATGACGTTGAGGACGACGAATGCGGAGATGACGGTGATCCAGAACGGCTGGTCAACCATCGTTGGCGTCGATTCCCCTCTGCTATTCCCCGATCAGGCCAGCTCCCCCGAACTGGCCGGTAGCATCGGCGGTCAGTGTACCGTACTAAGGCGAATCGGTCATAGCGTCAGCCGCCAACCAGGCCAATGCATCAGAGCCCGCGCCTTCTTGTCCGCATGCAGCGCTCGGTCAACGAGGGAAGCACTACCCTCGACCGACCATCCACCGGCAGCTTCGTGGCGCGAGCTCTTGCCAGCGGTGGGGCGGCTTCATTTTCCAGCCTGCGCCCTGGCGCACCCGTACACTGCAGTGTGCAGAGACACTTGAGGGGAAATGCTAGCCTTAGCCATCGAGTTCGTATTCGAAGAAGAAATCCAGATCGCGCGAAATGACCCCTCACACCGTCCTGGTTGGCCGTTCGAGCGAGCAGGACAGCCTCTTCTCAATGCTTGCGCTGGCGCTCCAGGGGACAGGGTCGACGGTCCTGGTGTCTGGCGATGCCGGAGCGGGCAAGACGGCGCTCGCCCGAGCGCTGGCCGAGCGCGCCGCGGGCCAGGCGTGTGTTGTCGCCTACGGTCAGGCCTATGATCGCACCGAAGCCGCGCCATACAGCATCTGGTTCGAGCTACTGAGCGCGATCGGACGCGATCAGAGCGTCGCTCATGAGACGCGCGATCGTCTCGTTTCGATCCTCGCGCCAGACGCCAACCATGGCGGTCAGCATAGCCTCGTCGACCGAATCGTCGCCGTGCTCCAGGCGCTCGCGGCAGAGCGCCCGCTCCTCCTCGTCCTCGAAGACTTGCAGTGGGCCGACCGCGCAAGCATCGAACTCCTGCGCCTCTTCGTGCGAAGCGTGTCGAGCTTCCCAATCATGGTACTGGCAACCTACCGGCAGGAAGATCTCACACAGCACAGCCCACTCTATGAATACCTCCCGAATCTCGTTCGGGAAGCCGGCGCGGAGCGCATTGAGCTGCGGCCCCTTGGTAGGGCGGAGATTGTCGAATTCCTATGCGCGCAGTATGCGATTGTCTTCGCCGACCCGGAACCACTCGTCGACTATCTCCAAGACCACACGGAAGGTAATCCGCTCTTCCTCGGCGAGATGATTCGTGTGCTTATCGAAACGGGAACGATCTACCCGGAAGGCGAGTACTGGCGGCTCGGCGCAGTCGTCGTTCCGCCCCTCGTGAAACAGCTCGTCGCGACACGGCTCAATGATTTGTCGGCTGACACGCTGCTGGCGTTGCGCACGGCGGCCGTCGTGGGACAGGTCGTCCCGTACGATCTCTGGATTGCGTCCCTGGCAATCGACGAGCAGCGTCTGGCGCAGGTTATCCGCGAAGCCATCGACGCCAACGTGCTGCGCCAGAGCGATGACGGCGATCAACTCGAGTTCGCCCACGCGATCGTGCGCGACGTCATCTATGAGGACCTCGTGATACCCGAGCGTCGGAAGCTGCACCGCGTTGTCGCCGACGCGCTCATCGCGTCATTCGAACCAGATCCGGATGCAGTCGCGTCGCACCTGCAGCGCGCGCGCGACGAGCGTGCGTTCGAGTGGCTCATGCGTGCTGGGAACCGTGCCCAGCGAGCCTACGCGCTGAGAATGGCCGCCGACCGCTTCAAGTCAGCACTCCGCACACGCGGCACGCCCGCGGAACCAACGCGCGAATATGGCTGGTTGCTCTACCGCACAGGACGACTCATGCGCTTCTCCGATCCTGTGGGCGCTGTGAGCTTCATGACGCAGGCAGAACGCGCGGGGCGCTCCGCCGGCGATCCTGTGCTGGCAGCCTACGCGATCGCCGACCGCGGCTTGATGCGCTCGTTTGAGGGGGAGCTCAAGGCGGGGCTGATCGACATCGAGATTGGTACGAGCCGGCTGGAGCGGCTGGCGGAGGCTCGCACGATGCTGCCTCCGGCGGTATCCCTGTGGATCCAGGATATGGTGGATGCCGGGGCAGCAACCTCCGAGGCACAGGGCGAACCGCAACTGATTGAACGGGTTCCGACTGGAATGCGCTGGGGCGCAAGCGTTGCCTGGCAATCTACAGCGGGGCAGTTCGAGCGGGCGCGCGAGCTAGGTGAACGGCTGTTGCAGCAGGAGCGAAGTGTGCCCGCCGGCGTACACATCGGGCTGGCCCGAAGCTATGCGGCGACCGGGGACGTAAAGGCAGCGCGCGCAGCGTCCGAAGCAGCGATTGCGGGCGTCGCGAACCAGGACAACTTCGTGCTCGTTGGCCACTTCGTCGCCGAGCAGCTCGAGATAGTGGAGCTGCCCTATGCCGCCGACGACATACCCGCGCGGAGGCAATTGCAGGAGCTCGGCGAGTCCGCCTGGAGCAGGTCTACAGAAGCGCTGCCCGGACAGGTGCCGCCACGCGCGGCCTGGTCCAGCGTGCTGCTGCTGGAGGGCGAGTGGCGCGATGCCCTGCAGCTCGCCCGGTACGAGGCCGAGCGTGGCTTCGCGATGCGCCGGCTGCAAGCCCTGACGACGCAGGCATCGATAGCAACCTGGCAGGGCGACTTCGCGCGCGCTACCGAGATCATCCGCCAAATCCTGCCACTGGGTCCGGACACCGAACCGGGCGATGGAGCGTTCTATCCGACTGTCGATGCCCAGAAGCTCGCGCTCGAAATCGCGCTGCGTCGCGGAGATCATGCGAGCGCGCGCGATTGGCTCGATCACCACCGGCGCTGGATAGAGGCGTCGGGCGCATCCGCGCTTGAACCGGATGTGTTGCTCAACGAAGGGCTGTTCGAGAGTGAACTGGGCAACCCGGCAAAGGCGCTAGCGATCTTCGAGCGTGTCATTTCGCTGGCGGCGGAGCCTCGACGTCCGCTGGTCCTGATAGCTGCGCAGCGCCATGCGGGCCGCGCCAGGCTCGTCCAAGGTGATATCGCAGCGGCACAAGCCATACTCAGCGATGCCCTGCTGTTGGCCGAGTCTTGTCTGGCACGCTACGAGACGGGGCTGACCCTTGCCGCCCTCGCCGACTGCGAGGTCGCCCGTGGGAACACGGCGACAGCCGCCGATCAGGTCGATTCCGCCCGTGCGATCTTCGAGCAGCTGGGGGCGCAACCGGCCTTGGACGCCCTCCTTGCCGCGGCCGACAGCCGCGGCCTCCCAGATCGCCGGACCAGCCTCGTGTCGTCAGAGCTGGACGAGCTCCCTAATCCTGCAAACCTCACCAGCCGCGAGATCGAGGTTCTGCAGCTTGTCGCGTCCGGAATGAGCAACCGGGAGATCGCCTCGGCGCTCGGCCTGAGCATCCGGACGATCGAACGCCATGTGAGCAACATCTATGACAAGATCGGCGTTCACAATCGCGTCGACGCAACCGCATTCGCTATCCGCCAGCACCTCGCCTAGCGCCGATTCGCTGCCCACTACGTACCGACTCTGACGGCTACGCAGAGCGCTACCTGTGCGCTACATAGGTAGTCACACCGATGCAGTCCAGCTGGCTCCCGCATATCGTGGTTCTACCGCTGGCGTTGACGGATGGTGGTCGCGCAACCGCGCCACAACCGGCGGCGCCGGCGGATACCTGGGGATGCAATGTGCATCCGGCATTACCCGATGAAGGGGGTAGAACATGTTGTTTGTCGCGCAGGGCCGCGTTAAGGACAGCAGCCATCCGACCGAGCGGATCACACAGCGCCTGGAATGGGACTATCCGGAGACGACGCAGATGGTTGGCGAGTACTGGCTGGGCTCGACGCTGATCGCAATCTTCGAGACCGACAGCCACGAAGACATCCTCACCATGCAGCGCTACTGGGAGCCGCACATCCAGTTCACCGTCTCGCCGGCAATCACCGCAGAAGCCGGCATGAGCGCGGCGCGCGCGATGATGCAGGCAGCCGCTACCGCCTGACGTTTCCGATGAACGCTCCGCAGTGCGCGCAGGTATCGAGTACGTGCGCGCACTGCGGTTGACGATTGTGCAGTGACCGGCCTAGACCGCCAGCTCACCACGCAACACCGTCACTGCCTGGCCGGTCAGATAGACGCGCTCGCCGTCGATCCTGACCCGCAGCTCGCCGCCACGGGGAGATGCCTGGTAGGCCAGGAAGTCGCTCTTGCCGAGCCGCTCCCGCCAGTAGGGCGCGAGACTGCAATGGGCGGAGCCAGTTACGGGGTCTTCCGGAACCCCGAAGGGCACCGCGAAGTAGCGCGACACGAAGTCGTAAGGCTTGCCGTCCGAACGGGCCGTGATCACCAGCCCGCGGTCGAGCTTTTGGAGTATTCCAAGCTGCGGCTGGAACTCGCGCACCATGCGTTCCTCGGGCAATTCGACGACGTAGCGGCGGGGCTCGGCGTACGCCTCAGCGAGATCGACGCGAGCGGCAGCGGATAAGCGGGCCGGGATATCGACGCCCTTCAGATGATCGAGCTGGACGACCGGAAAGTCGAGCTCGATACCAGCATCGTTCGCGGTCGCCGAGAGTTCGCCGCTGAGCGTCTTAAACCACAGCGGCGCTGCCCGGTCGACGCCAAGCTCATTCCACAGCACATGCGCCGTCGCCAGCGTCGCGTGGCCGCAGAGCGGCACTTCGCTCACCGGTGTGAACCAGCGCAGACGGTATCCGCTGCCCTCGGGCCAGAAGAAGGCGGTCTCCGACAGGTTCATCTCAGCCGCAACAGCCTGCATCCAGCCTTCCTCGGCTGCCTGTTCCAGCCGGCAAACTGCCGCCGGATTACCCTTGAATGCCTCGCTCGTAAACGCATCAACCTGCCACAGACGCATCGGGGGATCCCCTTCCCGGAGAACGAGTCGGGCCTATCCTAGCCGGGATCGTGCTGCTACGATCCCAGCGACGACACCCCAGCCGAGTATGCAGGTGGGCGAGTGACAGACTATGCGCATCACGATCCTTGACGACTACTTCGACACGCTCCGGACGCTGCCGAGCTTTCGTAAGCTCGACGGCCACGAGGTGACCGTCTGGAACGATCACCAACCGGACGTGGATACCCTGGTTGAGCGCCTGCACGACACGGAAGCGCTTGTCCTCTTCCGCGAGCGCACCCAGATCCCCGGCGAACTGCTCGACAGGTTGCCAAACCTCGAGCTGATCAGCCTCCGCAGCGTCTTTCCGCACGTCGACGTCGACGCCTGCACGCGCAACGGTGTCCTGCTCTGTTCGAACCTGCACGCAGAGGCCTCCTATGCCGCAGCGGAGCTGACCTGGGCTCTGATCATGGCCTCAGCGCGCCAGATACCGCAGCAGACGGCCTCGCTGAGAGCGGGACGCTGGCAGATGGGCGTCGGCAAGTCGCTGCGCGGGCGGACCATCGGGATCTACGGCTACGGCCGGATCGGCAAAGTCATCGCGGACTACGCGAAAGCGTTCGGCATGGATGTCTGGTGGTGGTCTTCGGACGAGGGCCGGCAGCGCGCCGCATTGGCTGGGGAGACGCTCGCGCCAGACCGCGCCACGTTCTTCGCTGAGTCCGACGTGGTCAGCGTGCATGTGCGGCTCAAGCCGGCGACCTACGGCCTGATCACGCTCGCGGACCTCCAGAAGATGCGCCCAGACGCGCTCTTCGTGAATACGTCGCGGGCCGGCCTCGTCGCGCCGGGCGCGCTGGCACAAGCGCTCCAGACCGGGCGGCCCGGCTTCGCGACGGCCGACGTCTTCGAGACAGAGCCTGCGACCAATCCGGACGATCCGCTGATCTCCCACCCCAATTTCCTCGGGACGCCGCATATCGGTTACATCACCGAGGACGAGTTGGAGGAGATCTTCTCCGAAACGTACGACCAGATCCTCGCCTACATCGCCGGCAACCCGATCAACATGATCAACCCAGAGGCGCTGGACCAGCGCACGAAGTAGGTCAGTAGCGCCAATGCCAATCGGCCAACCTCAGTGCGATGTGTATGTTGCCGATGGAGTCGGCGAGCATGGCATCCTCGGCCGTGTGAGGCAGCATTTGGAGGTTGACGAACCCGGACATATGGATACGCATCCGGTTAGGGTATTGCGTCAGGGGTTGACCTATGACAGAACAAGCAAACCCTCATCGGCGTTCGCAACGAATTTCTCAATGACGCGAACTTGTGCTCGTAGCAGTGTTGCAATCTCCTGAGTGCCTGCGTTTCCGATCGCTAGCCAGATAACCGTCGGAGGCGGTCCAAGCAGAAAGACTCGCTGACGGAAGTCGTTGTCTTTCGAAACGATCGTGCAGCCATGAACCCGAGCGTGCTCCCAAATGGTGAGGTCCGATGCTCCACGCATGGAATGGTTCTCGATATGACTACTGTCGGGAAACTCGGCAGCGAGAATCCTAACTAGCTTTGGACTGAGATTCTCATCGAAGAGAAGCTTCACGGCGTGGCAAGCGACGCCAATCTACGCTCTCGTGCCGCAGCGAACGACAGCACCGCTCGAATGTCTTCCCGCCGGAGGCTTGGAAAGTCATCCAGGATTTGATCTTCGGTCATGCCACCGGCGAGATACTCGAGGACATCATACACGGTGATGCGCGTCCCCCGAACACACGGCTTGCCGCCACGCACCTCAGGATCAATTGTGATGCGCTCAGTGAAGCTCACCTGGAAGTTTTCCCTACCGTCTCCGCTATCGATCCACCGAGCCCAGCACGATGTCGATGGTGCCGATGAGGGCGACGGAGTCGGCGAGCATCGCGCCCTCGGCCATGTACGGCAGCACCTGGAGGTTGACGAAGTCGGGCGTGCGAATGCGCATCCGGTAGGGCATCGAGGTGCCGTCGGAGACGATGTAATGGCCTAGCTCGCCCTTCGAGTGCTCGATGGCGCTGTATACCTCGCCCTTCGGCGGGTTGAACCCCTTGATAACCCAGACGAAGTGGCGCTGCATGTCCTCAGCTGTCCGCAGGACGTTGTGGTGGGGCGGGATGACGTAGTTTGAGTCGTTCGCCATGATCGGGCCGTCGGTTGGCATCTGGTCGAGACACTGGCGGAGAATCCGCAACGTCTGCCGCAGCTCCTCCATGCGCACCAGATAGCGATCGTAGACATCGCCGTTGGTGCCGATCGGAACCTCGAAATCGAGGCGGTCGTAGATCAGATAGGGCTGGGCCTTCCGAATGTCGTAGTTGATCCCGCTGCCGCGCAGACAGGCGCCGGTCAGGCCGTAGTCGATGGCCGCTTCCGGCTCGATGACGCCGACACCGCGGGTACGGGCCAGCCAGATCGGATTCTCAGAGAGCAAGTCTTCCCAGTCCTGCTGGGCGGCGGGGAACTCCTTGAGCAGCTGCTCGATCTTCTCGATAGTAGAGGGCTTGATGTCGCGCGAGAAGCCGCCGATCTCCATCATGTTCGTCGTCAGCCGCGCCCCGCAGAACTCCTCGAAAATGTCGAGGATCTTCTCGCGTTCGATGAAGGTGAAGAGCGCCATTGACAACGCGCCGATGTCGAGCGCGTGGGTCCCGAGCCAGACCATGTGGGCGGCGATGCGGCTCAGCTCGGCCATGATGACGCGGATGTACTGGGCGCGCTCCGGCGCGACGATGCCGCAGAGCTTCTCGACGGCCAGAATGTAGCCCAGGTTGTTCAGTGGCGCGGCGGTGTAGTCGGTGCGGTCGGTCCAGGGCGTGAACTGGCTATAGCGCTTGTTCTCGCCGATCTTCTCGATTCCCCGATGGAGATAGCCGATGATCGGGTCGGCGTGGATGATCGTCTCACCGTCGAGCGTCAGCAGCAGCCGCATGACCCCGTGGGTTGAGGGGTGCTGCGGCCCCATGTTGAGGACCATCTCGCGCTGGCCGCCGCCGAGATCGCGCTCTTCGGAGACGTCCCAGGTGCCGAAACCCGTCGTTTGTTGCTCGGTCGTCGCCATGATCTAGAGCCTCCGGTTGTCCTTGACGCGAGGAGCAGCGCCCCCCTCGAAGCCGGGTTCGACGTATTGCGAGTAGCCGCGGATCGGGTAATCCTTCCGCAGCGGGTGGCCCTCTTCCCAATCGTCCGCCAGCAACATTCTGCGGAGATCAGGGTGGCCCTCGAAGGTGATGCCGAACATGTCGAACGCCTCGCGCTCGAGCCAGCCGGCGGCGGCGTAGACACTGGTGAGCGTCTCGATCAGCTCGCCGTCCTCGATTCCGCCTTTCAGCCGCAGACGCCAGCGCTTCTTGATCGAATAGAGTTGGCTGACCACGTCGAAGCGTGGCGCGGCGCGCAGCTTCAACATATCGACAGCCGTCAAATCGGAGAGCATGCGGTAGGCGAGATCGGCGTCGTCGCGCAGCAAGACATGGGCATCAACCCAGATCGACGGATCGACCCGAATGGTCACCTCGTCGCGAAAGAAGGCGATCTCCTTGACCCGGTCGCCAAAGGCAGTCATGAGGGCGACGTGGGCAGGATGATCCTCGCTCAACGGCCCCCAAAAACCTGTCAGCACCAATGATGGATGGACCTTGGCGATGCCGGTCTTGTCGTGGGCGGGCTCAGTGAGCTGTTGCTCGGCGATCTCGGTGAGCCAGGGATTGTCCTCGTCAGCCGTCACCACATCGTCAGGGCTGGCGGTTGGTTGCAGGTCCTGCTCGTCAGCCATGCTCAATCTCGCTTCCCTCGAGGGCCGGACTCAACTCTGGTAGGGGTGGAGCTTGTCTCCACCCGTGTAAGGGTGAGTAATGTCTACCCGGTGGAGATGATCTCCACACCTACGAATCACTCGGCTCGCCGTCACCTGGAAGTCCAGTCTAGCGAGCCGCCGCGGCCACCGGCCGGCCCATAGCCTCGCCGGTCGCGATGCGATCTTCCTCGCGCTGCGCGTCAGCGGCCTCCTGGCCCTCCTTGCGCAGCACGCGGTCGTACTTGATGACTTTGTTCTGGAGTTCGAGTACGCCGTAGTAGAGCGCTTCCGGCACCGGCGGACAGCCCGGCACGTAGACATCGACCGGGATGACCTGGTCGACACCCTGCACGACGGCGTAGGTGTCGAAGGGACCACCGATGTTGGCGCAGGAGCCCATCGAGATGACCCACTTCGGCTCCGACATCTGGTCGTAGAGGGTGCGGACAACCGGCGCCATCTTGCGGGTCACCGTGCCGGCAACGATCATCAAATCGGCCTGGCGCGGGGAGGCCCGGAAGAGCATCCCGAAGCGCTCGCCCATATCGAAGCGTGGCTGCATCGCAGCGATCATCTCAATCGCGCAGCAGGCGAGGCCGAACTGGAGCCACCAGAGGCTGGAGCGCCGGGCCCAGTTGAAGACCCAGTCGACCGACGTCGTCAGGACATTCTCTTCGAAGCGGTTCTCCATTACACCCATTCAAGGGCTCCCTTCTTCCACTCGTAGGCAAGCCCGCCCAGAAGCAGGGCGATGAAGATGACAGCCTGGATGTAGCCGTATAACCCGAGCGCATCGAACGCGACCGCCCAGGGGAACAGAAAGATCGCCTCGATGTCGAAGACGACGAATAGGAGCGCGACCACATAGAAGCGCGGGGTATAGCGATTGGTTGGCGGGTCGATGTTCGGGATGCCGGATTCGTAGGGTGCTTGCTTCTTGGGATTGGGCTTGCTCGGCCGGATCAATGTGCCCAGCAGGAGCAGGGACCCGCCCATGACAATGGCCAGGATCAGGGCAACGCCGATGATCGCGTAATTCTCAAGCAACGATGCTCTCGCTTCCAACTCCGCTGGCCGGCTCAGTGCGCGCGGCACGCCTGAACTATAGCACTCACGTTCCCTGAAACAGGTTGCAGGAGAGGCAGTAGGGCAGCAGCCGGTACGGCTCGCTGACCGGCGGGTCGATGCCGATCCGGCGCAGCATCCGGATCGTCAACGCCAGCGGCAATCCAACGACGTTGCAGTAGCAGCCGTCGAAGTGGGCGACGGGCAAGAAGCTGTCATCCTGGATCGCATAGCCGCCCGCTTTGTCGAAGGGTGTCCCGGCCCGGATCGACGCCGCGATCTCGTCGTCGCCGTAGGGCCGCATCGTGACGCGGGTCGTCGCGGCGTCGAGCAGCAGCTGCCCGTCCGCGCTGGCGACAGCCACGCCGGTCGTGACCTCGTGCGCCTGGCCGCGGAGCTCGCGCAGCATCGCTACAGCCTCAGCCGGATCCCCTGGCTTGCCGAGCAACCGGTTGTCGAGCGCGACGACCGTGTCGGCGGCAATGACCGGTGTGCCCCGGTTGCGCATCGCGACGACGCTCGCTTTGGCGCGTGCCAGCGCCCGCGCGAACGCTTCCGGGCTATCGACGTGGGTCGGCTCCGGCTCGTCGATCTGCGCCGGCTCAACGACGTAATCGAGACCAAGTAGCTCCAGGAATGTGCGACGGCGCGGCGAGCCGGAGGCGAGGATCAGTGCCATCACTCGCCCGCGTACGCCAGCGTCGTGATCGATTCGATGTGGTAGGTCTGCGGGAACATATCGACCGGCGTGACATCCTTGAGCTCGTAGCCGCCGTCAATGAGCGTCCGCAGGTCACGGGCCAGCGTTGACGGGTTGCAGGAGACGTAGATGAGCTGGCGCGGCTTGAACTTCAGCACCGCCCGCAGGGTCCGCTTATGGCAGCCGGAGCGCGGCGGATCGAGGATTACGGCGTCGGGCGCAATGTCCAGCTCGCCGAGGATGTGCTCGACCTTGCTCTGGTGGTACTCGATGTTCTCGATGCCCTCGACATTGATCCGGGCATCGGCGACGGCCGAGGCAGACTCTTCGATCGCAATGACCTGCACCACATGTGGCGCGAGCAGCTTCGCGAAGGTCCCGACACCGGCATACGCATCGACGACCGTCTCATCCCCACGCAGCTCCAGCCGCTCGGTCACCAGCCGGATCAGCATCTCGGCCTGCTGTGTGTTCGTTTGGAAGAACGACGGCGCGGAAACCATGAAATGCGCGCCACTCAGCTCCTCGCCATAACCCGGCTGCCCGGATTCGACCACCGTGGTGCGTTCGCTGAGGTCAGGCTGGATGAAGAGATCACCGGTATGCTCCCCGATGCGA
Organism: Chloroflexia bacterium; assembly: GCA_030431755.1. Lineage (GTDB taxonomy): Bacteria > Chloroflexota > Chloroflexia > Thermomicrobiales > CFX8 > JAUIIK01. Next base: position 51,728 of record JAUIIK010000015.1, read on the forward strand.
ATCACGACCTGATGCAGTCCCGCGCCGTGTCCTTGTAGTTGCGCGAGCACGTCGTTGATCCGCGGGTTCATGATCATGCACTCGTCGATCCGCAGGAACTCGCGCCCGGCCGGGCCACGGGTGATGAAGCCGAGACTGCCGTCCTCATCGTTCGTCGAGAAGCGGGCGTTGTTGCGGTAGCCGTAGGGGTTGGGCGAGCCAACGGTCGGCGAGACCGGCGGATCCTGAATCTTGCCAATGCGGCGCAGCTGGTCGTGCATCACATGCTGCTTGAGCCGCAGTTGCTCGTCATATTCGATGTGCTGCCACTGGCAACCGCCACAACGCCCGAAATAGGGGCAGGGCGGGTCGATACGCGACGCGGCGGGCGTCAGGACGTCGATGACGCGCCCTTCGAGGAAGTGCCGTCTCGAGGTCTCGATCTGGACAACGACTTCCTCATTCGGGATGCCGTAGTCGGCGAAGATGACCTGGCCGTCGTGGCGGCCGAGCGCCGCCCCCTCAAAGGCCATGTCGTCGAGTGTCAATTGGATGGTTGCGGGCCGTGTCTCCGGCGTCTCAGTGCTCATAGTTGAGCAAGTGTAGGCCGCGAGCCGCCGTCACTGCCAACTCGTCAGCTCTCGCGGATCGCCAGCGAGATGCTGGAATCTTCCGGAACCAGCTCGCCCGGCGCAGGCGATTGGAAGTAGACCTCGCCAACGTCGACGATCCTGATATCGAGGCCCGGAGGCAGGTCCGCCTGGGAGATGTAGATGATGTCGCCGACCGCCAGGCCGCTGTTGGCCAGCGTTGTGCGCGCCTGCGCCAGCGTCATGCTGTTGACGTTGGGCACGCGCACCGACTCACCGGAAGGTGTCGGGGTGCTGTCCTCATCGACAGTCGGGGTGGGCGACGGGATCGGCGTCGGTGTCGGGAACGGCGTCGACGTCGGCCGTGATGTCGGCGCGGGTGGCGCGGTCGCCGTGGCGGTTGGCTCAACCGTCCCGGTGGCGGTCGGAGTCGGCTCTCGGGCATCGTCGGGCACGCCGATGCCGCCGCCGACGGCACTGGCGTAGCTCAGGAGCGAATCACGCGCCTCGGCGGTGAATGGCCCGCTGTCCTCGCCGAGCGCGGTCAGAGCGCCTTGGAGGTTCTCCCACTCGGAGGCGGTCAGTTGATCGCAGCGCACGGCCGGGCGGGCATTGCGGTCGACCAGGATCGTTTCAGCCGCATCGGCGGGCCGGGCTAATCCACCGGTCGCCGCGCAGACATCGAGCGGGATCAACCCATCGGGCACGTCAAAGCCCATCGCGCGCGGTTCCTCAAAAACGCCGCCGAGCGTGCGGTCGAACTCGCCGGAATGGGCCGCCAGCATGAGTTCCTGGAAGACCGGCGCAGCGCCAACCGCGCCGTCAAGCTCGCGCAACGGCTGGTTCGACGCGTTGCCAACCCAGACGCCGGCGACGAGGTCCGGAGAGTAACCGACCGTCCAGTTGTCGAACCAGTCGAACGACGTCCCGGTCTTGACCGCTATTGGAAGACCGTCCAGCTCGTTGAAGTTGAGCGCGCTGTCGCGGCCAAACGCCGGCAAGCGGGCTTCGGTGTCGCTCAGAATGTCGCTGATCAGATATGCCGTCTCGGGCCGGATCACCTGCTGACCGGCATCGACTTCGAGTTCCGCCCCCAGGCTGTAGATCGTGTCGCCGGCGCTGTTCTGGATCTCGAGGATCGACCGTGGACCGACATAGCGGCCGCCGTTGGCGAAGGTCGCGTAGCTGCTCGTCAATTCCAGCGGCGAGACCTCGCCTGCGCCGAGCGCCAGCGCCAGGCCGTAGAACTCCAGCCCGCGCCAGAGGCCGGTCCGGACGCCCAGCTGGTGGGCCAGGTCGATCGTCGGCCCGATCTCGGCATATTCGAGTGTCTTGACAGCCGGCACGTTGAGCGAGCGGGCCAGCGCGTCGCGCGCCGGAACCGCGCCATAGTGCATGTGGGTCGTGTTCTGCGGAATAAAGACCGGCGACGGCGCGCCCGGCGTCGAGTACTGCACAGGGTAATCGAGGATCACCTGAGCCGGGCTCCAGCCCTGTTCGAAGGCCGAAGCGTAGACAATTGGCATGAAGGCCGAACCCGGCTGACGCTCCGAGGTGGCGACGTTGAACTGGCCGGCAATTGCATCGTCGTTGTAGTCACGCGAACCGACCATGGCGACGATCTCACTGGTGCCCGGCAACATCGCCACGACCGCGCCGTTGTTGGCGTCATACACATCCAGCGACGCGAGCTGCTCGTCGAGCGCGCGTTCCGCAACCTGCTGGAGATCCAGGTCGAGGGTTGTCCGCACCGACAGGCCGCCGCGGTACACCTGTTCCGCGCCAAGCCGGTCTTCGAGATCACCGATCACGTAGTTGACCCAGTGCGGCGCGAGAATTTCGGCGTTCTGCCGCGGGTAGATCACGAGCACCTCGCGCCAGGCGTTTTCGGCGTCGTCCCGGCTGATAGAGCCTGCCTCGACCATCTGATCGAGCACGTAGCGCTGGCGAGCTTTGGCGGCCCCGAGATTCACCGTCGGGTCGTAGGCGCTCGGCGCTTGCGGCAACCCGGCCAGCAACGCAGCCTCGGCCAGCGTCAGATCCGCCGGTTCCGTGTCGAAGTAGGCCCGCGCCGCCGCGTCGATGCCGTAGGCGCGGTTTCCGTAATAGATCATGTTGAAATAGAGTTCCAGAATTTCTTCTTTGGAGTAGGCCTCGGTGAACTGCGTCGCGACGGTTGCCTCACGCATCTTGCGGTCGAGCGAGCGTTCATAGCCGATGGTGTCCGGGTAGAGCTGCCGTACAAGCTGCTGGGTAATTGTCGAGCCCCCCGAGCGGCCATCGCCGGTCAGTGTGATGTAGACACCACGAATGATCGCGATGGGGTCGACGCCGAAGTTCGTCCAGAAGGTGCGGTCCTCGGCGGCGACGGTCGCATCGACGAGCGCCATGTTCGAGCCGTTGGCGGTGATGTCGTCGAGCGAGCTATAGGTCCGGAACCCGGTGAGCGGGTCGTTCACCTCGTAGAGCAGGTTCCAGTTGCGATCGTAGATGCGGGTCGTCTCGAACTGCCGCGCCTCGACCGAGTTCAGGTCGGGCAGGTCGGCGCTGAAGTAGATCCAGATCGACATTCCGCCTGCGGCAGCTGCCAGCGTCGCGGAAAAGACGAAGGCCGCCAGCACCATGAGCCCGATGCCGAGCATCCGGCCAAACGCCGGGCCGCTACGCCGCCCACGCCGTTCGCGCGCTAGCCGCAAGGCTGCCAGCCGCGACGCCCGCACACGGCGGCGAGCGCGCACTGGAAACCCTCGACGATAGTGATTTCTGACGATCCTTCGAGCCATCCGAGCCACTTGCGCTACGAATCCCGGGACGACACACGCTAAAGCCTACAACCCGGCGGCCCGTTACGTGTACGTTCAGGCTGGATTTGGGGGTCAGAATGTAGCGTGCTACTCCGCGCAGACGCGATTTAGGACGAATCAGACTGCGCGCGCAGCTTGCGCATGACAGCCTTGCGGCTGGCCGGTTGCGCCTGCTCCTGGGCCGGCTGAGTGTCTGAGGGCGGTTCAGGCTTTGAGATCTCGTCGGTCCACTCGAAGTCGGGGCGGACCTCGCGCATCGCCCGGTGCTCCCGCTTCGGCTCCTTGAGGCGGGCATCCTTGAGGATCTTGAGCTTCTCTTCGATCGGTTGCTGTGGGAACTCGATTACCGGCGGCGGGCCAGCCGGTTCGGGCTCTGGTTCTGGCTCCAGCGCGTCCGGAATCAGATCGGGCTCATCGACAAAACCGGCCGGCTCCAGGTCGAACCCGACATCCGCAGGCGGCGGCGTGCTGGTTGCCGGCGCATTGCGGATCCAGCGACGCTGCGGCGCGCCATAGTCGTCAACGGTCGGGAACGATTGCGGGAGGCCCAGCACAAGGTCATCCGCGCCCGTCGCTGGCAATGGCTCCGGCGCGCGGCTCATGCGCGCGCCGATCAGGAAGAGCAGACAGATCAGACCACCCAGCGCCGCCATGCTGGCAACAAGGGGGTAACGACCGCGCGCGGTGAGGATGCTCTCGGATTCCGTGTTGATGCGCGTTGCCCAGCGCTCGGCCGTCGTCGGCACATAGGTTGCTCCGGCGGCTTCAAGCTCGGTCGGAGTCGGTGGGTCGACCATCTGAGCTGCCAGCAGCCCGCCGAGCGCCGTGAGGTCGCTGCTCGCGAAGCCGGGATCATCCGTCGTCTCGTAGCTGGCGTGGGCGACAAAGTTCCCCTGTTGGAACATCAGGACTTGATAGGTACGCTCAGTGTCGCCAACGACCTGGGAGTAGCTCACCAGCGCCGAGCGCTCGGCCCCGTCGACCACGCCGGCTTCCACCGTCGCGCTATCGACCGTTCCGACGGTGATGCCGCGCTGGCAGCCATTCTCCGTGTCGCGTGCCACATCGTCCATGATCGCGCGGGCATTGCCGGCTGAAGTCTGGATGACAAGCATCCGCGCGCCGGGAGCGGCTCCAGTCGGCGGGACGTAGCCTGTCGCACCGCGTCCATCGATGCCGACCCCGGCGAGCAACGGTGTCTGGAGGCAGGGTGCGATGAACTCTTCGCTGAAACGGGCATCGCCAAGCGGCGCGGTCTCCCAGCCGTTCGGCGCGAGCGACGTCAGCAGCAGCTCGCGGTCGAGGTCCGCCTCATCGCTCTGAAATGTCAGGAATGCGTCTGACGCGCCATAGGCGATGACGAGCAAGAGGCCGGCAATGGAAACGATCAGCGCGATGGTCGAGATAGCGCCACGCATCACCGCGCCGCCCCGCTTGTCGGACGGCGGGCCAGGCACGCTGGGATAATGCGCTGTTGCTGTTGCCGGTTGCTTGTCCAGACCATCGTCGCGGCGCTCCCCGCATGTGCGGACATACTGACTTCCAGTGTTGGCTCCCGGCCCCGCAACGTCAATAGTTTCAGCGCCAGGTCAGTACGGAATTCCTATCTGGTTGCCAGCGCGCTCGCCCGTTGTGCCGGCTGCCCGATCATCAGGACTATCTGGTGAGTTGTTCGCGCTGTCCAAAGCAGTTTTGCTCCCTATACTCAAGACAGGCACTCGGGCTCGCTCGCGCTCCGCTTGCAACGGACCATCGCGAGCATCTAGCGTTTGAATCGGACTCGGGATCTTCCTTGAACGCCTCCATAGCCCCGGAACCTAATGACATGTACGAGCAGCGTGACCTGATCGGCGCGATCAACGTCGATCCCGAAGCACTGGCAGCGCCGCGCCTGCCGCTGCGGCACCGTGTCACCGCCTGCCTGACCTACTTTGGGTTCATGCCACTCGTGCTCGCGGCGACGCGGCCAAAGACACGCTTCGTCAGCCGCCACCTCCATGTTGCGCTGGTCATATTCGCGGTACGCGTGGCATGGCTTGGCGGTGTGCTCGCCGGCTGGTGGCTGCTAACCGAGCCTCAGGACGGCGCGAACCGCCTCCAGGGTCTGCTACTCGACACTCTCTTCACGCTCGCTATCGGATTTCCGCTGAGCGACACCTGGCGCACCGACGCGCTCCCCTGGCTGCTCGCGCCGGCTGCCCTGACCTTCCTGGCGACGATAACCGGCGCGATGCTCGCGCTGGCAGGCAAGACCGTCGACGTCCAGGCGCTGGTATCGGCCGACTGGTCGGACCCGCACGCCCGCCGCTCCTATCTTGGGATGACCCCCGAGGACGAGAAGGCGTTGGCGCGTCGCGCCCGCGAGCGACAGATCGAGCGGCTCCAGAAGTCATCACAGATGCTGCGCACCGAGCAGGCCCGGCGCACGCGCATGTCGGATGTCGAGACGCAGCTCGAGCGCGTCGAGCTCCAGCGCGAGTACCACGATCAGCTGCTGGCGCTCGGTGAGATCAGCCAGCGGCGCTATGAGCAGGTCAACGAGGAGCTCGACGATCAGGTTGCGACGCTCCGGGCACAGCTGTCGAGCCTCGAAACGCGCGTCTTGAGCGCCGACGCTGCACATGCCGATCAACGCGATGGCGCGCGCTTGCGGCGCCCCGCCGAGACACTGCTGGAGTCGCTGGCGTTCGTCACACCGGACGGTGTGCCGATATTTACCTACGGCCAGTTCCAGCTCGACGACGCCATCGTCGCCGGTATGCTCAGCGCCTTCGACAGCCTCAGCGAGGAGGTCTTCGGTTCGCGCGTGAGCAAGACGGCGCTGGCCGAGGGGCAGG